>CAYFUB010000225.1:0-18192 GCA_964346195.1 uncultured Pirellulales bacterium
GGCAGGAATCCAGACACGCTGCGCAGAGGCTGTGCCCCGAACGCAAGCACTTGCGTCTTCGCGGGTCGGCTGGACCCCTGCCTGCTTGGGGCGGCTTCGCTTCGCTCAGCCGCAACCAAAATCGACTCGCGCGGAGACGCTGAGGCGCGGAGAAAAGCAGGATGGAAACGTACGTTGGACTTTGCGTCCGCGCGTCTCTGCGCGCAACATAATTCTTTTTGTTCCGAGGACTTGCGCCATCGTCGTGGAAAATGCTTGCTAGAAAAACAAGATGTTGCGCCTTTGCAGTGCAGGGGTGACAAGACAGGCAGCGCATCCGCATTGCCTGTGAGTATGAATTGTGTTCTACCTGGCCTGGGAGCGCAGGATTTGGATGATCTTGTTGTTGGCGGCGGGGAAGGCGTAGCGGCCTAAATCGCGCGGGCGCACCCACTTGAAATCGGCGCAGGTGGTGCAGCGTGGCTCACCCGAGAGGCAGGTGCATTCGAAGGCGTGCATCCGGATGCGGAAGTGGGTGTACGTATGGTGCACGACGGCCAGCGGGCGCTCGACCCGGATGCTGATGGCAAGTTCCTCTCGGACTTCGCGCCGCAGGGCGGCGGTAAGGGATTCGTGCGGTCGTTTCTTGCCGCCCGGGAATTCCCAGAGGCCGCCGAGCAGACCCTTCGGCCTGCGTTTGTCGATCAGGATGCGGCCCCCCTTGTAGATCACGCCGACCACCACGGGATAGCTCGGCAGAGGCTTCTTCGGGGTGCGCTTAGGCAGGGAGTCCTGCTCGTCGTGACGCCTGGCCCCGCAGACCCGCCGGACCGGGCAATCCGTGCAACGTGGGTTGCGCGGCGTACATACTTCGGACCCGAGTTCCATCAACGCCTGATTGAATTGGCCGACGCTATCCGGCGGCAGGATTTCCGCCGCGATGGTCCATAGTCTCTTCCGGACCGCGTTCTCTTTCCGGTTGCCCTTGATGCGAAAAAGCCGGCACAGGACGCGCTCGATGTTGCCGTCCACCATCGGCGTCCGTTCGCTAAAAGCCGTGCTGGCGATCGCGCCGGCCGTATAGCGGCCGATGCCGGGCAGCGTCAACAGCTCCTCGGTCGTCTGGGGCAGGCGCCCGCCGAATCGCGTCACGATCTCTTGGGCGGTCCGGTGCATGTTCCGCGCCCGCGAATAGTACCCCAGACCTTCCCACAGCTTCAGCACCGAATCGAGGCGGGCCCGGGCGAGCTTCTCAACTGTGGGGAAGCGTTTCAGGAAGCGCTCGTAATAGGGCAGGGCGGTCGACACCCGCGTCTGCTGCAACATAATCTCCGCAACCCAGATGGCATACGGGTCTCTGGACTGTCGCCACGGCAGTTCCCGGGCATTCTCCGCGAACCAGCGGAGCAGAGCTTTCCGGATGTACTCGTATTGGGTCCTGCGTTTCATGGCGGACGTCTTCAGGTAGATGGACAGAGCGTTCTCGACGGCGCTTCAGCACCGTCCCCCGATCTGAATGACTCTTTTCAATCTCTGACGATTCCTCAGTCCCGGGTGGATCGGTCGATCCGATCTTTCTTTCGGTACACCATTCCTTCAAAGAGGGCAACGATCTCGCCCGCCTCGTCGGTAACCTTGATGGAGTAGGTCGCCAGTTTCGGATTGCAGGACACCTCCTCCGCCTCGGCGTACAGGGTGCCTTGCGTGGCCGCCTTGACAAACCATATGCTCGCATTGATCGCCACGGCGACCGTGCCGTGCGAGTTGGAGGCCGCGGCGAAAGCCAGATCGGCCAGGGTGAAGATGGCCCCGCCGTGAACCAGGTTCACGCCGTTGAGGTGTGCGTCCCGGATGGCCATTTTGGCTTTGGCCCGACCTTCCGCAATCTCCAGCAGCTCGATGCCGCTGTGCTGTGCAAACCTGTCGTTCTGGAAAAAGTCCCATATTGCCTGCATAACGAACCTCCAACTGACCGTCTCTGCCGATAGTACCCAAGACAGCTCACTCTCGCAAGTCTGCATCGCGTGCGACAGACCTTTCTGGCCCGCGTGCGTAAGTGCGGGATTTCGCGCGACGGGTCGTGCGTCCCCGTGCGACATCTTCAGGCGCGCGAGGGGGCTCGCCTTACTCTGCAGCCCGAATCTGGCAGCGAATGCCGGCCGCACCCGTCACATCCCTGCAAGTACTTATCTGTTGATACCGGACCGTGTTGATATTATCATGGCGCGGCCATAGAAGCTATGTCCTGACCTTGTGACAACCGTATGAAACATGGAGTCATAGATTTTCACGCTCACGCCTTTCCTGATACACTGGCGCCTCGCGCAATGAAGGCCCTGCTTGAGGAAGCACCGGGAATCAAGGCTTATCTCGACGGAACCGTCGGCGACCTGTTGCGGTCGATGGATGCGGCCGGCATCGAGAAGAGCGTTATCTGCTGCATCGCGACCAGGCCGGAGCAGTTCGAACCGATTCTTGGCTGGTGCCAGGAGATACGCTCGGACCGGCTGGTTCCCTTCCCATCGGTGCATCCGGCGGACCCCGCCTGCATCGACAGGATCCGGCAGATTCGGGCCGAGGGGTTTGAGGGGATCAAGCTGCATCCGTTCTATCAGGACTTCTTTGCCGATGAAGACAGGATGTTTCGCCTCTATGAGGAGGCGGCCCGGCAGGACCTTCTGCTGGTCATGCACACCGGGTACGACATCGCCTTTCCCAGAATCCGCAGGGCCGACCCCGGGAAGCTGCTCGGGATCGCTGAGACCTTTCCATCGCTGAAACTCGTCACTACGCATCTGGGGGCGTGGCAGCAATGGGAGGAAGTCCGTCGGCATCTTCTGGGGCGCAAAATCTACATGGAAATCTCCTTTGCCATGGAGGACCTGGGCCTCGAGCGAGCCCGGCAGATGATCGTGGACCACCCGGACGGTTACGTGCTGTTCGGAACGGATTCGCCCTGGACGGACCAGGCCGAAACGCTGGCTTTCCTCAAAAAAATGTCCCTCCCGTCGAAGAAACTGGGGCAAATCCTGGCGGGCAATGCACTGAGCCTTCTGGGACTGGCCTGAGATGTCGCGCCGGCCGGCCGGCAATGTTAACTTTTTTTGACATAAGCACTTAGGACAGTAGGCAGGCCGATTCGCAGGAAAGCAAATCCGGTCTCGAATGGGCGGCTGGAGGGACCCAGCCGTGATACACCCACAGAATTTACGATATTGTCCGAAAACGCACTTTCCTTTTGCACTGATGTTGCGCAGAATTATCCGTTTATAGGTTGGAGGCCGGTCGTGCGTCTGCCGAACGGCGACCGTCCACAGGTCTTGCAGGAACGTGTTTGGAGTCGAAGGCGCTTGGGTACTAGGAACGTATCTGCTCAGCGTCGCAAGTTGCTTACCCGAGTCATGCGCCGGCGCGTGATTTGAAGGCACGGTAAGCAAGTATCCGCTACTCCGGGAGGCAAAAAGGAGAAACAAATGAAGCAACGAACTTGGAAGATTGGACTTGTGATCGCAGTAATGACGGCGACGAGCAGTTCGGTGGTCCTGGCGGAGGCGGCGGCCGCCCCGGCGCCGCCGGCGCACAAGGAGTTGTTCTGGCCGGACGCATGGGCCAAGTTTCACAATCCCACCGATTGGCTGAGCATGGGACTCGACCATCGCTTCCGGTCGGTCTGGGCCGACAACATCGACGTGCTGAATGATGACAATGTGAATCACGAGTACGAGTATCAGCGCTATCGCACGAGGTGGTGGACGAGGTGGGTCCTGGGCCAGGACATCTATTTCAACACGCGGCTCACCTGGGAATTCCGAACGTGGGATGAGCCCCCGCGAAAACCCCAGGAGGTCGATTTCGACGAGGCCCTGTTCGACTGGTTCAACCTGCGTTTGCAGAATCTCGGCGGCATGCCGCTGACGGCCACTATCGGTCGCCAGGACGTGATTCTCGGTGTCGGCTGGCTGGTCCTTGACGGGACGCCGCTGGATGGCTCCCGGACCATCTTCCTGGATGCGGCCCGGTTCACCTATGACTGGGCCGACAGGAGCACGAAGATCGACTTGATCTACGTCGACCAGGCGGCCGAGTCCGATCGCTGGCTGGAGCCCATCTCCGACGAGGACCGCGCGCTCGCCAAGGCCGACGAGCGGGGAGCCATTCTTTATTTGACCAACACGTCGTTGGAGAAGACGCAGTTGGAGGGCTTCTTCATCTACAAGAACGACAACCCGGTCGACGTCACATTCACCCAGGATCCCGCACTGCCCGCCATCTGGAGTCAGAAGGCGGAAATCTTCACGTTCGGTGCGGCGATAGCCGGCAGCATGGGCGAGAACTGGAAATACCGTGCGGAAGGGGCCGTCCAGACGGGAAAGAAGACCGGCAATCGGGCCCCTGTCATAGACGTGGAGCAGGATGTGGAGGCCTTCGGCGCCCTCACGAACCTCGAATACCTGTTCAAAGACTCGCACAACAGCAGTGTGCACATCGGATACGAGTATGCTTCCGGCGATGACCCGGACACAGGTGACAATGAGCAGTTCGACCTGCTCTGGGCCGAGTGGCCGCGTTGGAGCGAGCTGTTCATCTATACCTACACGTTTGAAACCTCCATCGCGGAAAGCACCAATCTGCACCGGCTGAACGTCGGTCACAAGTTCAATCTGAACAAGCAATGGCAGATTTCCACCGACTATCACGCCCTCTGGGCGGATGAGAACAGTGGCACGGTCCTTCCGGTGATTCAAGTGTCGCCCGACCACAGGTTCCGGGGCCATCTGTTCACCATGTGGGCCAAGTACAAGTTCACGGAGCAGTTGTACGGCCATCTCCTGGGCGAGTATTTCAACCCGGGAAATTACTACGCGAGCACGAATAGCGATGACGCCTACTTCCTGCGGTTCAACCTGGAGTACACATTCTGATGCGGCACCGGACGAGCGTGGAAGAGACAAAAGCGCACAGCTACGGATGACTTTTTGTGGAATTGGCCGGTGGCTTACCTACAGTAAGGAGCCTATGGCTGGGCCTGGTATATCCAAGAAAGCGTTGCTCTCAGGCAATGAAGCGTTAGCGTACGGGGCATGGGAGGCCGGCCTGAGGGTGGCCTGCGCTTATCCGGGTACGCCCTCGACAGAGATTCTCGAGACCCTGGCACGGTTCCCGGATGTGGACGTACAGTGGTCAGTCAACGAGAAGGTGGCCTTCGAGGTGGCCTATGGCGCCGCCACGGCCGGCGGTCGCGGCCTCTTTGCGTGCAAGCACGTGGGTTTGAATGTCGCCATGGACCCGCTGATGACGGCCTCCTATACCGGCGTGTTGGCCGGCTTCGTCATCGTGGTCTGCGACGACCCCGGAATGCATTCCTCGCAGAACGAGCAGGATACCCGCTGGGTTGCTCTCTACTCCAAGATGCCCATGCTGGAGCCGTCCGGCCCCGCGGAGGCACGGGAGTTCATCCAGGAAGCGTTCAAGATCAGCGAGCGCTACGACACGCCCGTCATCGTGAGAATGACCACACGTGTCTCGCACACGAAGGAGAACATCACCCTGAAGGAGCGGCAGGTGCCGCCCCGGCCGGAGTTCGAAAGGAACATCCCCAAGTACGTGATGGTCCCGGGGAACGCCTACCAGCGCCACATTCTCGTCGAGAAGCGGCTCGGCCAGCTCAAATCGTTGTCCGAACGGACCCGGCTGAATCGGGTCGAGAAGGGCAACGGCAAACTCGGCTTCATCACCTCGAGCGTCGCGTACCAGTATCTGAAGGAGAACTATCCCGACGCTTCCTACCTGAAGCTCGGCATGAGCTACCCGTTCTGCGACGACAAGATCAAGGCCTTTGCCAAGACCGTCAAGAAGCTCGTCGTGGTCGAGGAGCTGGACCCGTTTCTGGAAGAGCACGTCAGAACTCTCGGGCTCAAAGTTGCCGCGAAGGACCCGTCGTTCCGCATCGGCGAGCTGACGCCCGAAATGATCCCGAGCCTCGTTGCGGGTCGGCCGAAAGAGGAGAAAAGGGCGGGGACACGAAAGCCGCGGCTGTGCCCCGAGTGTCCGCACTGGGCGACTTTTGCCGCCCTCAAGAAGCTGGACCTCTACGTGGCCGGCGACATCGGCTGCTACACCCTGGCCTGCCTGCCGCCCATGTCGGCCCTGCACTCATGCCTGTGCATGGGTGCGGGTGTGACCTTCAACGAGGGCTGGCGCAAAGGGGCGCCGGGCAAGAACATTGTCGGGGTGGTGGGTGACTCCACCTTTGTCCATTCGGGTGTTACCGGGCTGATCAACGCGGCCTATAACAAGGCCAAAGGTGTGATCCTGATCCTGGACAACTCCACGACGGCCATGACGGGCGGGCAACAGCATCCTGCCACCGGCCTGACCATTCGCAACGAGCCCACGAAGAAGCTCGTTCTCGAAGACCTCTGCCGTGCGTGCGGGGCGGATAACGTCGATGTGGTGGACCCGAAGAACCTCGAGGAATTCCGGACGATTCTCGAAAAGCGGGTGAGGCAGGACGCCCTGTCCGTCATCATCTCAAGGCATCCCTGCAAATTGCTGCGGAGATAGGTCGCCGGCTATGAATGGATAGGGTCTACGGCACTGCGTTTGGCGGGCAGGGGATTCGTAATGCCTCCGGGTCGCATAGGGTGCGTACGACGCACCAGCTCCGGAGGCCGGGAATGGTTCAACGGTGCGTGATGCGCACCCTACGAAGACAGGTCGTTCGCTATGAAGAACCCGGTGTATAGCATCACGTTCGGCGGAATCGGGGGTCAAGGGATTCTGAAGGCCTCCGAAGTATGCGGTTGGGCCGCGATGTTCGCCGGCTACCACGTGAAGAAGTCCGAGGTGCACGGCATGTCCCAGCGCGGCGGCTCGGTCGAATCACACGTGCGTTTTGGCAGACGGGTGTATTCCCCACTCGTTCCGGCGGGCGGCGCGGACTTCCTCGTCTGCTTTCATCAGGAGGAGCATCCGCGGCTTTCCGCTTTTCTCAAGGCCGACGGCGTGGACCTGACCGGCTATCTGGATCGGGCCCGGCAACTCCTGGAGAACCCGCGCGGCCTCAATACCTGTCTGGTCGGCGTGCTCTCCACGAAACTGCCGATCAAGGAAGAGCATTGGACGCAGGCCATCGAAGCCGTTTTCAAGGGCAAAGGTGTCGAAGAGAACAAGAAGGTGTTTTGGGACGGAAGAAGGTTGGGCCAATCATGATCTGGAAGCAAGATGTCGAGTGTGCTGCCCCGGCGGACCTGAAAGCGCTACAATCCGGCTATCTGAGAAGACTCATTCCGTACATCTACGACAACTGCCCCGTTTACAGGCGGAAGCTCGATGCGGCGCAGGTCACGCCGGACAAGATCAAATCCATTGACGATATCAAGAAACTGCCCATCACGACCAAGGAGGACATGCGCGACAACTACCCCTTCGGCTTGTTCTGCGTCCCGCAGGAGCGAATCAACGAGATTCACGTCTCGAGCGGCACGACGGGGAATCCTACGCTCGTCGGGTACACGAAGGACGACCTGAAGCTGTGGGGCGACGTCATGGCCCGCGTGCTGTGCTGCGCCGGCGCGGAGCCGGGCGATACCATCCAGATCGCCTACGGGTATGGCCTCTTCACGGGCGGACTGGGGTTCCACTACGGCGCTCTGGAGATGGGCCTGCGCATCATCCCGACATCGTCCGGCCAGACGGCCCGCCAGCTCAAGCTCATGCAGGACTTCAAGCCGCGCATCATCGCCTGTACGCCCAGCTACGCTCTCTACATGGCCGAGGAAGCCAAGGACCTCGGCATCGATCCGGCCAAGGGGAATTGGAAAATCGGCGTCTTCGGGGCCGAGCCCTGGAGCGAGTCGATGCGGCAGGAGATCGAGAGCATCTGGAACATGCTGGCCACCGACGTTTACGGCCTCTCCGAGATCATCGGGCCCGGCGTCGCCCAGGAGTGCCGTCACAAGGACGGCCTGCACGTCTTCAGCGACGTGTTCTATCCGGAAGTCCTCGATCCGAAGACGGGCGAGGAAGTGCCTGAGGGCCGGGACGGCGAGCTGGTCATCACGACGCTGACCAAGCAGGGCATCCCGCTGCTCCGCTACGGAACGCGGGACATCGTCAGCATCCAGTATGACAAGTGCCGCTGCGGCCGGACCGGCCCGCGTATCAGCAAGATCAAGGGGCGAACGGACGATATGATCGTCGTGCGCGGCATCAACGTCTTCCCGTCCCAGATCGAGCACGTGCTCGTCGGCATCGAGGGCACCCAGCCGCATTACCAGATCATCGTGGACCGCCAGGCCCACAAGCTCGATGAGGTCGAGGTGCTCGTCGAGGTCGAGCAAAGGTTCTTCTCCGACGAAATCAAACGACTCAACGAGGTTCGCGACAAGATTAAAAGGGAAATCGAGAACGTTCTCTCCATCGGGGTCAAGGTGACGCTCGTCGAGCCCAAGACCATCGAGCGGAGCATGGGCAAGTCCAAGCGCATCGTAGACAGGCGCGCACTATAGGGGTCGGCACATGAGAATCACACAGATATCGGTGTTCCTGGAGAACCGCAAGGGCAGGCTGTACGACGTCTGTTCGCTCCTGGGCGGCAATGACGTGAACATTCGGGCCCTGACCATCGCGGAGACGGAGAGTTTCGGCGTCCTGCGGATCGTCGTCGACAAGTCCGATTTGGCGATCAAGCTGCTCCACGAGAACCAGTTCGTGGCGAACTTTACGGACGTGGTGGCCATCGAGGTGCCGGACAAGCCCGGTGGATTGGCTTCGGTATTGAAGGTCTTTGCCGACAACGACGTGAACATCGAGTACATGTACGGGTTCGTGGAGAAGTTCACCGACAGGGCCCTGCTGGTCATGCGGTTCGAGGATACGGACTTCGCCCAGCAGATCCTTGCCAAGCATAATATTCGCGTAGTCACAGAAAAAGACATCGAAGGGCTCTAATTGCGGCTTGATAGGTGGCCCCGTCAAGGCGAAAGGACCCGTTCGACTTCACTCGGGCCCTGCCCAGAGCATAGCCGAGTAGGGCAGGCCTTGGCGCTGGCTCATTGTGTCGCGGGCATCCTGCCCGCGATTCGAGGGCGCTCGCGCCCTCGACACGGCGCGGCCAGGCCCGCAGCGCCGCTGCGCGTCGAGGATGGCCGCGATTAGACCATCGCCGAGCCGCGCTTGACGATGCCACCCGCTGAAATCTTATGATGGATGTACCATTCTGGAATCGGGAAATCGAGACCGCTGAGCGGAGTTGTCTTCGACGACTGCAGCTTCAGCGGCTCAGGGACACGGTTGGGTGGGCTCTCCAGACGCACTTGTACAAAAGAAAGCTGGGTCAGGCGGGCATCCACGCGCCGGACGACATCAAGAGCCTGCAGGACCTCCGGCGGATTCCTTACACGACGAAGGACGACCTTCGACTGAGTTTCCCCAAAGGCCTGCTGGCCGTGGATATGACGGAGGTCATCCGCGTTCACTCCTCCAGCGGCACTACGGGGATTCCCACGGTCATCTACTTCGCGCGCGATGACGTGGATAATTGGACGGACCTGCTCGCGCGGAGCATCGTCGGGGCCGGCGCGACGCCGGCCGACGTGTTCCAGAACATGATGACCTACGGGATGTTCACGGGCGGACTGGGCCTGCACTACGGGGCCGAGCGCGTCGGCATGACCGTCATTCCCATCGGAGGCGGCAACACGAAGCGGCAGATCCAGACGATGAAGGACTTCCAGACGACCGTCCTGCACGTCACGCCGAGCTATCTGCTCCACATCCATTCGAAACTAGGCGAAGACGGGATCCACCGCGAAGACCTTGCCTTGCGAAAAGCGTTTATCGGCGCCGAGCCCCATTCCGAGAACACACGCCGCAAGCTGCAGGACCTGCTGCACATCGACGCCTACAACTCCTACGGGCTCAGCGAGCTGAACGGGCCCGGCGTGGCCTTCGAGTGTGTCTGCAAGAAGGACATGCACGTTTGGGAAGACGCCTACATCGCCGAAGTTATCAATCCGGATACGGGCGCGGTCCTGAAGGAGGGCGAGGAGGGCGAGCTGGTGCTGACGAACCTCGTGCGCCGGGCGACGCCGATTCTGCGGTATCGTACGCGTGACCTTGCGTTTCTCTATCCCCAGGGCTGCGACTGCGGCCGGACACATCGGCGGCTCTCAAGGATTCTCGGCCGCACCGACGATATGCTCATCATCAACGGCGTCAACGTGTTCCCCTCGCAGATCGAAGAGCGGATTATGAAGATTCCCGAGGTGGCCACCAACTACCAGATCCACGTTGACAAAAAAGGGGTTCTGGACCGGCTCACGGTCAGGGTGGAGATTTGCCCGAAGCTGTTTTTGGGCGAAGCAACGGTTCTCGAGGCGTTGAAACGGAAGATTGTAGAGGAGCTGCGGTCGTCCATCGTGATCAGCCCGCAGGTCGAGCTCCACGAGCCGGGCTCGCTGCCGGTGTTCGAGGGTAAGGCCAAACGCGTCGTGGACGAGAGACCGAAAGATTAAAGTAGTATGGGCATCTTGCCCATGGATATCACGGGCGGGACGCCCACGCTACGAAGTCGAGCGGGGACGCTCGCCCCATAATGGTCGTACGGGAAGCTGTTATGAAAATGATTGTAGTACCCTGTTTCATTGGCGTGCTTACGCTGTGCTTATGCTCGTGCTCGCGCGTTCAGACGCGGAAAAGCTCCGCCTTTGACTCGGACCCGTACGAGAGCAGCGCCGGCATTTCGAGCAGCTTCGCCTGGCCGGAGGGAAAGCGGGCCGCAGTGAGTCTGACGTTCGACGACGCGCGTCCGAGCCAGTTGGATGTCGGGATGCCGGTTCTTGAAGGTTACGGGGTCAAGGTGACGTTCTACGTCTCCACGCCCAACGTCGAGAAACGCCTGGCCGATTGGAGAGGCGTGGTCGCGGCCGGACATGAGATTGGCAATCATTCCATGCGTCATCCTTGCACGGGGAACTTCCCGTGGTCGAGGCAGAAGGCCCTGGAGGATTACACGCTCGCGCAAATGGGGGCCGAGCTGGACGAGGCGAATGCCGAGATCGAACGGCTGCTGAACGTCCGTGCGGCGACGTTCGCCTATCCCTGCGGCCAGAAGTTCGTCGGCCGGGGCAAGGACGTGAGGAGCTACGTGCCGGTCGTGGCGTCGCGGTTCCTGGCGGGTCGCGGCTGGCGGGACGAGGGCGCTAATGACCCTGCCTTTTGCGACCTGGCTCAGTTGATGACGATGGAGCTGGACGGCCTCAGTTTCGAGCAGCTCAAAACTCTGGTCGATCAAGCGGCGGAAAACGGTTTCTGGCTTGTGCTCTGCGGCCACGACATCGGTGCAGGCGGCCGCCAGACGGTGACCGTCGACACGTTGCGGGCGTTCTGTGAGTACGCCCGGGACCCAAAAAACGGCTTGTGGGTCGACACCGTGGCGAACATCAGCAGGTACGTTGTAGAGCAGAGGGCCGCAGGCCATCAGAATCGCGTGTCGGCGCGATGACAGGAGGAACCACTAATGACTACTGGAATACTTCCTGCCCGTGGCACGTTGCTGTGCTCACTGTTCGTGGTGTTATGCGGGAGTTCATTTGCGGACGCTTCGGAGACGCCGCCGTATCGTGACGCCGGGCAGCCGGTCGAGGTCCGCGTGGATGATCTGTTACGCCGGATGACGCTGGCGGAGAAGATCGGGCAGATCAATATGCCCTGCGTTTATCAGGGGCAGCTTGGCTCGGATGTCCGGAGCAAGATGGAGGGTTGTAGAAAGTTCACATTGGGACAGAGCGAGCCGGGCGTCGGGCCGGCCGGCGGCTTCTTCACGCTGGCGAATACGATTCTCCTCGAAGGTCCCGTCCAGCAGGCGACGTACTTTAATGAATTGCAGCAACTGGCGATGAGGCAAACACGACTGGGCATTCCGCTGCTCCAGACGGAAGAAGGGACCCACGGCCTGATGTGCTCGCTCGGGACCATCTTCCCGGAAGGGCCGGGCCTGGGCAGCATGTGGAACCTGGACCTGGTCCGGGACATTTATGCGGCCGCCGCCCGGGAAGCGCGGGCTGTGGGTATCCATCAGTTGTGTACGCTCGTGGTCGAGCCCATTCGTGACCCGCGCCTGGGCCGCAACCAGGAAGCGTATAGCGAGGACGCGTTTTTCTGCGCGCGGATGGCGCAGACCCTCGTCGAGACGATACAGGGCAGAGACATCAGTTCGCCCGAGCATGTCGTGGCCGTTCTCTGCCACTATCCCGGGCAGAGCCAGCCGGTCAGCGGTCTGGAGCGCGGTGCGATGGAAATCTCCGAGCGGACTCTGCGCGAGGTCTTCCTGCCGCCCTGGGTCGCCGGCATCAGACAGGCTGGGGCGCTTGGCGTCATGGCAACCTATCCGGCGATTGACGGCGTGCCGACCCACGCGTCGGAGTGGATTCTGACGCGGATTCTGCGCGAGGAAATGGGATTTCAGGGGTTGGTCCTCAGCGAGGGAGGTGGTCTCGGGACGCTCATTTACGAAGGTCTTGCCAGGAATGGTCAGGAAGCGGGGGCGCTGGCGCTGCGGGCTGGCGTCGATGTCGGCATCTCCTACGAATTGGCCTATATGCAGGATATGGCCAGAAACATCGAGCGGGGACTCGTGCCGGAGTCGCTGCTCGACCGCGCCGTGCGCCGCATCCTGAGACTCAAGTTCAGGCTCGGCCTGTTCGAGAATCCGCTGGTCGACGTCGCGCGAGCCGAGCGAATCGTCCACAACGCCGACCACCAGCAATTGACCTTGCAGGCGGCCCGCGAAAGCATCGTGCTGCTCAGGAACGAAGGCAACCTGCTGCCCCTGCGCAAGGACTTCGATTCGATTGCGGTCATCGGTCCCAACGCCGATCACGCGAAGAACCAGTTGGGAGACTATGTCTCGTTGACCATCCCGCAGGATGTCGTCACGATCCTTGAAGGCATCAGGGCCGTTGTCTCACGCGCAACGAAGGTGGAGTACGTCAAGGGTTGTGATGTAGTCGGGTCCGCACACGACGAAATTGCCAAGGCGCAGGAAGCGGCCAAACGGGCGAAGGTCGCCGTGGTGGTTGTCGGCGAGAATGAATGGCGCTCATTGAAAAAAACGGGAACGGATGGCGAAGGGTACGACGCCGCGACACTCGAATTGACCGGTCTACAGCTCGATCTCGTCAAGGCTGTCCATGATACGGGGACGCCGACCGTCGTCGTTCTGGTCAATGGTCGTCCGTTGGCGATTCGTTGGATTGCCGAGAATATCCCGGCCGTGGTCGAGGCCTGGCTCCCGGGCGAGAAGGGCGGTCAAGCCGTTGCGGAAGTCCTCTTCGGCGATTGCAACCCGAGCGGCCGGCTCACCGTGACCGTGCCGCGCCACGCGGGCCAACTGCCGGTTTACTACAACTCCAAGCCTTCCAAGTCATACTGGCTCGAGCATGGCTGGGGCAAGCCGTACGTCGATATGAATGCTTCGCCACTGTATGAATTCGGCGCCGGCCTGAGCTACACCGACTTCGAGTACAGCAACCTGAGGATCGCGCCCGAGACCATCGGCGCCGGCGGGACCGTTCGTGTCAGCGCCGACGTGAGGAACGCCGGTGGCCGCGCGGGTGCGGAAGTGGTCCAGCTTTATCTTGACGATGTCATCAGCAGCGTGGTCACGCCGGTCCGGGAACTGCGAGGCTTCGAGAAGGTTTTCCTCCAGCCGGGCGAGAAAAAGACCGTGGGTTTTGTGCTTGCGCCGGAGCACCTGGCCTTGCTCGATCGCCATCTTGAATGGGTCGTCGAGCCCGGTACTTTCGCAGTCATGATCGGCCGTTCTTCCAAAGATATCCGCCTCCGAGGCACGTTCGAAGTAGCCCGCCCGAACACATCGGCAGAATAGGGCGTTGGCGACCCTCGATCTATCGCGGTTCCGCCCTCTGTGTGACCTGATGGCTCGGAGAAGGTCCGCCCTGGCGGATTCTCACTTGCTCAATTAAGGGATTGTGGCTACTATCAGACTGGTTATCAGCGGGAACACGATGGAGCCCTTGTTCTCGGATTGCCACAGGGAGGCCGATTCGATGAAGCGAGTGAGTGCTTTCGTCAGTTACAGTCACGACAGCGCGGAACACCGAAAACGCGTTCTGGAAGGGATAGCGAACAGGCTTCGCTATGACGGCATAGACTCAAATCTGGACCAGTATACCGAGCACAAACCGCCGAGAAGCTGGCCCGCATGGATGAGGCAGGCGATCAAGCAGGCCGATTACGTCCTGGTCGTCTGTACGCGGAACTATCGGGAGCGATTTGAGGGCGAAGCGCCAAAAGGACGCGGCCAGGGTGCCAAATGGGAAGGTGCGATCATTGAATTGGAGATGTACGCGGATGAGCTGAACTGCAGCGAGGATGAAGAGTGCCGGTTCATCCCGGTGGCCTTCTGTGAGCGAAGCGAGGCGCCCATACCCCGTATTCTGAGCGGAACGACCTTCTACAACGTCGCTGATTCCGACGGATACGCTGCGCTGGTGAGACGGCTGAAGGGGATTCCCACTGCCGTCAAACCTCCCGTCGGCGGAGGGGCCTCGCGGCCGACTTCCAGGGCCGGCCGGCGACCCGCGGCCAAGGCGCATGGGCGGCCCGACTCGGCGGAGGAACGCTTCCGTGCCGTATTGCGCGATGAGCTGGGCACAATACGGATGCTGGGATCTCCGGATATCCCCAACCTGCCGGTGGCGACGCTCGACACGTTCGTCCATTTGAGGATATCCATCGCCTGGCGCTGCGAGGAACGCTTTGGCATGGATGTGCCCGAAGCTCCCGGCGGACTGCACGATGATCTGTCGCCCGATGGCGTCATGTCTCGGGCGTTCGAGGGGGGCCGGATTCTCCTGATCATCGGGGACCCCGGCTCCGGCAAGACCACGCTCACGAAATACTACGCCATGACATGCCTCTCGGACGACGGCTGGCGCAAACTGGGTTTTGGGGAAGTGCCGCTGCCGATCTACCTGCCCCTTCGCGAGATTCAGGTTGACGCCGAAGGGCGTCCGGCGCCTCTGGCGGAGAGCATGGCTGTGTGGGCGCGGAAGCACGGCCTGGACGTGACGCGGGACCAGTTCGACCGATGGCTGCGAAAACGCCGCACCCTCCTGTTGCTCGACGGCCTGGATGAGGTTCGCGCGCTCGAAGACCGGCGTAGAATCTGTGAGTGGATCGCCCGGACCGCCCATGACCGGGACCTTGGCAAGGCGTTCTTCGTCGTGACCTCCCGCTGGACCGGCTACCGCAAGCTCGACCGGGTCGAGCTGGAGTGTCCCCATTTGCGTGCCGATGTGAAGGACTTCTCGAAAGCGCAGCAGCAGCAGTTCCTGACCAACTGGTTCACGGCGGCGTTTCTGCGGGAGCCTCGACCTGCCGGTGAACACGCCGCGAAGTGGAAGCGCAGCCAGACGCAGAAGGCCCTGTGTCACGCCGAAGAGGTCATGAGCTACCTGGACCTCGACAGGAACCGCTCACTTTGCGATCTGGTGGCGGTGCCCCTGCTGCTTCAGATCGTTGCGGTGATCTGGAAGGAGCGCGGCATTCGCCCGCGAACACGCCTGGACCTGTATAACCACGTGATGGGATATCTCCTGGAGTACCGGGACGCCGAGCGTGGTCTGGACCCGCTGTTTTCGGCGGAACAATCGCTACGGGTGCTCAGGCCGGCGGCCTTATGGATGCAGGAAGAGCTTCAAGTGGACGAGGTGGAGAAAGGCCGGCTTCACGAGAGGATGCAGAGCAAGATCCACAGCATCGACCCTCATGTTTCGGCCCGGCAGCTCTTTGAGAACTTGCGCGATCGCGCCGGGATCATCGCGGACTATAGTACGACCGCCTACATATTTCGCCACAAGTCCTTCCGCGAATACCTGGCCGGCCGGGAGATCGCCACCCAGAGCCTTGACCCCGCGCGTCTCCGGGAACTGGCGGGACATCTCGGCGATGACTGGTGGGAGGAGACCTTGCGATTCTTCATCGGCCACGCGAACGAAGACCAATTCGACGGGTTTATGAAGGCCGTGTTTCAGTCTTTCACAGGCGAAGACCTCGATGTGAACAGGCAGCGCCTGCTTCAGATCATGATCGAGGAAGCCTGTGAAAAGAAGATCGACTCCCTCGTTGCGTCTCTCGGTGAGTCCAGCGACCAGGCCGGCGCTGTCGTTCGCCGGCAATGCATCCTGGACTGTCTCAAGGCCATCGACAGCCCCGGCGCCTGGGATGCCATTCGGGCCTATGCCCGCACTGACGGCGCGGGGGCGGGCCATGCCCGCGAGTTGCTTGCACAGCGTCCGGACGAAGACCTCGCCCTGCCGCCTGTGCCTGAAACGGTCACAGCCGTTGCAGAAGGCCCGGTGGCCAGCTTCCGCAACCCGCTCGAGCTGAACGCCGAGTACCTTCGCATTCCGGGTGGCGCCTTCGAGTATTCCGTCACGAAAAGGACCGAGACGGTGGCGGACCTCTATTTCGCCAAATACCCGGTGACGAACCAGCGCTATCGGCGGTTCATCAATTATCTGGCGGGGCGGGAGACCGATCTGAGCACGGTGCTGCCCGTGGAGTCGTTTGCGAAATCGCTTCTGGCTGCAACAGCCAGGGAGGGCGGATTCAAGGAGCATCTCGGCGACGAGCCGGGCCGGTGGCCCGCGCAGCTCAAGTCGCGTTGCGATGAAGAGAAACGCCTCAAGGGCGACGACCAGCCGGTGGTAGGGGTAACCTGGTTCGACGCGAGCGCGTATTGCCTGTGGCTGTCGCTGCTGGCGCCGGCGGCCCAGAGGGTGCCTGTGGAGAGGTCGGGACGGACCTACCGCCTGCCCCGAGAGGCGGAATGGGAGTGGGCGTCGGCGGGTCGTGCGCCGGGCGGCGGGCTCCGCGAGTATCCCTGGCCGGCTGAGAAAGGCGAGCCAAATGACAGGCTGGCAAATTATGGGGGAAATGTGGGTGCAACGACGCCGGTGGGGCGTTATCCTGAGGGCGCGACCCCCGAAGGTCTGGTGGATATGGCCGGGAATGTCTGGGAATGGATGGAGAACCTGTACGGAGATAAGGACTACCGCCGAGCCCGTTCGTTGCGTGGCGGCTCCTGGAACGACTACGAGCGCTATCTCCGTTGCTCCTCCCGCCTCTACTACGATCCCTTCGACCGCCTCAATCATGTGGGTTTTCGGGTGGTGTGCTCCCAATCATGCCCACGATGGGTGGCCCAGCCCCCGTGCCCCGATGTCGGCGTTTTCACGGAACACCGGACTGTGGCACGAGCATGACATGGATCCTTGCTCCCGGGTGATGCTTCGTTGCGAACGAGGTAAGCCCAAACAGTGACCGGGGCGGGCGGCTCCGGTAGCACGTTGTCGAAAGAGCAGCCCGCCTGTTTTCTCGATGAAGACACACAAGAACCTGTTTCCACAGATTGTCTGTTTTGCGAATCTTCTCGAAGCGGCTCACAAGGCGGCCAGAGGAAAGCGTGAAAGGCCTAACGTTGTGGCATTCTTCAGCAGGCTTGAGGAGAGTCTTTTCGATCTGCACCAACAGTTGTGCGAATGTACCTACCGGCCCGGCGGATACAGCACCTTCGCGATCTACCGGCCCAAACCGAGGATAATCAGCGCCGCTCCCTTTCGAGATCGCGTGGTCCACCACGCCCTGATGAATGTGGTCGGCCCGCTCCTGGAGCACGGCTTCATCCATGATTCATACGCCAACCGTGTGGGCCGCGGAACGCACCGCGCTATCCGGCGTTTTCAGTGGTTCCTGCGCTGCCATGAATATGTTCTCCAGGGCGACATCAAGAAGTACTTCCCCTCGATCGACCATCAGGTTCTCAAGACGTTGATTCGCCGCCGTATTGCCGATGTCAAGACGCTTGGGCTTATCGACCGAATCATAGACGCCAGCAACGACCAGGAGTTCGTCTGTGACTACTTCCGCGGTGACGGCCTCTTTACGCCGATCATGCGTCGCAAGGGGTTGCCGATAGGCAATCTGACGAGCCAGTTTTTCGCGAATCTGTACCTTAGTCCGTTCGATTATTTCGTCAAGCAAGATCTTGGATGCAAGGCTTACCTGGGTGCGTGTCATGTTTGTAGGTAATACAGATATCTTGCCTAGTCTGTCATGTCGAGCGAAGCGTCAGCGCAGTCGAGACATCTGGCCGCGAAGGGAAGGTGCCTCTTGTCCATAGCC
>CAYFUB010000226.1:0-16942 GCA_964346195.1 uncultured Pirellulales bacterium
GTAGAGAACGTGGATGAGCTGCGCGAGCGGATTCGCGACAATCTGCAGGAGAGAGTCGAAACGCAAGTGCGCAACGACATGAGCGAGCAGATTTACCGGTTCCTGCTCGACAACACGAAGTTCGATCTACCGGTCGATATCGTGGCCCGGCAGGCCGGCAGTATCCTGCAAAGGCAGTACATCAGCCTGCTGTCGCGGGGCCTGAGCCGCCAGCAGGTCGAGGAGCACATGGAACAGCTCCGGGCCGGCAGCGAGGAACAGGCGCAGGAACAGCTCAAAACCTTCTTCATCATGGACAAGGTGGCCGAGAAGCTCGAGATCGACGTCAGCGAGGAGGAGATCAACGGCCACATCGCGCGGGTGGCGATCCAGCGCGGCCAGCGGCCGGAGAAGATGAAGGAGCAGATGGAACGCGACGGCTCGTTGGCCCAGTTCCGGCTGGACGTCCGCCAGGGCAAATGCATCAGCAAACTGCTCGAATCGGCGAACATTACCGAGCACCAGCCGGCAGAGAAGCCCGAGAAGCCCAAGCGAAAGAAGAAGAAGTCCGCCGCCAAGAAGGAGCAAGACCAGGCAGCGGAGCAGAGTTAATGAAGGAAGTTGAATATCCATGGAAGAACACATGAGTCCTACGTATAGAAGGCCCGACACGTACAACGAGTACGCCCAGTATCATCGCTACCGGCAGATGAGCCTGGACGACATGCTGCTCGAGAACCGCATCGTCTTCCTCATCGGCGAGATCAACTACGCCCGCGCCACCGAGGTCATCATGAAGCTGCTGTACCTCGACAACATGAAGCGGGGCCGGGAGATCAGTCTGTACATCAACTCGCCGGGCGGGACGGTGGACGACACGATGGCAATCTACGACACGATGCGTTTCGTGGGTTCGCCGATTGCGACGTACTGCATCGGCCGGGCGCAGTCCGGCGGGGCCGTCATCCTGGCGGCGGGCACCAAGGGCAGCCGATACGCCCTGCCGCACGCCAAGATCATGCTGCACCAGCCGTGGGGCGGCGTGACCGGACAGGCCGCCGACATCAAGATCCAGGCCGAGGAAATCCTCCGGGCCAAGCAGACAATCAACAGTATTCTGGCCAGGCACACCGGTCAGGCGCTGGAAAAGATTCAACTCGAAACCGAGCGGGACCGGTACATGAGCGCCGAAGAGGCGAAGGAATACGGTCTGATCGACGAAGTGCTCCGCGAAGACGGGCAACAGAAAACCGAACAAACGAAAAAAGCCGTGCAAGCCCAACAGGCGCAGGAAACCGAGGGCGAAGGCCCCCAGCCTTCGTCATAACGCGAACGCCTCCTGCGAATGCCCGAGCTCAAGCGGATTTCAGAACGAGGAAATGTGAAAAATGAACAATGAGACCCTGGTACCTATCGTCATTGAAAAGACCGGTCGGGGAGAGCGCGCGTACGACATCTACTCGCGACTGCTGAAGGACCGCATCGTCTTTTTGGGCGGGCAGGTCAGTGATGCCGTGGCCAACCTGCTCATCGCGCAGATGCTCTTCCTCAGCAACGAGGACAGCAAGAGCGATATCCACTTTTACATCAATTCGCCCGGCGGCGTCATCACGGCCGGGCTGGCGATTTACGACACGATGCAGTTCCTGCGCTGCGACGTGGCCACGTATTGCATCGGGCAGGCTGCCAGCATGGGCGCGGTCCTGCTGGCCGGCGGGACGGCGGGCAAGCGGTTCCTGCTGAACAACAGCCGGGTCCTGCTCCACCAGCCGCACGTCATGGGCATCCTGGAAGGCCCCGCCACCGACCTCGATATCGAGGCCCGCGAAATCCTGCGCCTCCGCGAGCGATTGCACAACATCCTCGCCCACCACACGGGCCAGGACCCCGCGAAGATCGAGAGGGACACCGACCGCAACCTGTGGCTCAGCGCCGAGGAATCGGTCAGCTATGGGCTGGCCGACAGGATCCTGCAGAAGGCCCCCGAACTCGTCAGACGGGAAGAAAGAAACGAATCCGAGCCGCAATAGGAGTGAACCCGACCGGTGAGGGGCGACAGAAGACAACTCGGTGAAGCGGCGACTCGCGCTGCGGCCCTGCTGCTTTCGACGGCAGTTCTGCTCGGTGGCTGCGCCGTCGGCAGGGAGAGGATGCACCCGCTCGAGTTAAGGGTGCGCGACCTCCAGCGGGAGAAGGCCCAGCTCGCCGCACAGCTCGAACAACGCGAAGTCGAGATCGAGCAGCTCAAGCGGCAGATCGAGGCCCTGGCGGCCCTGCCCCAGGAGAACCGCGAGAACGTCTACGCGCTGCAGGCCGTGCGAATCACGCGGTATACCGGCTTCTACGACAAAGACGAGGACGGCAGGAGGGAGAAACTGATTGTTTACGTTCAGCCGATCGATCGGGACGGCAACGTTTTTAAGGCCGCCGGGATCGTGAGCGTCCAGCTCTGGGACCTCAACAATCCGAGCGCTCAGGCCCTGCTCGGCCAATGGCAGATCGGGCCCGCCGAGTTGCACAAGCTTTGGTTCGACGCCCTCCTGTCCACCAGTTATCGTCTGACCTTCGACGTCCCCGTGACCGTCGAGACCCTGGCCGAGCCGCTCACCGTGAAGATCACCTTCACCGACTACCTCACCGGCCAGGTCTTCACCGAGCAGTCCGTCATCCAGCCGCGTGCGGAGTAGGAAAGGCCGCGCGGCAGGGCCCGCCATAGCCCGTACTGTCAATCATAGATTGGGCCGAGATTGTTTGGGTCGAGGGCGCTGGGCTCGCCGCGTATCAGCTTGGGCGGGTAGAACTCCGCGCCTGCACCCGGGCGATCCAGCGTCCAAACCTCACCGGTAGCCGTGTCGAGGACATAGGCTTGGACGCAGCCGTTAGGGCCGCTGGCAACGGCGATGGTGAACCGGCCGTACATTTCGGGGCTGACGACGGTGGTCGGCACCGTCGGCCAGTCCCCCAGCGCACACATCACCAGCACCGCCAGAATGCCACCAATCACGAGACTCTTGAGACTCATGGACTTCCACATGGTTTTCCTCCCTTCAATGAGGTTCGTCGGCACTCATGCTCCGCAGTAGTGACCGGACGACAAGCCCGGCCATGGTCCAGTTTATAGACGCATGTCGTCGAAAAACGTTACAGCCTCAGGACGGAGGCCGGCCGATCACGGCGGCGAACCGGCCGGCGGCCTCGCCTTCGCACCGGTGACTGGGGAACAGGTCGTTGCGGCAAATCGTGCAAACGCCGCCGATGTGGATGGATTGAGGCTCAAGCCCAGCGCGGGTCAGGGCGTCGGCATTGGCGTGCCACAGATCGAAATGGTCTGTCGCGGGACGTACGACATTGCCGGGACGGCAAACGGCGGCGCCGTGGGCGTCACGCAAGCCGTCGGCAACCTGCGGCTGCCGCCCGGTTTCGGGGGATCGAAAGAACGCCGTCGCGTGAGGTCCGATCCCGTGAATGGCAGCGGTTCGGACTTCGTCGCCGACTTCGTAGCAGCACGGCCCGGCGGAGGGACAGATGCACGCCACAAGGTCACCCGGCTCGCAGCCTAAGTCGGCCATCCGGCGCACGACGGCCGGCGCAATGCCCGCCACGGTCGCCCGCCAGGAAGCATGGGCAAAGCCGATAGCGCGGCTGCTTCTATCCGCAAGCAGGACAATGGCGCAATCGCCGCTCTTACCCATCAGGGCTAAATCCGTCGCCGCGGTCACGAGCCCGTCCGCATGTCCGGCCCGGCCGCCCCGCTGGCAGACCAGGACATCGCCACCGTGGACCTGTTCGAGGAAGGCCGCGTCTTTTAGCGCGAGAACTTCCGCGATTCGCTGGCCCGCTGCGGCCGGGTCGTGCCGGACCTGCTGCACGTCGGGCCCCTGCCGGGTTGTCACGAGGTGCGCAACGCCAAGAGCTTCCAGGGCCGCGAAGCGACCAGCCACCCAGCCATTGGCCAGCCGTTCCAGCCGAAATCCCCCGTCCGAATACGCGGGCACGTCAACCATCCGCAATCCTCATGGACTGCTCACAGACATGCAGTCGCAAGTGCCATCACCTGTTCAAATGGTGTATTCTATCCGTTGCGTGTGGGCGGAGCAAGCACCAGCAGTCGGGCCCGCGGGACAATGGCGCAGTCAATCTGCCTGATGGGCGGCATCGTTTAATACCGATTACGCTTGAGAATTTCGTATCCCCGGGTGGCAGCGTCAAGGGGTCCCCAACGCGATACATCGCGTTGGGGGGCCCCAAGCGCAGCTTGGCGATGGTTTTCCGTGAGACAAAGGAGCCATCCCCAAGGTCTTCGACCCATTCGACTTCGCTCAGGGCGGGCTCTTGAGGCTGCCACCCGCTGCTCATGCCACACTACGACAAATTCATTCGTAATCGGTATAGCGCAGCTTGGCGATGGCCGTGCCACAATGCGCAGGATCGTCACCAAGACCTTCCGCCTTGACCATGCCCCCCTGGAGACGGCCGGACCCGGTTGCTCAGGGCTTTGCCGCCGCGTACGGGGCGAACGGAAAGGCGGCGTAGCTCGCTTTACCGTTCAGTTGCCTCTCGATCCGCATCAACTGATTGTACTCGGCGACCCGCTCGGAGCGGGACATGGAGCCAGCCTTGATCTGGCCGGCGCCCGTGCCGACGGCGAAATCGGCCTCAAAAGGCATCTCCGTCTCGCCGGAGCGATGCGAGATGATCGTTGTCATGTCGTGCTGTTGTGCCAGATCAAGCGTTTCCAGCGTCTCCGTGATGGTGCCGACCTGGTTGGCCTTGATCAGAACGGAATTGGCCGCCCCTCTCTCGATCCCCATTCTCACCCGGTCCGGATGCGTGACAAACAAGTCGTCGCCCACGATCTGAATCCGGCTGCCCGTTTTCTGTTTGAGCAGGGCAAAGCCGTCCCAGTCTTCCTGGGCCAGACCGTCCTCGATGGAGACGATGGGGTAGCGGTCAGTCCACTCGGCCAGCAGATCCACCAATTCCGTGGAACTGAGTTCCATGCCGTCCTTTTTGAGATAGTACCTGTCATCTTCGTGGAATTCGGAAGCCGCAAGGTCCAGGGCGACCGCTACCTCCTCGCCGGGCACGCAACCGGCGCGCTCAATCGCCGCCATGAGCAGTTGCAGAGGCTCCTCGTTGGAACGGACGGGCGGTGCATAGCCGCCCTCGTCGCCCACGGTCGTCGGCCAGCCTTTGTCCGCGATGACGGTCTTGAGATGATGGAACACCTCCGCTGTCCAACGCACGGCTTCAACAAAGGTGGGGGCGCCCAGGGGCACGATCATGTATTCCTGGAAATCTGCGGCGCCGGCGGCGTGCACGCCGCCGTTGAGGACGTTGACCAGAGGCACAGGCATTGTGAACAGCCCGGCAATGCGACACCCGCGCAACTCGGCGATGTATTGGTAGAGGGGTATCCCTTCTGCCAAGGCTCCGGCCCGCATGCAGGCGATGGAAACGGCCAGGATCGTGTTCGCCCCCAGATGGGATTTGTTATCGGTCCCGTCCAACTCAATCATCTTGCGGTCGATAGCGCGCTGGTCGGTCACGTCGAAACCGATGATTGCCGGGGCGATGATCTCGGTGACGTTGCGCACGGCCTGCAGCACGCCTCGGCCCAGGTAACGCCCCGGGTCGTTGTCTCTCAATTCCACCGCCTCGTGCTTTCCCGTTGATGCCCCCGATGGCACCATGCCTGAAGCCTTGATACGGCGGTCCACATGCACGGTGGCTTCGAGCGTCGGATTGCCCCGCGAGTCCAATAACTCCTGCGCCGACACATGCAGTATGTTCATTTCTGCACCTCCCCACACCCGTCGTTGCAGGTGCATACTCACATGGCGCAAGGTACCATTTCCCGAGACCGTTCCAATAGGGAAAACCCGCGATTGTAGATTGCCATCGGCGACCCAACCTAACAGGCTTCTGTGAAATCGGCCGGACCGTCCTTGGGTCGTGCGCTTTCGAGAGCCGCAAAACAGCGCAACTATCTACCACAGAGTAACTTGCGCAGCAAATGGGCAACCGTCCCATAAAACAATCTGCGGAAAAGTTCGACAAAATGTGGGGTAGACTATTGACGTTGTGGGAAGAAGTGGTAAACTTTCCCATAGAAAGAAGACCCAGTGGGACAAATGCCATGTTGTTGTTAACAGGGGAATACCAGCACGCTATCGACGACAAGGGCCGGGTGCTCGTTTCCAATAAGCTCAGGAACCAGATCGACGTCGACGAGCATGGCAGCAATTTTTACCTGGTTCTGGGCGCCAATGGGATTCTGTGTCTGTACCCGGAAAAGTATTTCGAGCGGCTTGTGCTGTCGGTCGCGCCGGGGGCCACGGCCCCCGACGAGGCGGTGGCGTTCGAGCGCATCAGTTTCGCGCTGTCGAGCAAGGTCGAACTGGACAACCAGGGCCGGCTGCTCCTGAACGACAAGCTGCGCAAGCGTGCTGGGCTGGGAGAGGATGTCACGTTGGTCGGTGTCAGGGACCACATCGAGCTTTGGAACACGGCGGATTGGGAGCAGTACCTCGCCGACCACCTGACCCAGTATCAGAAGCAGATGACCCAGGCACGACAACTCGTCATGCAACAACACACGAAGGAATTGTAGGTTCTGCGTTGGAGGTATCATGACCGGAATGGACAGCCACGTTCGAATCGTAAGCGAGTGCCTGGCAGGCGAAAGGCCCGTGGATGAGCAGGTATCCGCGTCCGTGACGGTTCTCGCCGAGCGGCTGGAGCGCCTCAAACAAAGCAGCAGCCTGGTTGCCGGCATCGGGTTCTCACCCCATGTGAAGAGACTTCAGCGGCAGGCCGAGGCGCTGGTCGTAAGCTGAGACGTTGGGTTGTCCCTCGAGCCCGCGGCCGCTGCCGGCCCGAGGGGCACACGTGCAGGGGCAGCGGTGCACCGTGCAGATATAGAGCATGTTCCGGTTCTGGCGGAACCTTTAACCGAACAGATAAGCTTACCGCAGGATGGGGTGATGGTCGATGTGACCGTGGGACACGGAGGTCACAGCTTTCTGTTCGGGCAACGCCTGGGACCGGCGGGGACGCTGGTCGGGCTGGATGTCGACAGCAAGTCCCTCGAGCAGGCCCGGGAACGGTTGGCGGTTTTTGCCTGCAAGGTCATTCTCATCAGATCCAACTTCGCTCGGACCGCCGAATGTCTCGGCGAGTTGAACATCAAGAAGGTCGATTTCATCCTGGCCGACCTGGGCCTGTGCTCGGCACAGCTTACGGACCGCGAATTGGGGCTGAGTTTTCGCGCGGATATGCCATTAGACATGAGAATTGACGAAAGCTTGGAGACCACGGCGGCCGATATAATCAACGAATACGACGAAAAATCACTGGCGGATCTGATCTTCCGGTACGGCCAGGATCGCGCGTCCCGGCGGATCGCGCGCTACATTGTCGCGCGGCGTCGGCGCGAGCCGATCAGGACGACGGGACAATTGGCCGCGATCGTTTGCCGCGCGCTACGGGCGCCCGACCGGAAGTACAAGCCGCGAAAGCATCCGGCGACCCGGACGTTTCAGGCCCTGCGGATCGCCGTCAACCGTGAATTGGACAATTTGCAGCAGTTGCTTTTGTCGGCCCCGGGGCTGTTGAGAAAGGACGGTTTTGTTGCCCTCATCAATTATCATTCTCTCGAGGACGGCATGGTGAAGCGGGACTTCAAGCAGAATGAGAGTGCGGGCGTCTATCGCCTCCGCACCAGGAAGCCGATCACGCCGAGCCCTGAAGAGATCGCCGTCAATCGCAGGGCCAGGAGCGCGAAACTGAGGATCGCACAGAGAACCTGACGCCACCAGGCCGAAGAATAGCCGATTTACGGAACAACGAATGATACGCTGAGAACGGAGTGGAACCATGACGTCGGACGCAAAGATTGGCTTGTTGCTGGGACTGGTATTCATATTTGTCATTGCCTTCATCATCAACGGTTTGCCGAACTTGCGGCCGCAGACGAGCAAGGGGGAAGTGTCAACGACCATGGTACCCGCAGCGGATGAGAACTTCGGCGTGGCCGACAATGCCCAGAAAGCGCAAGAAACGCTCGACTGGACAGACCTGCCGGACCGCCAGCAGACGACCTATGATGTCACGGGGCCGGTCACCGTTCGCGAGCGCGGAGCGACCGCGGAACAGCCGCAGACGGCGGACAACCAGGGCGTGCGCTCCGTCTTTCCCGTGCCGAGCATCGAAAATCTGCTGGAGTATCTCACCCCTGCTGTTCAACCGAAGGAGCAGGCGACGGTCATCATGGACGTGCCCAAACAGCCGGTGGAGCAGCCGAGGGCGGCGATACCGCAGCCCAGGCCGGACCTTACGGCACCCCGGCCGGGCACGCAGACGGCCGAGACACGCGGCACTCTCAAGCCACCGAGCGCGCCGACCGAGAGAACCTACGTGGTGGCCGACGGCGAGAACCTGGCCTCGGTAGCCAAGAAAGTCTACGGCCCCGAGGAAGGTAACAGGATCGTCAACGTTCAGCGCATCTTCGAGGCGAACAAGGATGTCCTCAAGTCCATCCATGAGGTCCGCGCCGGGCAGAAGCTGGTGATTCCGCCTCTGCCGCCGGCGAGTGTGAAGAAAGATACGCCGGCGGACGTCCTGCCCAAGACGCTGTTCGAGAAAGTCGATGCGATACGAAAGCAGGCGCAGGCCAACCTTCCGCCGAAGACGGCTGACACGCGCTGGTACGTCGTCCAGGACGGTGACAACCTGTGGAAGATCGCCACCAATCAACTCGGCAGCGGGCCCAGATGGGAAGAGATCGCCAAACTGAATGCCGACATCCTCGAGAGCAGTGAGAAACTCGACGTGGGCATGAAGATTCGTCTGCCGGCCAAGTGACCAAGATGGGATCGCGGTACTATTTCGTTCTGGTAATCTTCTTTTTCGCGGCCACGTTGATTGTGGCCGTGTACATGCGCGGGGCCAACAAGCGTGTATTTTATCAGCTCCGCACGCAGAGAATGGAGCAGGGCCGGCTGCGACAGGAACTCTGGCAGAAGCAGCTTCGCGTCGAGAGCCTGATCAATCCGGCCTCGATCTCCCGGCGGCTGGTCAAGTAATCGCATGCAATCAGAAGATACTGACAAAGAGATTCACACGGGAGCGATGACCTCGTCGAGCGGCAACCGGCGTGAGCTCACGGCCATCGTCGTCTGCATGTCGCTCGTGATCGTCGCGTTCCTGGCTCTGGCCGGCCGGTGCTTCCATCTGCAGTACCTCCGGGCCGACCACTACGCCGAAAAATGCATGAGCCAGCAACTCACCTACCTGCCCCTGGCGCCGCAGCGCGGCGCTATCCTGGATGGCCGGGGCAGAGTCCTGGCCGCCAGCGACCAGATTCGCACCGTCTTCGCCGAGCCCAGGATCATCAAGGAACCCAAGGAGACCTCCACCCGGCTGGCCCCGATCCTCGACATGGGCGCCCACGAAATCTGCCGGCTTATCGTGGACAGCAACAATCCGGGTTTCGTAGTCATCAAGACGAATGCCACGGTGGCCGAGTGCAACGAGGTGCAGAAGATTCACGGCGTGGGGGTGCAATATGACTGGCGCAGGAATTATCCTACGGGACGTCTGGTCAGTCACGCCGTCGGCTTCACCAGCGCCGACAACGTGGGACTGGCGGGCATCGAGTATGCGTTCGACCGTGAGTTGCGCGGCAGAGGGGCCAGGCACGCGTTCTTTGTCGATGTCCATCGCCGGCCTCTTTCCTTTTGTCTCGCCGGCGAGCGTGACAACGAGATGCCGGTGCACGGATCGGGCATTATCCTGACGCTGGACGCGACGATTCAGCAGTTCGCCCGCGAAGCGCTGTGGCGCCAGTACCGGGAGTTCCAGGCGGAAACGGCCACGGCGGTGGTGGCGGACCCGCAGACCGGCGCGATTCTGGCGATGGTCTGCGTGCCGGATTTCGAGCCGGCCGAGGCCCGGCGTACAGACCCCCGCTTCTTCACCAACAGGCTGCTGGTGGACCAGTTCGAGCCGGGCAGCATCATCAAGCCGATCGTCGCGGCGATCGCTCTCGACACCGGCGTGGTGAACCGCCATGAAACGATCTTCTGCGAGAACGGCCACTACCACGGCAAAGGCTTCGGGACCATCGGTGAATACCGCCGAAGCTTCGGCGATCTGACGCTCCGCGAGATCCTGATGAATTCGAGCAACATCGGCATGGCGAAGATCGGGCAGCGGCTTGGCGCGGCCCGGCTCTACGAGGGGCTGACGCTTTTCGGCTTCGGCAGAAAAGTGGGTCTCGAGCTGCCGGGTGAGGCCGAGGGCCTGCTCCGGCCGCCCGGCCAGTGGACCGGATACAGCCTGACGCGCATCCCGTTCGGCCAGGAAGTCTCCGTCACGGGAATCCAGATGGTGCGGGCGTTCTGTATGCTGGCCAATGGCGGCCGGCTCGTCCATCCTTACGTGGTCAAAGCCATGGTGACCTCCGATGGGACCATCGTGGACATGAGGCCCTCGACGCTGCGCGTCGGCTACGTCATCAAGCCAGAGGTGGCTAAGTGGGTGGTGAATGAGGCCCTGGTCTCCGTCATCAACAACGAGCGCGGGACAGGTAAAAGGGCCCGGCTCGAGAAGTGGCAGGTCTTCGGCAAGACCGGCACCGCACAGTTGGCCAGTCCGAACGGCCCGGGTTATCTGGAGAACGCCTACATCGCCTCCTTTATCGCCGGCGCCCCGGCGGACGACCCGAGGGTCGTCGTGCTGGTTTCGATTCGCCGGCCCAATGTGAAACTTCGCAGGGGCTACACCGGCGGCACCGTCGCTGCCCCGGTAGCGGCGGAAATCCTCGAGAAGACGTTGACTTACCTTGAAGTGCCGCCCCGCCCGGTCAAACAGAAGAAAGGGGTCCTCGCCTCCCACCAGCAGACTCGCCCCGCCGATCCGGAGCAGGAGCACTCCTGGTAGGCGGCCTCCCCCTGCCCTGCATCCACCTCGACCGACTCACCCACCAGTTTTGCAGGTCCCGGCCCCCCGCCGCACAATCTGGTCAGACACGTGTTCGGGGCACGCGACAAAGAACCGGGGTTGTGCCGGGTGGCATCGTCAAGGGCGCAGCCCTCGGCGACGGCTCCTTCGAGCGCCACACGACCATCGCCAAGCTTCGCTTGACGATGCCACCGCGAAGCTGTGTGCGACTACATTTTGTGGGGTCCGGGTGGCAGCCTCAAGGCCGAAGGCCTTGGGGATGGCTGTGGAATCCCGCGTGCCTGTGGCGCGCGCCGGACGCAGATCCTGCCGCCATCCCCACGCTGCGCGTGAGGCTGCCACCCGGAGCCGGCGCTCAACGCGTGCACGCAGCGCCACGCAAGGAATACCGCAATGGCGGCACAGATCCCACGAAGTTCAGTCGCACGCCGGAGGCCGCAGATATGTGCTTTGAAATACCTGAGGTCCAACGAATCTGGTAGACTATGGTGTTTTGGTCCCCGTGGGCACGCACAGGAGCAGAATCGTACATGGCCAGGATTGTCTATGCAGTATGCGGTGAGGGTTTCGGTCACGCGAGCCGGGCACACCTGATCGGGCAGCGGTTCATCGACGCCGGACACGAGGTGATGTTTGTCAGTTCGCACCGGGGACTGCTGTATCTGCGCCCGTACTACGGCGAACGGGTGAAGGAGATCTTCGGCCTGACGTTCGATTACAGCCGGGGCTACGTCGATCCCGTGGCGACCGTCAAGAAGAACCTTGTGCAATACATGGGAGGACACGCCCTCAACCGCAAGCTCTTCGAGGAGGTCTACCGCCCGTTCCGGCCCGATCTGGTCGTCACCGATTTCGAGCCGTTCAGCGGCTGGTGGGCCTGGCGCAACCGGGTGCCCTTCATCAGTATCGGCCACGAGCACATGCTTATCATGTGCCGACTCGAGCACCGGCTGCGCAATATCGTGCCCCGGATCACGTCCACGCTTGTGACGCGGTTCCACTACTTTGGGGCCCGGGCCTACGTCGTACTCAATTTCTTCAGGACACCGTTGAAGAGCGATGCGGCCGTTCTGGCGCCGCTGGTCGTCCGCCCCATCGTAACGACTCTGGAGCCGTCCAACGCCGGACACATCGTCATCTACTCCACGACCGGTGCGCACGAAAATCGATTGCGCCGGGTGCTCGGCGGATTTGGGGATCAGAGGTTTTATGTTTACGGCTTCAACAAGCACGCCGAGCGGGACAACTGCGTCTTCAAGGAGCATTCGACGGAGGGATTTCTCGCCGATCTGGCGGCGGCGCGTGGCGTGATCGCCTCGGCCGGCTCTTCCCTGATGGCGGAGTGTCTGTACCTCAGGAAAAAGATGCTGCTACTGCCGCTGCCGGGGCAGCATGAGCAGATCATCAACGCCTATTATGCCGAGAAGCTCGGGCTGGCGCTGTCGTCAAAGCAACTGGACGAGCCCGTCCTGTCCCGTTTCCTGGAACGGCTTGACGAGCCCATGTCCCAGGATGACCGCATCCTGTGGCCGGATGACGAGAGATTCTTCGAGGTGCTGCGCGGTGTACTGTCGGGTCTTGATTTGCCTGTGAGCGTGGCTATCTGAGCCGGGCCGCGAGGGTGGCACTCCGACAACGATGCGAAGTTTCCCGCAGCGCCGCAAACGACCTGAGAAAATATGTAATACGGATTATGATTAAGTCGTGTTCGGTCTGTCATCCCTTCGACTCCGCTCAGGGCAGGCTCCGAGCGGAGCGCAGCGCAGTGAAGGGGTTCCCCAAACGCGAATGATTGCGTTTGGGGGCCCCAACGATCTGGCCTGCGAGCGAGAGAAACCTCTCTTTCGATGGCCAGATCCTTCGGCTTCGCCTCAGGATAACTGAGTCTGTGCCGCGCAGGAATTTTCCATAATCCGTATAAGAGACCACAGGGACCTAAGGGAAGGACCTGTGCGATTCAGCGTGCGCCGCCCGCAGCCGGCGTTCCCCGGCCAACGTAGCCGGCCTCGACGCACAGGCGGATGATGTCGCGGCCTAAGGGAGCGGCGTCACTGGAGCCGCGCTGGCCTCCCTCGACAACGAGGGCTAGCGCAATCTTGGCGCCTTCGTGGTCCTCGACAAAGCCGGCAAACCAGGCGTGGTCGGGCCGTTCGGTCGAACCCGTCTTGCCGTAAACCGTCACGCCGTGGCGGGACAGACCGCTGGTGACGAAGGCGTGGTACGCACTGCCGCCTCGCTCGTTGACTACGGCGCTCATGCCGTCGCGGACGACCCGCAGCGTCGCGGGCGACAGCCTCAGGTCGACCGGCTGCGGCGGTTTCGGCTCCAGGAACAGGTTGGGCACGCAGTAGCGCCCGTCGCGGGCCAGTGCGGCAAAAGCATTGGCCACCTGCAACGGCGTGACGCGGAAGTTGCCCTGCCCGATGCCGAACATGATCTTGTCACGCCGTGACAGGGCCGGTATCTGGTCGAGCGATTCGATGTCCGCGTGAGCCGGCACGAAGGTGCTGCCGATCTGGCCGGGAAACTGCTTGAAGCTGCGGAGCACCGAGCCCGGCACGGGCGGAGCGGGGCACAAAAGCGGAATCTCACGCCCGTAGCCGAAGTTGAAGAGCCACCGTTGCAGCTCTCGCGCTTCGACCCGGTCGGCGACGTGAGAAAAATAGACGTTGCAGCTGCCCTTGATGGCGTTGCGGGCGTTGTTCAGCCACCTCCCGTCGTGACCTGTCTTGGATTGCCTGTAGATCAAGCACTTAGGCCAGCCCTGGGGCGGCGGCTCGGCCGGACAGCTTATCGGCTCCTCGGGCGTAACCACGCCGGACTCGAGACCGGCGATGAGAACCAGCGGCTTCGCCACGGAACCCGGGGGGTAAATCTGGTGGTTGATGGTGCGGTTCAGCAAAGGCCGGTTCGGATCGTCGCGCAGCCGGTTGAACGCATATCGGGCGTAGTTCAAATCATAGTTCGGCAGCGATACGAGGGCCAGGATGTCCCCGGAGCCGATCTGAATCACCACAGCGGCCATGGGAGCCTTGCAGTAATCCGGATTGGTCTGCGGGTCGCTCAGGTGCTTCTCGATCCGCTCCTGGAGGCTGATGTCCAGGGTGAGCCGGACGTCCCGGCCGAATTGGGTTTCCGTCTGGCGGACGAGCTGACGGTCGATGTCGTAAACCAACTCGCCGCGCCGGCCGCGCAGGATGCTCTCGCAAACGTACTCGACCCCATCCTCGCGCCCGCAGACCTCGTCCGCGAGGTAGGACGCCAGCGGGTCGTCGGCAAACAATTTCGTGTCGCGCTCCTGCGTCGCCGGTTGGACGTAGCCGATGGTCTGAGCGGCGGCAGCCCCGTGCGGATAGTAGCGGTGACCGGTCGGCAGGATCTGGACATCGTTCAGACCCATGAATCCCGATTGTGCCGCAAAGACATCGTCCTCGGTTTTCAGCTCGACCAGCGGCAGATCCTTCTCCAGCTCCGGAATATCATCCACCCGGGCAATCCGCCGGTACCGTTCGTTGGGGTCCGGGAAACGACGTTCGAGCCGGGCCAGCCCCTCCGAAATTGGAATACTGTTGATCCCGCCGTACTTCGCCACCAGGTTCGGATCGACTCCGCCGTGGTCCCGGGCGTCGCGGACCCACGCAATGAAGCTGCGAGAATTCCAGACGTCGTCGTTGAGTCCTCGTATTTCCTGTTCGATCTCGCTACGGCTGAGTCCGAATTGCGTGCACTTGTCGATGACGAGCTCGAGGTTCTGGCGCCCACTGTCCACCTCTTCTTGCACCTCGTCGAGGGAAGGATCGGCGTCCTCCTGTCGGGCCTCGGACAGCGTGGCCTGCACGACACGCTCATCGAGAAAACAACTGAGCCGGTAATTGACATAGACCTGAAAACGCGGCACATCGGCCGCAATGACCGCCCCGTTGCGATCGAGGATCTTGCCTCTGAGGGTCTGGAACTGTCTGGACGAGTTCCGCCGCTCCTTGAGCGCCGCGATCTCATCCTGCAGCGACGCGTCGGCAAGCAATTGCATCTGCAGCAGCCGCAGCAGGCACATCAGAAACAGCGCCAGGCTCAGGCCAATGAATACCTTGAGCCTTCTGTCGTAGGTCCCGGATTTGTGTTCCGGTATTCGAAACGGCGTCATTCGTTATGCTCGGCTCCATTGAGCGGCGGTCGGCGGACCCTCTCGTTACCTGAATGGAGATCTTCTGCCACCGTATCGCCGGCTTTTCTTATTCATCCGCATCCACCAGCCAACCGGCCAGGAGAAAAGCGGCCCGAGGACCGCCGAGTAAAGCGGCTGCCAAAGGAGTTCTGCCGACAGGCTCACAGCCGCGCCCTCGGCCCGCAACAGGGTCAGCAGGCGACTCAGGCCGGCCGTCAGGACACCCACCACAAAGATGGTGACGGCTTGATACACTACCCGCCGCGTCGAGAGCACGCTGTGTAGGTCGGAGAGCAGCGTTCCGATCAGGCCGAAGCTGATAATCCGAGGCCCCATCAGGCCCAGCGTCGGGCCAGCCAGGTCGGCGGCAAAACCGATGGTGAAGGAGGTAATGACGGCGTCGGTGGGATTGCAGCGCACGGCGAAAAAGACGAGCAGAATCAGCAACAGGTCCGGCTTGATATTCGCCTTCGTGACGGCGATGATGCCCGTCAGACTGGTTTGCAGGATCGTCGCCGCCAGGATAAGCACTGCAAACCGGAACCAACGCATTCAATCACTCCTGAGGAAAGCAGGCAGCCATCCTGATGCACCCGCCCGGCCGGGCGGCGCTCACGGGGTCCCGGCGGCCGGGATGACAACGGCCGCGTCGCGCAGGCCCGCCGGATCGCAAACGGGTCGGACGGTGATATCCCAGACCAGGGGATTGTCCGCGTCTCTTTTGCATTGCACCACTTCCGCCACCACCACGGGAACATCGAGCAGCCCCTGCACTTTCTCCGCGTACACGCGATCGCCCGGACGAATCGTGTACTTGTCCGGAATCAGGGGAATTCGAGCGGTCCCGTCGCCCCGGCCCTCCATGAATCCCCGCGCGCTCAGACCGGCGATACGGACCGGAATCCGGGAATCCGGGTCGGTGACGAGCCTGACGATCGCTCCTTTGGCGGAGACAACGGAGACAGTCCCGATGATGCACCGGTCCGCAGGGCTCATGACATACTGGCCGACGGCGGCGCCGTGGTCCTGGCCCCGGTTGATGACCAGCTCATTCTGGGCCGGCCCCGTCGCAAAAGTCACAGCCGCCTCCAATAGCGGCACGTCTTTCCACGCAGGGTCCGCGCGCAACCCGGCGAGTTGCTCGTTCGTCTGCAGGGCTTCCCGCAGCTTCGCCTGGACATTGGCCAGCTCGTTCTTGAGCTGGCGTTGCGTCGTGAGCAGTTGCTGGTAGTCTTTGCGGTCAACGTCCTGCACGCGCGGGGTCGCGCGGGCCGCCAGGGTCAACCCCCGGCCGGCCTCCAGCGGCCAGCGGAAGACCTGGGCGTACGTCAGTTGCAGCCGGCCCGTCAGGCTCCTGGGCAAGAACAGGAAAATCAGCCCGACCAGTATGCCCCACGTGAAGAGCGCCCCGCGTGATATATTCGTCCGCCTTCGTACCATGATTCCTCAAATGAACGGCAGGACCCGCCCCCCTCGGGACGGCCCGATTCAGTCGTACCCGCGCTCACTGTGATCCATCGTATCCTTCCAGAGTTCCAGGTTCTCCAGGTAGACGCTCGTGCCGCGTGCCACGCAACTCAACGGGTCCTCGGCCCGCTGGACCTTCAATCCGGTGGCGTTGGCCAGCACGTCATCCATGCCCCGCAGCAGCGACGCGCCCCCGCAAATGGTGATGCCATTCTCGATCAGGTCGGCGGCAAGCTCCGGCTCGGCCCGCTCGAGCGTCCGCGTGACGGCGTCGATGATCTGGGCCACCGGGTCCTTCAACGCCTCGCGAATCTCCTCGCTGGTGATAACAATCTTGCGCGGCAGGCCGGAGATCGTGTCGCGACC
>CAYFUB010000227.1:0-3288 GCA_964346195.1 uncultured Pirellulales bacterium
TGCACGTTTCGCGTCTCCGGCCGGACGCCGGAACTGTGGATGCCCGATACCGCCGAAATCCGCACGTGTTCGGCATACGAGCCGGTCGAGGGCGGTACGCGCATGCCTTTGCGGCTTGCCCCTCATGGCAGCATCTTCGTGGTCTTTCGCAGCGGGGCCCGAGGCGCCGTCGCAACCGACAGCGCGAATGCTCCTGCCGAGACCCGCACGATCGCCGGTCCCTGGCGGGTATCCTTCCCCGCCGGCTGGGGCGCCCCGGCATCGCGCACGTTCGCTGAGTTGACCTCATGGACGGAGGACAGCGATGAAGGGATCAGATACTTCTCCGGCGTGGCGATGTACCGCAATACGTTCGATGTGACGGCGGAACAAGTCGCGGCGGCCCGGAAGCTGTTCCTCGACCTGGGCCGCGTTCGCTTTGTGGCGGAGGTCTACGTCAACGGCCGCAGCGCCGGCATCCTCTGGAAGCCGCCGTTCCGTGCGGACATCACGGATGCCGTCAAGCCCGGCAGGAACGAACTCGTGGTCGAGGTCGCCAACACCTGGTCGAACCGGCTCGTCGGCGATGCGCAGTTAGCCGAAGACAGGGACTTCTGCCAAACGAACATCGCCAAGTCCCTGACCTGGCAGGTCGCCTGGAAGGAGACCCCTCTGCTCGACTCCGGCCTCCTCGGCCCGGTCACGCTTGAGGTTGTCAAAGACGCACCGCGTGAAGCGGGTCACGTGAAACATAGGAACACGGCCAACGCTTCACCGACCCCAAATGAGGCGAACTGATCACGTCCGTATCTACCTGAGGACAAATGCCAGCGTGGGGTCGAGCGGGTAGCGGCCGAACTGCTCGCCGTAGATGGCGAGCCCGCCGGGCAGGGCTTCATCGACCTCCAGGCGAATGACGATTTCGCCGCCTGCGGCCGCCTCTTTGAGAACCTGCTGTGGAATTCCGGCGCTAACCAGATAGCCGTAGGAGCCTGCCTCGGTGAGCGTGCCGTCGCGCTTCTGCGCGTGCCAGGACAGGATGCCGCGATGGTCCGCCGGGTCGTCCGGCAGCTCGAAAACGCCGAGGGCCGCGCCGTTGATGCGTACGCGGACGGCGCTCGGATACATCTGCTCATCGGTCATGGGATAGGCGTTCGGATTGAGGCTCGGGTCGTGCGTGCCGGCGCCGCGCATGAAATCGCCTTCCTGCCTGGCGGCGCCTTCCTTGTCTTTGCCGAAGAGTTGCTTGGCCGAGACTTCCGCCCAGAAGTTGGCCGCCGCGATGTCTTCGACCTTGAGGCCCGCCGGCCAGGGGATCCGGTACTCGAAGTACCCGGCACCGGCACCGTTGACCTTCAGCCCGTCGAACACGTTCCACTGCTTGACGGACCAGCGAGCTTCGGCAAAATCCTTCGGTGCCATGCGAACGATCCTCGACGTACTGTTGTCACGGGTTATTCTCTGGTCTCGTGCTTGAGTCCCATCCCGCACGACAAACGTGGTGAAGTTGCGCGCAACCAACGCACCTGAGGCATCCTCGATGGTCACTGCCAGAACCGCCACCACAGGTTCATCGGGCATCGTTATTTCGACAGGCTCAAACTCGCCGCAGTGCCACGCCTTGCAGGTAATAGTCCGGCGATCACCTCGACCCAAGTATCGGAGGCTGCCAAGACTGTCCAATCCCCGCAGTTCGCTCGTCAGCGTCAGTCTCTCACCGTCTCTGTTGTCGGTCATGAAAGAGGCATAGAGCGGGACCTGTACTCTGTCGCCCGGTTTCACCTCCTGGCACAACTCCTTGCCTACGGCGACATAGCAATCACCATGGAGGTCCTTCAGAGACATTTCCCGCACCAGATCCTCCATTCCCGTGTACTTGTTCGACCGGTCGTAGCGCCAGTAGCCGTTCCACTCGTTGATGACGTCGTGGTGCTCGGTGTAGAGCCAGCCGCAGACCTGGGGGTGCCGGCGAAAGGCGTTCATCATGATGTGATAATCCCAGCTCCAGTCCACGTCGCCCGTGCTGCCCTTGTAGCCCCAGACGTTGCCGCACTCGCTGTTGAGCAGGGGCTCGGCCCCCTGCCTGCGGCCGCCGATGAAATTCCAGGTGGAGCCGGGATGCGTGTCGCGGCAGACCTGGTCCAGATGCTCCGTCCACTTGTATCCCGGCAGATAGGCGTGCCAACTGTTGATGTCCGTCAGGACGTGGTCGTGATTGCAGGGGGAGTTGTCCTCGACCAGCCGGGTCGGGTCGAGGCCCTTGGCGAGCCGGACCATCGAGGCGACCCACTCCTGCGTCTCAGGCGTGTACCCTTTGTCACCCATACGCAGCCCCCACGTCTCGTTGAAGATCACCCAACTGAAGATAGCTTGATGGTTGAAGTCCCGCTTGAGCATCCCGCGCAGCGCGACTTCTGTCTCCCGGCGCATGTTCTCGTCGGGCGGGCCCCAACTGTTGGGCACGTCGGCCATAATGAGCAGGCCGAGCTTGTCCGCCCAGTAGAGCTTGCGCGGAATGCCGATCTTGACATGGATGCGCTGGCCGTTGAGCCCGATCTGCCGCGACCGCAGAATCTCGTCCCGCATGAACGCATCGCTCGGGAAGGTATAGAACCCATCGGGATGGTAAGCCTGATCCAAGGTCAACTTCAGGTAGATCGGTTTATTGTTCAGGGCGATGTACGGGTAGTCGGTGCCCGGCAGCTTCGTCACGCCAATCTTGCGCATCCCGAAGTACGTGGAGACGGTATCTGTTCCGCCCGCGCCCGAGAGCACGGCTCTGACCTCATAGAGATAGGGATCTTCGAGAGACCAGAGCCGCATCTGAGGCAGGGGCACTTCCAGTTCGATCTCCTGCTGTCCCTTGGCAATCTTCGTACTCGCAGGCTGCGAACGGTCCTCGGGCTTGAACTGAAGCTCGAATTGCATTGGCCCCGGCGCGGGCTCGTTCAACGTCGCTTTCGCCGTGACCTTCTTCGCATCAATGTCCGGCAGGAAATGCACCGTCTCCAGTGCGATCCCGGGCCGCGCCTCCAGGTAGATCGTCTGCCAGATTCCTTTCGCCGGCCCGTAACCCTGCTTGCCTTCGAGCTTGAACGGATGACGCGTGTCGTCCACCCGCAGGACGAGTTGCTGCTCCTGTGCCCATTTCATCTGGGGCGTCAACTCGAACTCGAACGGCGTATACCCGCCCTGAAAGCTGCCGACCTTCTGCCCATCCAGCCACCCGGTTGTCTGCCAGTCACAGGCTCCGACGACGACGAAGACGCGCTTCTCGCGCCATTCGGCGGGCACGCGAATCGTCCGGCC
>CAYFUB010000228.1:0-5323 GCA_964346195.1 uncultured Pirellulales bacterium
CGCCGGTGCGAAACCGGGCGACCGATGCATGGAGCACATCCGCTCGCTCGCGGGCCTGAGGGTTCTTTACTTCGCCAATGTGAACATCTCCACCAGGGGCACGGGCCTTGTGCGGGAGCTCAGGCATCTTGAATATCTCCGGGTGCCCGAGACCGTGGACGATGAGGGGCTGGCCTGCGTGGCCGGGCTCCCGAACCTCAAAGGCCTGTATTTCAAGCAGAACCGGGTGACCGATGTGGGGCTGTCGCACCTTGCGAGACTCAAATCGCTGGAAGAGCTGGAGCTCGGTGGAGACAAGATGACCGACGCGGGGTTGCGGCATCTGGCCGAGTTGCCTCGCCTGGAATACCTGCTGCTCTGGGGGCCGTTCAGTGATGCCGGCATCGCACACCTGAAGAAGCTGCCCGCGCTCAGGACGGTCAATATGAACATCAAGCAGTTCAGCAACCTGGGAATGAGGCACCTGTCCGAATGTCCCAGGCTGGAACGGATCGGTGTCCACTGGATGGAGGATGTCACCGACGAGGGACTTATCTGTCTGAAGGACATGCCAACGCTCAAGAAGCTGGACATCCTGCACTCGCAGGTGACTGATGCGGGGCTGGTCCATTTGTCCCGGATCGACAGCCTCGACTACCTCATGCTGCCCGGGCGGGTCACCGAGACCGGCCTGCACCATCTCCGGGGGCTGACGGGCCTAAAGTTCCTGTGGGTCAGCGGGACCAGCGGCAGTACGGTCAGTGATAGGGGGCTGGCCGACCTGGCCGGCCTGCAATCCCTCGAGGGGCTGCTCATCTGCGGTAGCGGGATCACGGATGCGGGAATGGACGATCTGGTCAAGCTCAGCCATTTGCGGAAGCTGACCCTGACCGCCTCCTCGCGACTGACGGACACGGGTCTGAAGAAGCTCACGGCGTTGAAAGGACTGGAGTCGTTGACCTTGGGCCGCGCGAGCATCAGCCTTTCAGGCCTATCGTTTCTGAACAAGCTGCCGCGTCTGAACCAATTGCATGTGAGCGGCATCCAGCAGGACGATTCGGGCTTGGACATTTCCGGCCTGGTTCGCCTGGAGGACCTCTCGCTGCAGTTGAAGCGGGGACGGGGGGCAGAGCGAATGGTTGTGCAGCCCTGGCGGGAGCAGGATATCGCCGGTCTGGGCGGGCTGACGCGACTGAAGCGGCTCCAGATTTCTCACGGCGGGGCAACCGATGCGGTTTTGAGCCATTTAACCGGACTGACGCGGCTCGAACGCCTTTCCATCGGAGGCGACGGCGTGACCGACGCCGGGCTCACGTATCTGGTCCCGCTGCCGCACCTGAGCAGCCTGACGCTCAGCGGCCACTTCACGGATGAGGCTCTGGAGCATCTGCAGAAGCTGGAACTCTTGGCATTCCTGGAGCTCAAAGGGGCCGTCCTGAGTCAGGCTGCGGAAAGCCGCTTCCGCCGCAGCATGCCGAGGCTCACCAGTTTCAGGGGATATGAGATCGACTACACGATCCGTCCGGGTCCGCCATCGCGTCGAGGGAGATAATGCCATGAGAGAGGGCTATCGATTGGTGTGCCGTCTGTTCACGGGCGTTGTGTTGTCCGGCCTGATATGTGGATCGGTGGTGGGGGATGGGCGGCCGGAAACCGCCGGACCACAGCGGGTGCTGCACTTCCCGGGCGACCGCTCGGTCGGCCGCGTCAAGCTGTGGCCGCTGCCGCTGGACGGGGAGTTGCCCGTTGACAGGGGACGTGCAGATATCAGCGATGCGATCTCGGATGCGGAGTTTGCGGGATTGGCGCAAGGTGATGTCGCGGTCCCGGCGGACAGGGGCGTGGTACTCAGTCTGTCTTACACATATGCCCGTGATCTGTCCTGCCTTTCCACGCTGGGGCCGGATGACCTGTTCATGCTCCGCATCAGCTCGGGCGAGCGGTTCCCGGCGCCTGAGTCGCACGTGTATGAGCAAGTCAAGCATCTGCGCGGCCTGCGGATTCTCAGCGTCATCGGCATGGGTGTGACCGGAAAAGGACTGCATCTGCTCGCGGGTCTGCGCTCGCTGCGCGGCCTGGAACTCCGGGCGGGAGCCCGGCCGGTTCCGACGGACCTGGCGGACCTGCCGGAGTTGCCCTGCGTCGAGTGGTGCAAATGCCATATTGGGGTGACGGATACCGCCCTGAAGAACCTGGCCCGGCTCCGCAATCTGAGAGTGTTGAGACTGGAGGTCGACCATCTCCGCGGACCCGGACTGGCGGACCTGGCGAAATTGCCGCACCTGGAGCAGCTTTGCCTGGTGGGTCAGCGTGGACCCAACGACGAGCAGGTCCGCTGCCTGGAAGGATTGACGCAGTTGAAGCGGCTGACGCTCTGGGCCGGCCCCGGGCTGACCAACCGCTCCCTGGAAGTGATCGGCAAACTCGTCGGGCTGGAGGAGCTGACCTTCATTCGCATCTCGGGGCTCGACGACAATGGCGCCGAATATCTCCGGGGTTTGCAGAAGCTCAAATCCATCGAATTCCGCGGGAGCTTCGGGGACAAGGCGATCCGGGTCCTGAGCGGCCTTCCGCAATTGGAGGCCATCGTCCACGTCTCGCCCAGCCCGGAAGGAATGGCTCTCCTGGGACGCTGCCGGAAACTCAAGACTTTGGATATCACGTTTCCACCCGTTCACTCGGACAGCCGGGCTGCATCCGGATTCGAGCATCTGGCCGCCCTCACGTCCCTGGAGGACCTGAGTGTCAATGGCAATCAGATCTACGACAGCGATATCAAGTATCTGGAGGGCCTCCCGAACCTCAAACGCCTGAGTATTGTCGGGCCGAACCTGACGAACGCGGGACTGGCATCCCTGGCTCGATTGCAGGGGTTGGAGTCGCTCTCCTTGTACGCGGTACCGGCGACCAAAAGCGGGATGAATCAACTGAACTCCCTGACGAATCTCAAGGCATTGTGGGCCAAGGGACACCCGACCATGCCGTGGGGCGACGATGCGGTGCTGGCCTTGGACGGATTGCGAAACCTGGAGACGCTAAGTCTGCTGCACTGCCGGTTCAGCCTGCAGGATGCGGACTTGGTCTTCCTCCCGGCGCTGACCCGGCTCAAACGGCTGGATCTGGCGGTTTGGAGCGCCGCATCGGCATTGGATGCAGGTACGCCGGCCGCGACCGGGTCGCCGCGCAAGGATTCTGCCGCTTTCGGCGGCCCCGCCTCGGCAGAGGCTCTCAAGTACTTTGGCGGTCTGACCGGGCTCGAGCACCTTCGGACGCCCATCCTGCGGCTGACCGGGGATGACGACCTGCAGCCCCTTGTGGGCCTGCGGAACCTGAAGAGCCTGTCTCTGAGGGGCCGGGTTCCGGAAGCTGTCCTGTACGGTCTGCATCGTTTGCCGCTCTCGATAGGGGTGCTGACCATCGAAACGACGGAGCCCATTGGCGCCAAAGCGATTTATGACCTCCGACGAAGCGTCCCCTATGTCACGTTTCTGAAGGTCCGGCCCATCCAACCCGATGGCCGACCCATCAGCCGGCCGGCACAGAGAAGAAGATGATGCCGATTGGAAAGGATAAAGCGACGCGCCGGTTATTGCATTCGTTGCTTGTTGCCATATTGCTTGGCCCACCACTCATTGCCTACAGCCAACCCGTCGGGAATGGCGCGGCAGGCGACGCATGCAGGAGCGAATCACCGTATGAGACTGTTGTGAGGCTCAGGCGCGAGGCGGTGGCGAAGCGGTCGCAGACGCCTGCCGGCCCCGGTCCGCAAGCGGCGGTCTCCGTGGGACCCGTCGTGGCGACGGCACAGTTGAAGCTCGTTGTGCCCACACGGGGCAGCCCGGTGAATCTTCTGGGACTTAGACGGTATGACACGACGCTGGTCCGGCCGGCCGGTCTCACAGAGGCGCCGGCCGATGTGCCCGGGCAGCCGGCCTACTTCGTCCTCCAGGTGGGGGACAGGGAGGTGGCGGGTATCACCTATCGCTCCAACCGGTATCCGGGACCCGTCAAGCTGTGGCTTGATACGGACGGCGATGGTTCGTTTTCGGATGAGAGCCAGTACGTGGGCACGTGGCTGCACTGGCTTTATCCCTACGATTCCTTTCAGTTCGGACCTGTATCGACGCAGCACGGGGGTGCCGCCGGCAAACGCGGCGCGTGCTATGTCCAGTGCTCCGGCGGCAAATGGCTCACGGTCCACACGGCGTTCTACCGCGAGGGGAAGGTCCTTTTGAAAGGCAGGGCGTACAGGATCGCGCTCGTGGACGGTGATTTCGACGGGCGATTCGACCGGTCGTTCGTGCCGCCGGCGGTGGACAGCCGGGACCCCGGCTGCGACGTCCTTGCCCTGGATCTCAACGGTGACTCGGAGTTCAACTACGAGCAGCCGGGCGCGTCGGAGATCATGCCGCTTAGCAAGCTGGTCAAAGTGGACAAGGATTACTACAGCCTGGACGTGGCCGAGGATGGCGGCACGATCGAGTTCCGCGAGGCCACCCCCGCGTTCGGTATCCTCGATCTCGGCGGCGAGCAGGTCGTGCTGGGCCTGTGGTCCGATACCGCTCAGCAACGTCTGACCGGCTACGGCGGCACGTTGCGCCTGCCCGCCGGCCGATACAGTATGGTGACGCTGGAGCTTGCCGAGGAGGATTCAGAAGGTCGCTGGACGTTCCAGATGGCCAAGGGCGGAGCCGGACCACTCAAAGACTTCGAAATCAGGCCCGGCGCGACAACCGCGTTCAAAATCGGCCCGCCGTTCCAGCTCAGAACGTCGATGCAGCGCTACGGCCAGAATCCGTTTGTCACCGTGGGCCTGGAGTTGGAGGGGCAGGGGGGTGAACGGTATAGCGCCGTCGCCAAGGTCAACGGCAAAGAGGCGCCGGAGCCGGCGCTGAAGATCATCGACGGTGCGGGACAGGTCGTCCACGCCGGCCAATTCGCCTACGGCTGAGGCGCCGCCCGGTACTCGTGGCGAGTACCCAAAGCGCCCCGTTACGGCGACCCCGGCTACGGCACAGGGACTCCGAGGGGCCCGTACCGAGTGGAGGTCGAGACGCATCTCGGCTCCTTTGGAGTCACCCAGGACCCCACCTGGCACCCGGCCAATTAGACGGACGGAGAAGACTTCCTGCGCGGCCCGGACTCTGTCATCCTGAGGCGCCGCTGAAGGGATCACGCCGTGTCCATAAGGACGAATCTGCCGGGATTCTCTGAACGGACCGCCCGCCGGCATCTGCTTCACGAGAGCGGTTCGGGCATCGGACGTCCGGGCATCCACGGGCAGGATGCCCGTGGTACTCACGGCCGGGACGGCCGTGCTACTGGGGCCCCCAAACGCGGAAGA
>CAYFUB010000229.1:0-3990 GCA_964346195.1 uncultured Pirellulales bacterium
TCGCGAGCCTGCCGGCGAGACGCCGGCAGGGAGTTTGGCGCTTTGAGGCCACCGGCGGGGAGGATCGTAAGTATGGGTCGGCGGCCAGGACGAGCCGGAATCGCACCGCTCGCCCAACACCACCATGCCGGAGGCCCGAAAGCGGTAAACTCCCGCCGCGCCGTGGCGGAAGCGCTCTGTCGCGGAGCGGACCTCCCGGGCGTCAACCCCACCAGGGCCGTAAGGACCGCCACTATATTCCGGCCGCACCCCATACGAACAGGTTTCACAGGCTGGCGGTCGCCCTTGGCCATGGAGCGAGTATCATTGGCGTGGCAGGCAGACTCACGGAGACGTCCGTGCCGGGCCTACTCCTCCATCAGTCCGCGAAGACGCTCTTTCAAGTCGCTCTCGATCTGCCCGGGCACGTTTTCCGATAGAGAGTCGGTCGTCATGGTTATGGGCAGTGTATAGCCATCCCCTTTATACTCGATGGTGATGCTGCAGTTCGCCACTTTCTCCCAGGAGAACCTGCTCCAGTCCACTTTTGCACAGGGCAGATTTTCCTTTGCACAGAAGTCCTGCAAGACCTCCCGAGAGCCGGGCAAAGCCCCGGTGGTATCGGCATGCCGCTGCAGCCCGTTCACCAATGCCGCAACATCGGTGAAAGCCTCGTCAGGCGAATCCCGGATGGTGCTCCCTTTCGGTACCGGCCGGCAGCCGACCAGAGACACGGCAGATATGGCTGTGAATGCCGCGAACATACCACAGAGGGGCGCGAGCTTACGGTGAATCCTTCCGATTCTGTTCCTGTGTTCACTTCTGCTCATCGGCGGCCGTCCCTCGAAGCGAGCCCCAATCCGACCTTGTTGTCGCATCTTGCCAATAGACGGCGGACTTCGGCCTTATTGTCAAGCAGCCGACGCCGGCCGCCACCCATCTCGGGTGTTGCTACAATACAGTGGCGATCTATGCAATTCTTGTGAGGTGAGCGTCCCGCTCGCCTGAAGGAGTCGCGCGGGGCGGCAGCACCCTCCGATCAACTCGGGAGGCAGGCTCTACAAGGGCCGCAAAGCGCGGTTGCCCATCCTGGCTCTCGTTCGTGAATTTTTGCTTGCATTCCTTGGCGCGACATGGTATGTGAATATATCACATATTGGAGTATATCACATGCAGAGTCTGACGAATTGTGCCTGTACGGGAAAAACGCTGCCGAAGCTGTTGCGGCCGGTCATCCTGTCGGTGCTGGCGCGGGGTGATTCGCACGGGTATGCCATCACGGAGAGACTGGGACAACTCGCCGCGTTTGCCGAGCAGCCGCCGGATCACACAGGGGTCTACCGGGCGCTTCAGGGGATGGAGCAGGAAGGATTGATCATGTCCGGCTGGGAGCATCCAAAAACCGGCCCGGGCCGACGCAACTACACGCTGACCCCGAGGGGCAGGGCCTGCCTCAAAAGGTGGAAGCAGACGCTGGACCGATACAAACGTACGGTCGATCTGCTCCTGGCATCCATGTAGATTGTGTCCGCGGAGAAGAGAATGAGAGAGCGTGCGACCCTGCTGCGCCAGTGCCTCAGCGAGATGACCGGCACGTTCATTCTGGTCTTCTTCGGCATTGGCGCCGTTCACGTCGCCGTCCTGACGGGAGCCCAGCAGGGGCTGTGGCAAGTGGCGGTGGTGTGGGGGATAGCCATTTCGCTGGCGATCTATGCCACCGCGGCGGTGTCCGGTGCCCACATCAATCCGGCACTGACCCTCGCGTTTGCCGCTTTTCGCGAGTTCCCCTGGCGACGGGCCCCATGGTACATGTTGTTCCAATTCCTCGGCGCCGTTCTCGCCGCCTCAGTTCTCTACGCGCTCTTCTCGTCCGTTCTCGACCAGTTCGAGTCCGCCCACAGCATCGTGCGGGGCACCCCGGGGAGCGAATGGTCTGCCATGGTCTACGCCGAGTACTTCCCCAATCCCGCTGTCGCCCGATCGCTTCACTGGACCGATGCATCGGTCCGTCACGCTCAGGCGATGTTGGCCGAGGGCCTTGGGACCGCCTTCCTGGCGTTCTTTGTTCTTGCCGTCACGGATGCCCGGAATCGTTCCGGTCCCGGAAGCCGGCTGGCTCCTTTGTTCATCGGGCTGACAGTCTCGATACTGATCTCCGTCATGGGCCCGCTGACGCAAGCCGGATTCAATCCCGCCCGCGATTTTGGACCGCGGCTGTTCGCGTACCTCGCCGGCTGGGGGTCGGTCGCGATTCCAGGACCACGCGGAGGTTTCCTTACGGTCTACATCCTCTCACCGATCCTCGGTGCGCTTCTCGGCGGGGCATCTTATCAGTATTTGGTTGCCCCGACTGTTGTCGTTGCCGGTCGATCCGCCAGCCGCATGACATCGGACTCACAACCTCAAGGACTCATACCATGAAGAAAGTGCAACTCATGTTTATCGGCGGATTCCTCGGCGCGGGCAAGACCACGCTTCTGTGGCGTGCGGCGGAGCTGCTCATGAAGCGGGGCAAGCGGGTCGGACTGATCACGAACGACCAAGCGCCCGACCTCGTGGATACGAAATGGCTCGCCGAGAAGGGCCTGAGCGTGCGGGAGGTCGCCGGGAGTTGTTTTTGCTGCAATTTCGCCGGCTTGATCTATGCGACGGAGAAACTGCTGGCATCAGACGTGGACGTGCTCATTGGTGAGCCGGTGGGAAGCTGTACGGATCTGTCCGCCACGATCCTGCAGCCGTTGAAGGACAGGTTCGACGCGCGATTCGACCTGGCGCCGCTCTCGGTGTTGGCCGACCCGTTGCGTCTCACGGACATCCTGGGCCGCAACAGCGACGCCCTGCATCCTGATGCGGCGTACATCTTCCGTAAACAGCTCGAAGAAGCGGATTTGTTGGTCGTGAACAAGAGCGACCTCTTATCGGACCAGGGACGCCGTGGGATTGACGAACTCCTGAAGGCGCAATTTCCGCATGCTAGCGCGCGATATCTCTCCGCGCGTCACGGCGCGGGCCTGGAACAATGGCTCGACGAGGTGCTCTCCACACGGCGCGCGGGCTCGCGCATTGTCGACGTGGACTACGACCTTTATGCCGAGGGCGAGGCCGTGCTGGGCTGGCTAAATGCGGATATTCGGCTGTTCGCCGTCACGGACCCGGTGGAGTGGGAGACCTTCTGTCTGGGGCTGTTACGCGGCCTGCAAATGGAGTCTCGTGAGCGACACGCACGCATCGGGCACATCAAACTTTTGCTCACGACCAATACGGGCCATTGTATTGGCAACCTCACGGATCACAAGTCCGAACCCTTTTTGCAGGGCCGGCTCGCCGGTTCGCCGCCGGAGGCGAGCCTCACGCTGAACGCGCGCATGGAGGTATCCCCCGAGGAGTTGGAGCGGATGGTGCGCGGCACCCTGGAAAATGCCGCCGGCCGGTGCGTGCGAATCGAGATCAGGAACCTGCGTTGCCTGCGTCCCGGCCGCCCGCGACCCACCCATCGCTACGACACAGTCGTGCACAAATGAGGAAATGGGGGTTCTCTCCTCGTTACCGGACCGCGTTCTACTCAACCCAAGGGCGGGCCTGTTTGATGACGAGGCGGCCGTCGGCGGTGATCTTGAACTCGATATCCAGGGCGAAATGCCGGTCTCTGGGATGGACCCGATAGAGACGCCGGAAATGCGCCTGAACGACTCCCATCATGTCGGCCAGCAGGAAGATCTGGTCTTTAGCCAGAACGTGGCCGCCCCCGGCGACAAGATTGGAGCGGCGGATGTACTGGATTTCGTAGCGCTCAGTGCCCATGAGGTCCGCGACGAGGAATTCGTCCGGAATCGAGAGTTCCGGCGGATTGGTCACGAGGTCCTCGCCCACCTGGACGTTCACATAATAGCCGGGCCAGTTGGCATCGTAGATGTTCTTCGTAATACCGACGCCGTTGGCCTGCTCGTTCTCGTAGTTCGGGTGCACGAGCACGCCCATCGCCGCCTGCAAGTGATCGACTCGATAGAAGTC
>CAYFUB010000230.1:0-27062 GCA_964346195.1 uncultured Pirellulales bacterium
GGAAGATACCGATAGGGTCTCTCCCGACGAGCATCAGTATCGAATCCACATCAGGCACAGGCCGTGGGGCGGGGCGATCGGGCCGGCGGCCGTCCGGTTCTTCGCTTCGAGGATTTCGGGGATTCTCTCCGGCTTCCACCGGCCGACGCCCACTTCCACCAGCGTTCCGACGATATTACGAACCATGTTGTACAGGAAACCGTCACCCTCGACATCGACATGAATCCACCGTCCACCCTCTGTCTGCTCTTCCGCCGCGTCACAGCGAAAGATGGTGCGGACCGTGTCCTCCCTGTGGTCGGCCGCCGCCGCGAAGGAGCGGAAATCGTGGCGGCCGGCCAGCAGCCCGGCCGCTACGTTCATGGCCTGGACATCGAGCTGCGTCGGGACGTGCCAGCAATGCCTCACGTGGAGAACCGGGCGAATCGGGCCACAGAAAATCGTGTATCGGTAGAGCTTGCTCGTGACGTCTCCGATCACGTCAAAGCCCATCGGGACATCCTCGGCCTTGACAATAGCTATCGTCTCGGGCAGGCGGTCGGTAATGACCCTGGCCAGGTTCTCCGTGGGGATGGGCGAATCGACCTGGATCAGGCCGACCTGGCCCAGGGCACTGACGCCCGCATCCGTGCGACTGGCGCCGCAGACCCGGGCTCGCGGGCCGAGCAGACTCCGCAACGCCTCCGTGAGCACCCCCTGTACAGTCGTAAAGCCGGGCTGGATTTGCCAGCCGTGATAATCGCTCCCGTCGTAGGCGATGGTCAGCTTGACATTGCGAAGAGTCATTACCGATCGAGCAGCAGCTCGGCGATCTGGATGGCGTTCAGGGCGGCGCCTTTGCGCAACTGATCGCCGGCGACCCAGAGATTGATGCCGCGATTGTTCGGCAGAGATTCATCCTGGCGGATGCGCCCGACGAAGACGTCATCCTTACCGGTGGCGTCGATGGGCATCGGGAAGCGGTTGTGCTCGCGGTCGTCCAGGACGGTCACGCCCGGGGCGGTGTTGAGCACCGCGCGCACCCGGTCCGGCGTCATCGGGTTGGTGAACTCGAGATTGATGCTCTCGCAATGGGCCCGCATGACCGGGATGCGGATGCACGTCGCCGTGATGGCAATCTCCGGGCAGTCGAAAATCTTGCGGGTCTCCTTCACCAGCTTCGTCTCTTCCTCGTTGTACCCGTTCGAGCCCAGCAGGGAGTTGTGGCTGAAGCAGTTGAACGCAATCTGGTGCGGGAACACGTTGCGGGTCGGCGGCTTGCCGGCGAGAATCTCACGGCTCTGGCTTTCCAGCTCGAGCATTGCGGACATACCCGCCCCGCTGGCCGCCTGATACGTGCTCACGACCATCCTCTTGACCGGATTGGCTTTGTGCAACGGCCAGACCGGCACGATGCCGATAATCGTCGAGCAGTTCGGGTTGGCGATGACGCCCTGGTGCTCCCGAATCTTCTGCGGGTTGATCTCGGGAATGACCAGCGGGACCTGCGGGTCCATACGGAACGCCGATGAATTGTCCACCACGACGGCCCCGGCCTTGACGGCTGCCGGGGCGAACTCCCGGCTGCGCGAGGCGCCTGCGCTGAACAGAGCGATATCGACGTCCGCAAAGCTGTCCTTCGTCATCTCTTCGACGGTATATGTCTTGCCCTTGAAGGGGATCGTCTTTCCGGCCGAGCGGCTGCTCGCCAACATCTTGAGCGAAGCGAACGGGAAATTCCGCTCTTCGATGATGCTCAGGAACTCCTGACCGACCGCGCCGGTCACGCCTGCGACTGCCAGTCTACATGCCATGCTCGAAAACTCCTCACAACTGTTCGGCCAAACGGAAGGGCAGCCAACCGCCGGCTGCCCGCAAGAGTTCGCCGCGAGTTCGTAGAACTCTTCCTTGTATTGCTATTATCGACAAAATGCAAGGGACATTCGCCAATATCCCGCGTTTATTCCCCGAACAGGTGTGTGAAGAGTAGCACGGGCGTCTTGCCCGTGGGAAATTGGCCACTGGCAAGGCCAAGATGGCCCTGCAACTCATGGGCAGGGTGGGTTCCCAAACGCGATGTCTTGCGTTTGGGGTCCCATGCCCATGCTACTGAAAGCGGCGTCCTCACGCAGCCTCCAAGAGGCCGGATGGACACCTTTGCCAGATGGAGGCCATGATTGAGGCGGTGATGATGCACACAAAAACGAATACGGCGGCCGGGAGCGTGGCCCTGGGGCCGAAATAGGCGAGGGCCAGGACCGTCCCCAGACCGGCGTTCTGCATGCCGATCTCAATAGTCAGCGTCCGGCGGCGCCGCACGTCCATGCGAAACAGCGACCCGACGCCGTAACCCGCCGCCATACCGCCCAGATTGAGGACCAGCACGGCCAGCAGAACGACGCCGGTCAGCTCGTGCAACTGGTCTCGGTTGAGAGCGATGACCAACGAGCAGATGAACACGATAAACGTGGCGGATATGGCGGGGAAAATGGGCAGAATCTTCCGGAGCCTCTCCCTGAGGAAATGTCGTACGCCGAAGCCGACGAGCAGCGGAATAACCACCGTATACATCACGTAGAAGACCATTTTCCAGAAGGGAATATCCAGCCTCGTTCCCCGGGCCAGCAGGAATGTCAGCCCGGGCGTCAGGAGCGGGCACAGAAGGGTCGAGACCGTTGTCAGGGAGACCGAATACGCCGTATCGGCCCTGGCAACATAGCTCATCACATTGCTCGCCATGGCACCCGGGGCCGAGCCGGTCAGAATCAGCCCGACTGCCAACTCGTCCGAGAGCCCAAGCAGCCGGGTAACAACGAAAGCGCCGAGCGGCATGATGGTGAACTGGGCCGCCGAGCCAATCAGCACGACGACAGGATTCCTGACAATCCGACGGAAATCGTCGATGTGGAGCACGGCCCCGATGCCGAACATGGTGAGTGAAAAGAACAGCTTGTCGCAGCGTTCCATTCGTCTGAACGGCTCCGGAAAAAAGTAGGCCACCACCCCGAAAAGAACTGCCCACAAAGCGAAGTACCGCGTGTAAAAGGCCAGTATTTTCTGGAACATGATGGGCGAGAGTATAGACGAGCCTCTAGCGGCGTGCAAGACCGAAGGCATCTGAAGCCGGGGGTGGGTTGGACGCCATGTTTGTAATGCCGCGATTCAGAAATCGTAGAACTATCAAATTGCCTCGCTTCGCTCGCAATGACAGAGAACGCCCCATTTATGTCATTGCGAGGAGCGCAGCGACGAAGCAATCTCTCCTCCTTACAGTCGCAGGGTTCCGTCTTCAGGTCCGCTCCTCGGTGGGATCATCCGCGCCCGCCCCGGCTTCCAATTCCTGCTGTTCCCGTTGGAGCTCGTGTAAGGCTTCTTCGGCACGCTTGTATCGGGTGATATCCAGCGCGATTTCCACGGCGCCCATGATGCCGCCCTTTTGATCGCGAACGGGAGCCGCCTGGATGAGCCACGTCCGACCGTCGGGCGACGTTCTCTCGAACTCCAGGCGCTCGCCCGCTTCGATGGCCTCGACCGCCGGGCATTTGCCCCAGGGCTCATGCCAATCAGCCGGTATCTCATAACAGAAGTGTCCGATAACCTGCTCGCGCGCCATGCCCACCGACTCGCAGGCGGCCTGATTGGCCCAGAGGATCGAGCCATCCGCGTCCATGTGGATGACATGCTCCGCCATGCCGTTGAGGATCGCCTCTTTTTCCCATTCGGCCAACTGGGCGGCCTGCTCGGCCAGCCTGCGCGCGGTAATATCACGAATGCTCCCCCGATGGCCCAGTGGATTGCCCCGCTCATCGTAGATGGGCTGCCATGATATTTCGGCCCAGATGATTCGTCCCTCCTTGTGGACCAGCCGGAACTGCTCGGTCCCCGTGCTCCCCTCGATCGCGGAGCGAAACGCCTGCATGATCCTTTCACGGTCCGCCTCGAAAATCAGCGGCCCCGGAAAATCCGTCATGGCGAGCAGCTCTTCGACCGAGTAACCCGAGATTCGCGTCGCCGCGGGATTCATCCATAGAACCCGACCGTTCGGGCCCACCCATAGCTCCCAGTCATACGTGTAGTTGGCGATTGCCCGAAAACGCTGCTCGCTCATCCGCGTAACCAACTCACTCCGCTTGGACGGCGTGACATCGTCGTAAACGGCCATGACCAGCCCATTGGGGAGCTTGCATACGTAATTCTGACGCCAACCGGTGATCCGCTGGTCCCGGTAAATGGAGACTGGATGACTTTCCGGCGTGCCCGTCCGCCAGACCCGCTGAAACACGTCCAGCAGCCCGAATTCCCTGACCCCGGGAAACACCTCCGATACTCTCCTGCCGATTACGTCCGCTCTGTTGACCTGCTCGATCTCCTCGGCCCCGTGGCTGAAGTCAACAAAGACAAAGTCGTTGCCGTCATCCACAGCGCGATAGATAGCCACGCCCGTGCGGGCGTGGCCCATAACCGCCTCGAACTCGGCCCCGACGACTTCCAGTTGCTCCCGAGCCGGTGATTCCTGCTTCTGGTTGGATGCATCGCCTCTCGCGTCCATACGACACCCCCATCGGCATGAGACCGCCTTGCTCTACAACACTCTCCAATACGGACAGGTCAAAAATCAGCACGAAATCTCCATGAGATGACCGCGCTACCCTAACAGCTATACGGAAACCCCCATATCAGAGTTTGCCCCTGCCGACAGCCGCGCCGGATAAGTGTGCGACTGCGTCTTGGGGCCCTTGTAGGTCGCCTCGGCGCGGAGCACTGCTGCGCATCGGGCCGGTAAGCGGGGACGCTCGGCCTACGCGAAATCCCACATTTGCCCACCTGGGCTGCAAGAGCCAATCGCACACGCCAGACGACGGCGCAGGGCGCATGAGAAAGCCCCGCACGGAGCGGGGCTGATGCCGCACGGCGATCAAAGGTCGGCTACTTCTCGGGCAGAGGAATAAGGATGATTTTCGCCCAATTCTCACTCAAGACCCGCAACAGGACTTTGCCTTCCTTCCGGGCCTTGCCCAGGGCATCATTGAATTGCCTTACGTTCCGCACGGACTGTCGATTCACGTCTGTGATCAGCATCCCCGGCTGAATCCCGTATTCGTCGGCCAGTGAGCCGGACTCAACCTCCGTGACCACGACGCCCGACATGTTCTCATATCCCAGGCGCTGGGCCAAGTCCTCTGTCAGCGTCTGCACCGACAGACCCAGCTCGTTCTGCGCCCCGGCACCCTCGCCACCGGTCTCGGATCCGCTCGGCGGCCGCTTGTCCAGAGTGACCGTGAGCGTCTTGCGCTCGCCATCCCTCAGTACCACAACCTTCACTTTGCTCTCCGGCTTGCGGGCGGCCACGCGGTTCATCAACTCGTTCGCGCCGGTAATGGGCTCACCCTCGATTTCCACGATGATATCGTCGGACTTGATTCCCGCTTTGTCCGCCGCCGAACCTTCCATCACACTGGCGACGAGGGCCCCTCTGTTGTTCCCGACGCCGAAGAATTCACCCATCCCGGGCTCAAGGTCCTGAATGACCACGCCGAGGTACCCGCGCACGACCTTCCCGCTGGCCTTTAGTTGCTCGTAGATGGATTTGGCCATATTGATCGGGATGGCCAGACCGATACCCACGTTGCCGCCGGGTCCGATAATGGCCGTGTTGATGCCCACGACTTTGCCGTCGAGGTTCAGCAGCGGCCCTCCGGAGTTCCCGAAGTTGATGGCGGCATCGGTCTGGATGAAGTCTTCGTAATCCGCGACGCCGATCTGGCTGCGCCCCTTGGCACTGACGATCCCGGCCGTGACGGTGTGGCTCAGACGGAACGGATTGCCGATGGCGATGACCCACTCGCCTACCTCCAGCGTGTCCGAGTCCGCCAGCTCCAGATATGGCATATCCTCCGCGTCGATCTTGATGACCGCGACGTCCGTTTCCGGATCGGCACCGATCAGCCTGGCCTTGTATCGGCGGTTGTCGTCCACCGTGACACTGATCTCGTCGGCCTCACCCACGAGATGGTTATTCGTCAGGATGTAGCCGTCCGCCGTCACCAGGAAACCCGACCCCTGCGCCACCTGTCGGGGCTGCATCTGCTCGTAACGGCGCGGGGCCCGCCGGCGAAAGAAATACTCGAACAGGTCTTCATCAAAGGGACTGAACGGCTCGCCGAACGGATACCGTCGCGAATCGGAGCCGCCCCCGGCCGCACTGGTCGCTTTGATGCCCACCACGGCGGGAGAGGTCTTCTCGGCGATGGACGTGAAGGCCTTCCCCATCCGGCGCAACGTCGCAATGCCCTGAGTATCCTCCGCCAACGCCGAGACCGGCAGGGCGAACAGTAGCAGCACCGTGATAACAGACGACGTGAATAGACAAGGTTTGCTCCGCGAATGGGCAACACACGTGCTCATAATTGACCTCCAATTCTTTGCAGAGACTGCCGGGCAGAGCCACAGGGCTGCTCAATGGTCATCTATCGAATAGGACAATATACGATTCTACGGTCCGCAGGTTCACGATGTCAAACGGTTCTGAGGACCTTCCCGGGTACATTCCGTGGAACTTTCCAGGGACCAGCGTGTATAACAGGGCAAATGCAATCGTATGCCGTTGGTGCAATGACAGAAGAGCCAGACGTTATCCGGCGCGTTCTTGAGGGCGACGGCGAGTCGTTCCGGCTGCTCGTGGAGCGGTACGCGGGACCGGTGGCACGCATGATCCGCAACGTCACGGGGGACGACCAGGCCTGTGAAGACCTCGCACAGGAAGTCTTCCTGACGGCATACGAAAAGCTCGGGACGTTCGATCCTCGCAAGAGCCGGTTTTCCACGTGGCTGTTCACGATCGCGCGGAACAAGAGCGTCAACACGGCCCGGAAGAAGAGGCCGATTTACGTGGCCGAACCACCCGAAAGAGGAGAGCAGGACACACCGGAAGATGCCGTCACCCGCGCGGAGTTCGTCGCCGCGCTGGACCGGGAATTGCTCGCCTTACCGCTCGAACAGCGGACCGCCTTCGTGCTGGCCGAGTTCGAGCATCTCCCGTACGAGCAGATCGCACAGATAGAGGGGGTAAGGCTGGGAACCGTCAAATCAAGAATCAGTCGCGCGAGAGACAAGCTGATGGAAGCGCTCAAGTGCTTTGGAGACGTGCCGTGAATCATCGGGAAATGTTCGACATTTGGAAGAGACGCCGGGAAAAGATCGGGCCGAGCACTGACTTTCCTGAGCGAGTAATGGCACATATACGAGAATGCCAACCCCCTCGGCGGGTTTCAGCCGCGACCTTTGCCTCTCGGGTCGGTCAAATGGCCGCCCGCCCGTGGATGAGGGCCGCCGTTGTAGTCCTGGGGGCGCTCTTCGGCCTGGCCAGAATCGCCGTCACCCTGGATCTCATCCTGCGTGTGTGAAACCGAAAGGAAGAACGTATGAGTAGTGTGCCTGTCAACAATCGCAGCCGGAGGCTTCCCTGGCTGGCGGCCCTTCTGTCTTTCATCGTGGTGGGCCTGGGGCAGGTGTACGCCGGCCGGCTGGTTCGAGGCCTGGCGTTCAGCCTGGTGTCCGGCCTGGTGATTTCGGCGTCGATTGTGCTCCTCGCATGCCTGGGCCCCATCCCAACCGTACCGTTCGGATTGTTGGCCATCGTCGCGGCTCTGGCCCTGACCGTGGTCGCGACGATTGACGCGTATTGGGTCGCCGCAAGGACGAAACCTGATTACGAATTGAAGGCCTACAACCACCCGGCCGTATATCTGCTGTTCAGTCTGCTGGTCATGGGCAGTTCCATCGGCTACAGTCTGCACATCCGCAGCAGCCTCTTCGAGGCCTTCCGGATCCCGGCCGCTTCCATGTACCCCACCATCGGCTTCAACGATCGCATCCTCGTGGATAAGACGGCCTACCGCCGCGCCAATCCGCAGCGCGGGGACATCGTCGTCTTCCATCCGCCGACCGACAACTGGCGAAACCACTACATCAAGAGGGTCATCGCCGTCGGAGGCGACACCGTCGCCATGAGAGACGGCAACCTGTACATCAACGGCCAACGACTGACACGCGAGCAATTATTCCCCGAGGCCAAAGGACCTGTTGCGGGGCGGACGGCTCAAGGCATCGTCTACCAGGAGCACAACGCAAACGCCCGGTACCGGGTCTTTCTGGCAACGAGCACGCCGCCCGGCCAGCTCGACTTCGACGCCGTCACGATCCCGGAGCACCACTGCTTCGTCCTCGGCGACAATCGCTGCGAATCCACCGACAGCCGGCAGTTCGGGCCGATCCCCTATGCCACCATCATCGGCCGGGCCAATTACATCTACTGGCCCGGACCCGACTGGTCCCGCTTCGGCCGGCTCGACTGAGAAGGCCACCAATCAAGAGCACGTGCCAAGACAGCCGGACCGCCGCGCGCCCACATATCCGCCGAATGCACGTCACGCTGCTCAGCGACACGGACACATGGCACGGTTTGTCATGTCGAGCGAAGCGCCAGCGCAGTCGAGACATCTGGCAGCGAATGGAGGGTGCCTCCCCTTCGCAGTTGGATTGCCGGGGCGGGCTCTCCACTGCGCTCCGTGTCTCCGCGCGGCCTTAGGCTTTGGCCGAACTGACAACCACAGAAGGGATCCTGCGCGGAATCCATCAACAAACATGACGCGCACCCATACCGGAGTTTTTACAGGCATTTTACTTTGTCACGGTCCCTTCGCATTTTACGATTGAGGTGTACAGGCAGGCATCTCAGGAAACCGATAATCCCCGGAACTGCCGGCCTCTTCGTGACTGTTGCGAGAACCGGCGAACCGATTGAAAGAAGCCTGGTCATGAAACGAACTCTCCGTACAACCGGTGTATTGATCACCGCAGGTCCGGCCCTGGCGCTGTGCGAGCGGACGATGGCGGTAGAGACCGCGAGCGGGCCGCAGCCTCTGGACCTGCGCCACGCCGCCCTGTTCAAGAACGGCCTGGGCTTCTTCGTAGGGCAACTCGAATGCGCCGACGGCAAAACGTCTTTCGACGTCGCTTTGCCGACGGCCCCCTCTCGCGGCACGTTCTGGGTCTCCTATCCGTCCGAGCTCCCTCTGGCCGGCATCGTGGCCCGGCAGGTCGAGTCCGGGCAGACTCTCGCGGGCCGCTCGAAAGGCTACCTTGGCCACCACCGGCGTCGATTTACTGCTCTTCATCGACCAGTATACGCTCGCCAGCGTAAAATGGCTGAGCCCTACTCGAAGGATGTTCTATACAGAGCAGGTGCGTCCCCATTATCCCCTTCTTCCTCGGCACCGGCCGCGAAGAGTGCCGGCGCAGCTTCACGGGGACAGCCGGGGCCTGCCCGAGGGAGAAAGCCGGTCGGAACAGGCAAGACTCCACAAGAGCACAGGGGCCCTGAGAGGGGCCCCTGTGCAGGGTCATTGGCGCAGCAACAGAATCCCGTCTTCCGTTGCCGGGTGCATCCTCACTACCTCAACAGTCATCGTCCCCCTGCATGTCCGGCACATTGAAGTCCGGAACCGTTCCAAAGTTCGGGGGATCCCAGCCCTCGGGACAAGCGTTTGGATCGATGGACGTGGGGTCTTTCAGCCCCATCAGGATGTCCTCGCTGATGGCCTCCGGCGGGATACAGGCTTCCCAAATGGGATGGGGGACCGGACTGTTTATGCTGGGATGAAAGCCTGCTGCTGTGTTCCAGCCGCTGCTGTTGGGGTCCACGTCCTGCCAATTCCACTGGTCGTCACGGGGGCATTTCTGGATCGTCGGCGTGCTGCCGTCGCCCGGACATTTCAGCCGCCAGTACATCCAGGGAGTTGGCTGCGTGTCGGTCCAGGTGAATATATTGTAGCCGTTGCACTGGTCGTTGGGATCGTAGGTTTCATTGGGGTCGCACCAGTCATTGCAGACATACAGCCCTTCTCCCTTCACGTACTTGAAATAGCACTCACTATAGACGCCGGACTGCACGTCGCCTCCGTCATACTCACTGTCCGGCGTCAACGCCCCGTCCACATAGGGCAATGCCAGGGCAATGGTTACAGCAAACAATGTCAATCCAACCGCTACGATGGTATACTTGCGTTTCATAATCAATACTCCTTTTCAAAAACACGATGTCGTCGATATTCAGTTCAATGGTCTGCCTTTCTGTTCCGGACGGCAGTCTCACTCCATGACGGGCGGATCAGGAGCCACCATGTACCCCATTTTGACGATGTCGTCCCACACCCGGACGCCTTTGGTATAGTTGAGGTTGAACGCGGCATCGTCGACTTTCTTGTCCTTGTCCACCACGGTCGCCGTGAGCACCTGCTCATAGGCGGGATAGCTGGTCTTGCTCTTGCTGTCCCGAATGTAGGTGATGCAGGATGCCTTGCTGGGGATGCGGCTGTTCCCGGCCTGCGTGAATTCCCGGATCTGAACGGCTCTTTCCAGGCACTGGAAGTTGAACCAATACTTCTCCGCCTTGACCATGGCGTAGTCCTGAGCAGGATCCAGGTACACCTTGAAGCTTCGCAGCACGGCTCCGGAAGGAGCTTTCTTGTAGAGTTTGACCACTTGGCAGGGCACGCCGTCCACCGCCTCGAGCTCAGGGACCAGTTCCGCACCCATCGAAGACAGTTCCTTGTGCAGCTTCTGATCGCCTGTCGCCGAAAGCATCAGCACAGGATTGAAGAAATTGCGCAGTCCGTGCCATCGGCCGGCCGAAACCACCCCCTGCTTCGCGACTTTGGCCCGGGGGGTGTCCTGGAGGGTTCGCGTGCTCTGGCCATTGAACGCAATGGTTTCGGTGATCTGTTGGTCTGTAGAGACCGCATCGCGGTAGGTCCTGTCGAGTCTCACGTGATTGCCTTTCTGCACGTACACCCCTGTTTCCGTGAAAAAGAAACCGGGATACTTCACCACGGTCTGGGTTACCTCCGGCGTCAAGCCGCGGGGGCCCTTGCAGGGCGTGCGCACGCATGAATACTCGATGGTGAGGTTGTTGATCCCCTTCTCAGCAGCGTCAATCTTCGAGACGATGCTCTTGAGGCCATCCGCAGCCATCGCGCTGGAGGCCGCTATCGCCAGGACAAGAGCGATTGCTGCAAAGGTCACGGTCCTCTTCTGAAGCACTCTGTTTCTGTTCATTTTCAACTCCCATTTGGCTTTTTGTCTCTTTTCTGTGTCAGCCTTGCTGACCGGTTCGCGACTCGTCTGATTCAGGGGGCCCTATGGGAACCCGTATGCGATTAGATCCATATCGTCGACCTCCTTTCCTACATCATGGAATTGGTTGTCTTGGCCTCCTGTACGTCATTCGCCTCACCCGCATTGCCGTCTCGGGAGGCCTTGCGGGGTCAAAAATCATTCACCCAAGCCCATAGTCCCGGCTTTCTGATTTCTTAATGAGAGACCGGGGCGGGGTATTAAGAGGATTCTTGCGATTTTCTAAATTTCTTTGCGCAGCCCGAGAATTAAGGGTGTCAGGTGCGAAGGGCATGACGATAAGCCATAAGTCTTTGTGAGGCATGGGGTTGACAGAGAGGCCGCCGTTGTTTGAGTTGATCCACGGATGATAAAAAGATCAACTCGAACACCAGGGAGGCCACGGATGGCCGGTATCACACAATGTCGTAGCGTTCTCAAGAAGGAACTGTTCCCAAGAAGCGAGTCTGTTGGGCGGTATCTGCCTGAGGAGAATTTGGCGGAGGCGGCGGAGAGCGAGGGCTACCGGCGGGATCGGATTTGGACGCCTGCACAGACCGTCTGGACGTTTCTGCCGCAGGTTCTGCATGCGGGGTGGGCCTGTCGAACCGCTGTTGCCGAGACCCTGGCGCAGCAAGCCGCGGCGGGCACCCCGCTGGAAGCTTCACCCGACCGCCTACTGCCAGGGACGAAAACGACTGCCGCTACCGTTATTTCGACACGCCCTTCAAAGGGTCGGCAGCACGTTGCCCAGGGAAGTCGGCGATGGCTGTCGCTGGTCGGCGAATCTGGGTGGTGGACGGGTCCAGTGGCTCAATGCCGGATACGCCCGAACTGCAGAAGGCCTTCGGCCAGCCGGACCGGCAAAAGCCGGGCTGGCGGTACCACCAAGGCCGACCCGCGCCGGCAGGCCCTACCGCGACGAGAGGCCTTGGCGATGGTCCCGGCCGGCGCGTAGGGGCGAATCATCATTCGCCCCCGCGCACGCGCCAGATACTCGCGTCACTTCTCATACGCCCTCTCAGGCCATTGCCCACGTTGCACCCAAATGCCTGTCATCAATAACACTTAATCAATTACCTCCCTTTCTCATATTTCGCCCGTGGTTTACGATTCATCTGTTAGCTCCTCGGAGTAGATACGGACGCAGATCGGTATCCCGATCCGAATGAGCAAGGGTGAACGATTTGATTCTCAGGAGGACGTGTCATGAGTCGCACATGGCTGATGGCGTTGATCGCCGCTGCACTGACGGGCGCTGTGCCGGGCCGCTCCCAGACCATCCGACCGCTGGAACTACGGGAGCCGCCGCAATCTCTGGACCTCAGGCAGGTGGCGCTGTTCAAGAATGGATTCGGGTTCTTCGTCGGTCGGGCGACGTTCCCCGCGGGCGAGAGGGCCATGTCGTTTCTCCTGCCGGCCGTCCCGGTCCACGGGACCTTCTGGCTTTCCTATCCGGCCGATATCAACCTGGCCAGCGTCGTGGCGGAGAAAGTCGAGTCCCAAGGAGAAATGCGCGAAGCGATCACCATCCCCGAAATCCTCAGGGCCAATGTGGGCAGGCAGGTACGCATTACCATCGACGAAAAACAGATCTCGGGGCGGCTCAGGTACTTCACCAGCGACCGCAGGATGCCGAGAATCATGCCTTACGCGCCGGGCCTGCCGGAGGGCGATATCCGACGCCCGGAAATCTGGCCCCCCTATGAGTTCGGGCTCGCCATCATCGAATCGGAGGCCGGCACGTTCAGTCTGGACCCGCGGAGTGTCGAGCACGTGATGTTTCTCGACGGTCCGGTCCGGCGGCACTTCCCCCGCACGCGAGACGCCGTCGAGATATACGTGCAAGCCGCCCAGCCGATGGACCGGCAGAGCCTGACCGTGAGCTTCCTGGCCAAGGGTATTACCTGGACCCCGAGCTACCTCGTGGACATCAGTGGCGAGAAAAAGGCACGCCTATCCGCCAAGGCCCTGGTCGTGAACGAGGCATACAAGCTGCGGGACATCCGCGTGCAGTTGGTGACCGGTTTTCCCAACCTGGAGTTTGCCGACGTTTCCAGTCCGATTGGGATGAAGGAGAACCTCGCCCAGTTCCTGCAAGCCATCCTGGGAGGAGAACGCGAAGAGACGAGACTCGCCCGCCGCGTCTACGCCATGCAGGCCGGTCGCGCACCCGCCCTGGAGGTCGCCCCGGCGTACGGGGCCGCCCAGGCCGGCCTGGAAGCACAAGACCTGTTCCTCTATCCGGGCGGCCGGCTCACACTCGACCAGGACCGGGTCGCCTATATCCCCTTGTTCACGGAGGCCATCCCCTACGAGCATCTCTACCAGTGGAGCATCCCGAACTACGTGGACGAGGCGGGTCAATTCCTGCACCGGGCCGAACCGCCGGGCGACAGGGAACAAGAGCAGCAAGTCTGGCACAGCCTCCGGCTGGAGAACACGACGAAAGTCCCCTGGACCCCCGCCCCGGCCGAAGTGCTCGAACGGAACATGGTCCTGGGCCAGGGCTCGCTCCCCTACACCCCCTCCGGCGACAAGGCAACCCTCCGTATCGCCCGCGCCGCCAACATCAAGGCCGAGCAGCGCGAATTCGAGGTCGAAAGGCAGCGCGAAGCCCAGCAGTTTTACGGCGTGTTCTACGACCTGGTCACCGTCCGCGGCGAATTGTCCATCACCAACTTCCGCGAGGAGTCCATCACTTTGGAAATCACCAAGACCCTCTCCGGCGAAGTCACCTCCACCGACCCGCCGGCGAAAATCGAGGAGTTGGCCGCGGGCCTGCAAAAGATGAACGGCCTGAAAAAGCTGACCTGGACCCTCGAAATCCCCCCGAACGAGAAATCCGTCGTGACCTACACCTACGAACTCTACGTTCGCCGCTGACCGGCTTCAGGAACAGGCAAGTCTGAACGATTCCGGACCGGACCGTCTTGAGCATCACGAAGTGCGAAATACGTGTTGACGCCCTCTTTCTTTTCGGTTTTGTGTGAGTTGATTTCGCTACGGCCGAAGCCCACTCGTGCCAATCCCTGCACATCCGCGTGAATCCGCGTAAATCTTTTCCGGGCAAGGAGTTATATCTGTCGGCGTTCGCGACGCATGAAGCGGGACGGGATTTCCATCGAAGGTGGACGACAGTTTGTGTAAGATATCCACGCAACGATCAGGTTACCGTCACAAGGGGTGTCCAGCTACCCCCCCTCCACATGCTCTGCCGGACGGTTACTCACGATGGAATAGCGAACCGCAAATGGCAAGCGGTCAACCACCCATGATCAATGGTTCCGAACTGCCTCTGGCGGTTGGGCGTAGGATGTGGTAGAATGGCGAGATGATTCGACGGACTGTCGAGTGCTCTTTCACACAACTGAATACGGGGGCGAATGGCTTCGACCGGATTGCGGATGGATGAGCTGCGTGCCCAGGACGCCGGTTGGCCTGGTTAATCATCCGGCATCTAACGTTAATTGGCAACTACCAGTATGCCATGGCGGCCTAATTAGGCTGCCCGTCCTGTCGGATTGTGCCTGCGGGTCCGGCAAGGGCGTCAATGAGCGGGCTGGCTTCTGTCGGTCGTCCGGGCCGACGGGGGCGAGAGGCACCGGAATAGCCGACCTGAAAGCCTGTCGCTGGGTTCGGGTCCCCAAGTGCATAATTCCGCACTTGGGAGCCCCTCCCAAACGCGATTCATCGCGTTTGGGGTTCCGTTCGGCGCTCAGGGAGGCGAAAGCGTGAATTGAGCGACTACGCACGTAGGATGCTTCTCCTGAAACATCTCGGGACGGGGGTTCGAATCCCCCCGCCTCCATTTTTCCACAACTGTTTACAGACAAACAACTTACAGCTACACAACATCAGTCTACTGACGACCCAATATAACCATAAATGGTTGCCGCAGTGCAAATGAGACGAATCTACGCAAACGAGCGAAGACCACCTCAATGTCCGCCCCTCGCATCACACCAGCCGCGGCCGCCGCATATCCTCTGCCTCTGACGATTTGGACCATTCGCGGCTGTTGAAAAGGTCCGGGCGGACAATGGCGAAGAATAGAGACGTATGCTGCGGCAGCGTTTTCACTTTGTGACGACAAGGTCGCCTACGTCAGCCAATAGACAACCTCTAGTGTCCTCGGGTCGGATCCACGAGCCACGCGCATCGACGGAGTCCAGCGACCCGCAGCAGATCTTCCTCAATCTTGCGTTCTTAGGCGTATCCCGGCTGTACAGCCACACCCCCGCTCCCTCGATGAGCTTCTCCGGCACGAGGCCGATCCTCATTCGGCACTTCGAGCCGTCAACCGCAATGATGGGAGCCTCATATCGGGGAAGGCATTTTGCCATCTCGTCTGTCACCTGTCGACAGGCACTCTCTATGTTGGTGCAATATGCTTCCGGCCGGACGTTAAGCGGCCGTGGCCATGTCTTCACGTGAACGGTCATAGGGCCGTCGCGCACAGGTGTGGCCTGAAGCCGCATCTGAAACTGTTCTTCAAACTCTCCTCCCTCGCTTTTGGCGGCGTAAACCAGGAATTCGGCGGAAACGACAAGGTCGATAAGGCCGGGGTCTACACCATTGGGATTGATCTGCCCCTGCTTATGCTTTCCGTCGTCAGGTCGCCATTTCCGAAGGTCGTGTAGGACAATTCCTTTTACGTCCTCGGGCCTGCAAACCTCATACCATGTGGTCTGGCCATAGAGCTGGCTGAGATCGTACACCCTGAATCTCCGCTGGGTGTCCTTTCCACCGGAGTCGGACGTTGACGACGAATCCAGGCACGTCTGCTTGGATACGGTGAGACCTCCCAGGGCCTCAAGAAGACGCTGGTGGACTTCGAGAAGTTCTCCGGAGTTCCGGCGTGAATCCAACGGTGTCCCCGTGACACAAACCTCAGGCCGTAGTTGGACTGGCAAGAGCAGGAGACCGTATACGGAATCGGGTTCTCGTCGGCAGTCATCACATTTCACAACTTCCAGTCTTTCCCCACGGAGACATTCCTGGGACCCGTATCGGGTACAGTAGGCGTTCACGTCGATTGTCACCACCTTTCCCACACCGAAAGGGGCCAATGGTATCTCGTTGTGCAAGGTATACACCATGGCCGGCGCTGCCTTCTTCAGCTCCATACGCCACTGCCTCCGCTGGTTGACGTACACCGCAATCTCGTCGACATACTCACAGTTCGATGCCACCCCTTCAAGAATGAACGTATCCTGCGAGGTCTCCTTTGGTCGGGCCTTTCGCGTCCGGACGTGCACGGGCCATGAGAATTGGGGTCTGTATCCGTCACCTCTGTCGCCTGGAACATCAACCAGAGAGGCCGTCTGTGCACGAGTGATTGGCGAGAGATACTCCTCACTTCGCGCCGAGGGTCGCGAGATGCTCTCCGGCGACCAGGGCCGCGCCCAGTTGCGCGCCGGGGTCGCACCGGCAAGCAGAAACACCCATGAAGTCCGTGGCCAAGGCCCCGGCACCAGCGTGGCTGTTCCAGACTCTCCCCTGACAGGCAGACCCACAAGTACTTCGTTTCCGGCGTTGTCAACGAGCATGACAGCCAGCTCGCCATCTCTTGGCGTGCCTGCAACGGCCCCTGCATAGTGCATCGCACCGTCACAGTCAATTCTCCTACGGGGGTCTTCGCCGACCTGGATGTACCTCAAGCCGAAGTTGTCCCGGGCCTCAACGGAAACCGCAACGGCCCCCTGCGGCCCTGGAGTGCGGCCGCCCACATTGAAAATGGCCGTGGGTGCCTCGGTGTCCACGATGATCAGCGTGCTGTCCGGCTCGCTTTCGTTCCCGGCAAGGTCCAAAGCACGTACGATGATGACCGCCATCTTCTCTCGGGGCGCGAGAGCGATCTCCGCGGTTTCTGTGACCTTCTGCTCAGCCAGTTCAGGAACAATTACAGGCGTGCGGATCTCAATGTTGCCGGCCGACCTGGCGATTCGAATTTCCCCAACGTGAGACTGGTCGTCCGTGGCCGTGACTTCGAATCGAACAGTTCCGCCTCGCGCATAGATCGGCTTCTGCACGCGAATGACCGGCGGGGTCGTATCCTCGCGAGTCGTCTGCCAGTACTCGCTCCTGGCTCGATTCAGGTAGAACTTCGCGCGCGCCGATTGCTCCTGGCGAAGGGATGTCTCCAGTTCCTCAACGGCACGTCCCAGCAGTTCTGCCTTCACCGTCCTATCTGCGTCGGACTTCCCCAGAAAGTAATATGTCACTCCGAGTTCCCGATGCGGAAAGTAATCCATGAAGTGCATCCCGTACGTTCGCGCGTCCCGCTGGTCGCGATCCCTCCTGGTGCGTGCTTCCTCGAGATCGGTCTTCGCCTCTGCATAGTGCCCACACGCAAGATACAGGGATCCGCGCGCATAATGATTCCACCAGTGCCCGCGGTGCAGATTGAAGTGCTCTTCGATGGCCTCCTTCCCTGTGCCGTCGTTCGGATCATAGTAGCGATCCCAGGGATTCTTCAGATCGATCGCGGCACAACCGAGGACTGTCATCAGAACGCCTGCGGCGCCGATTCGCCTCAGCGATTCGCAGGCCCACTTCACGCGTGGCCTACTGATTCGGCAGTATGCGTTCGACAGGGTATACCTTATCATCCTCCATCACTCCATCCTTAATCGAAGCTCTGGACTCACGTTCTTTGACACCGCCCAGTTCCACTTTCACCGTGCCCAGGCCCATTTTGAGTCGCGTCCCAAATTTACTCAGCTTCAGAATCCTGAACTCATCCTGTTCAAGAACGCCGGCCAAAGACCCGATGTCCAGGGTCACGAATTTGTCGGGGCGCAAACGGCACATACCCCGGAGGGGGCATCCCTCGAAAATGTGGTTTCGGATCCTGCGGCAGACTCTTATGGCGCTGAACCTGGGTATCAGGGGGTCGTCGGATTCGTATGGTTCAAGTATCGGCCTCGGGACGCCGCGCATCTCGATTCTCACCTCGTACTGGCCGGCGGCGTCCGTCCTGTAACATCCCAGCCTGGCGTTCACCACGTTCCAGTTGCCTTTGAGACTTTGAGGTTTGCTGTCGCAGCATAAGAACACCTTCATGTCACCCATGGCGTCCTTAATCATGCGCAGAGCAGGTTCGTATGCGTCCGTGAGGTAATTCGCACTGGTGTCCGCGTCGGCACTCTCGGAAAACCATATCGCAACATTCGGGCTGGTCCAGGTCTTGTCCTTGGTGAGCAAATAGAGCACACATCCGACAAGGACCACCGCCGCCAGTAAGAGCCACCTGAAATGAGGCAAACTCATCCCGCCGATGCGTTTCTCCACGTATCGCAGGAATTGCTGGAGCATTTTCGCGCGAGGACCCCGCGGGGGCTCAAACAAGTCCGCCAGCCACAATAGAAACTTACGAACTTTCTCACGGATTACTGCAGTGCATCGTCCCAGCTTGCGGGGTGGTTTCCGTGATCGTCTCCCCTCTCTGTCTTCGCTTCCTGCCATGGTCAGCCCCTTGTATCAATCAGCCCTCGGCGTCACGGTGCACTCCCGATAGAAACCCGCAGGACCGTCAGCAGCGGCGATGATCGGGGTACTGAAGCAAGGTCTCAATCATGAGACGGCCATACTGCAAGTGCCCAGCGATCCCACAAGCTCGCTGCCCGTTGACATCCTTATTTTAGATTCCACTGAAAAACCCCGAAGCGCGCCGAAACGGCCGCGTTTTCAAGGCCAAAAATGAGGGTAAACAGGCCCGAAATGACACTTTTTCAGCGGAATCTATTTTACAGTCGTCCCTTTCCAGGGGTCAAGCCTCATTTTCCAGTATCCCTGCCACCGCACGGTGGGGGGCGCATCGGGCGCCTGCCGCCGGTCACGGAATGAACGGCCGCCGGGCCTTGCCGAGACGATGTCACCGGAAGTACACAATCAGCGAGCTCACGAAAAAATGTTCCTCGATACGGTAATCGATCTCCGGGAGGCCCCTTCCCAGATTCGCGCCGTTTACCTCCTCTCCCCAACGGAATTGGTACGCGAAATCCAGGCTGAACCGCTCTTTCACGGTCCAGCCGAGGCCCAGGCTAAAGCCGTAGACCGGCATCGCCTCATCCAGTGCCGGACGCGGCTCACAGAATATACCACCTCGATACGCAAGCACCGGCCGGCCGGCGCTATCGAGAAAAGCCAGGCGCTCGCCTCCCAGCCGAAAGGCCAGTGTGTCGGCAATGTCGCCCTCACCTCCACCAATCGGTGAACTCCGTTCGCCGGTGTGGAGGTTCTTCTGCTCAAACTCCGACCAGTCCTTCCACTCCACATCAAATGCCACACTGAGCGAGTCCGAAATCCGATAGTTGACGCCCGCTCCAAAGGAAAGGGGGAAGTCCATTTCCAGACGGGCAGCGTCCCAAAACGGTTTGATAGGCGCTGGCCGACGCTCTTCCAGTTCCCGCTGTACCTCGGCGGTGAACGGGGTGTGGCAGACGAAGCCAAGGGTCAATAGACTCTCTTCCTTTTCATGCATGTCCCAGAGGACTCCGAAGGTGAAGTTGTATCCGCGAAAATGATCGAACGTTTCTGTTCTGGTAAGGCCCCAGATAGAGTTGCGCCAGACGCTCGTCTTCTCCTGCCACGCAAAGTCATTAGCAAGGAGACTTTGACTATACCAGTTGAAGCCGGCGCCGATCGTGATCTGCGGATAAGAAGGCACCGACAACCCACACGCCAGGGAGTATGCAGAGACAGCCCCCTCAGACGCAGCTTTGACTCCAATTCTATCCAGGCCTTCTTGTACCTCATAGTCAAGGTCAAGTCCGAAGTCGTAGACCTGATGGTAGTTGACCGACAGAACGGCATCGGTGTTCCCAACCCTGATGGGTCGCGCATAGCTCATGAAGTTGATTTGCCACCCACTCCAACTGCCCGGACCGACCGTGGAATCGGCGTCTTCCGACGAGTAGTGGTTCCTGGCAGTCTTCCACACACCTACGAATGAGGCTTCCGGCTCCTCCAGGTTGATCAGGCCGGCAGGGTTCCACGAAGCCGCTGTTGCATCGTCCGCCACGGCGATAAACGCCGATTGTCCCAACGCCCTCGCGCCGGAGCCCACCGGCTCCGGCGCCACCACAATATCTGGTTCGCTGGGCTGTGCGGTGAGACGTTGCGGGAGACTCACCATCATGACGAATATCAGCGTGAGCGTTCTCATGTCGGATATTGGCGTCATTCGCGTGGCGTGCTGATTTCCTCGCATCACGTCTCTGCCTCCAGTCTGTTCCTATTGCTTTCGCTCTCTTCCGACACAATAGTCCCTTAAGGCATCGGACGCAACTCCCGACCAAGCCGACAGGCGAAGGACCACCACGAACCAACGAACTCGACAGCCAAAGCACTGCAACAGAGCCTCAATCATATGGCTGCAACGTCCATCGCCCTGACACCCCCAACCCACGACCGCTTCCGTACGCTATCTCCTGCTCTATCCAACTGCATTATAGGGGCGGCACTCTCCAAACAACAAGCCAAATTTCAGGATCTTCACGCGTTTCGCGGCTATGGATAGCATTTGTGGCGGCGAAAATCCCCAAGGAGACTACGCAGGGTCTTGACAAGACACGCTCAGGTGTAGTAGAAACAATGCAGAATATACAGGAACACGGGAAGAGATCGCCATAGTTGCTATCTTGTAAGAGGTATGCTCGGATGGGCTCTGGGGAGATGGAGGCTATGATGCGATGCGTTCAGCCGACTATAGCGTGAACCGGACAACAGGGTGTATGTTTGCATGGCGACTCGGAACCATCTCGTTCATTTCCAGGCGGGGCGGGTTGTGTCAAGACGGGCGGTGAATGGACAGGTCCTGTTATTATCCTGGCAGGTTGTAACGGATCGATGCCCATGAGTCGTGGCAACAGCGCGCCGGCGGACAGAGCCGCGGCGTGCGGCGGCTGGATGAACTCCTACGTACCATGCTTTGCGCGTGGGGACCTGAGAGCGCTTTGGCGCGTGGCGAAGGCACGGCAACAGGAATTCTGGCCAGAAGGAGGACAGCAATGGGTAACAGAGCAGTGTGGCTCATTTGCGCGGTTCTGCTGACCCTGGCGTTCCCCGTTCAGGCGGGGCGCGACATCACCGTGCCGGGGGATATCATTCAGGGCGTCCCGAATGACGGCATAAGTACGGACGGCTCGACGAATGGCTGGCCCAGCAACGAATCGCCACGTCAGGCCATTGACGACCAGGTGGTCACGAAATATCTGCACTTTAGAGGAGAAGTAGAGCCTACAGGCCTTCGCATAACGCCGGCGGCCGGCCTGACCGTGGTGACAGGGTTGAGTTTCACGACCGCCAATGACGCTGAGTCGCGCGATCCGGTCAAGTATGAGCTGTCCGGCTCCAATGAGAGCATCGATGGACCGTATACCTTGATCGCCGCCGGCGATGTCGAGGATCTTGCCGGTGCAGCGGCTTGGCCGAGGCTAACGAAGGGCACGACGCCGATCCGGTTCGCCAATACCGCCGCGTACAGGCACTATCAGTTGTTGTTCCCGGCCGTCCGCAATGCAGCCATCGCCAACAGCATGCAGATCGCTGAGATCGAGTTGCTGACGGACGTGTACGTGGCGACCAGCCCGATTCCGGCTAATGGCGCGATCGGCGTCACGGTGCCGCTTGTGCAGTGGACGGCCGGCGACGCCGCCTGTTTCCATCATGTTTACTTCGGCACCAACCCGAATCCCGGTGCGGCGGAGTTCATGGGCAAGCAGCCGTCCGTCATAAGTTCGTTCCTCTATCTGATGCCACTCCAGCCGGGCATCACTTACTATTGGCGCATCGACGAAGTAGACGCGACCGGGAGAATTGCGACCGGCGATGTCTGGAGTTTCACGGCCCAGCCCATGACTGCCTACGCACCTAAGCCGCCCAACGGTGCCGTGAATCTATTCCCCGGTCCGGTCCTGAGCTGGTCGCCGGGCATGGCCGCGGCACAACACCAAGTCTTCTTCGGCAGCAGGCTGGCCGACGTCATGAACGGCACGGCTGCCGCGGACAGCGGGAAGACAACGGAAACGAAGTTCACGCCCGGTGCGCTCCGTGCTTCCACGACGTACTATTGGCGCGTCGACGAGATCCAGGGCGACGGCACCACAAGCCAGGGCCACGTCTGGAGTTTCACCACGGCCGACGGCGTTGAAAACAAGATCGTACGCCAGTGGTGGATGGACATCCGTGGCACGGCCGTCAGCGATTTGACGGGAAGCCCGAACTTCCCGAATGATCCGTCCGGTAGCGAACTGCTCGATGTGTTCGAGGCACCGGTCGACTGGGCAGACAACTACGGCACCCTTATGTACGGCTGGCTCAAGCCGCCAGAGACAGGCGATTATAGGTTCTGGGTTGCCGGCGACGACACACAAGAATTATGGCTCAGCACGGATGAGGACCCGGCCCACAGCGAGCTTATCGCACGGGTCTCCGCTTGGACACCCTTCCGAGAGTGGGCCTGGGAAACCGGACAGAAGTCCGCTGTGATCAAGCTGCAGGCCGGCCGGAAGTACTTCATCAAGGCCCTGGGCAAAGAAGGTGGCGGTGGTGATAGCACGGCCGTGGCTTGGCAGCCTCCACACGGTCCCCAGGCGGCAATTCCCGGTAAATATGTCGATACGTTTCCGTTCCCGCCAGACCGGGTGTTTTCGCCCGAACCGATAAACCGTTCTGCTAATGTAGGAATATCACCGACGCTGGCATGGGCGGTCGACGAAAAGACCAAGTGGGACTACGACGTGTATTTTGGAGAGAGCGCAGGAGCCGTAGCCGCGGCCAACACCGGCACCCTCGGGATTTATCAGGGACGACAGCGCGAGATGGCCTACGATCCCGGCATACTGGACTGGAACAAGACTTATTATTGGCGGGTCGACATGGTGAACGATGCCGATCCCAGCAGCCCGTATAAGGGCAATATCTGGAGTTTCACCGCGGCGGATTCCATTCTGATCGAGGATTTTGAGAGCTACCACAACGACTCGCCGAACACGGTATCGGACGTGTGGAGAGCCTCCCCCGGTGCAACCGTCGGCTACGCTGCGGCCCCGTTTGCCGAGCAGGTGTTTGTGCACCGCGGCAAGCAGTCGATGCCGCTGGCGTACGATCTCACCCAGATGGACAGGGTGGAGGCCTGGCGTACCTGGCAGAGCACTTCGGATTGGACAGTCGCGGGGGTCAATACCTTGAGCTTGTGGTTCCGAGGCAATCCCGGCAACTACCCAGCCCGACTGTACATTGTGATCGTAGATGCTGAGAAACAGGAGTCTGTCGTCTATCACCCGGACCCTCATGTTACGGCAGAGGCAAGTTGGCAGAAGTGGGCAATCCCGCTTGGCAGCTTCCCCAAAGTTGACCTCAAGCGAGTCGAGAGCCTGCGGATCGGGGTGAGCAACCCAGACACGCAGGCGGATCTCGGTACCACGGCGGCAGGTGTCAGCGCGGCCTCTGACAATGACGCCACAGGGGTCGTCGACATCGATACCATTACACTCGAAGTGTTCGGATACCTGGACGGGACTTTGCGAGATATCGTGACCGGCAGCCCGATAGCTGGTGCGACACTGACCGTGGCGTGGGACGAGGACAACGCCTCAATCTCATACCCCCCCACGGAGGAGGATGGCTTATATTCGATATGCCTGGGTCCGGGGACGTACAAGATCACAATTACACAAGATCAATACCTCGAGGCCAAGCTCGCCTTCGAGCCCATGGGGTACGTGACCTACAGGGACGTCCTGCTGACGCCAAAGTCTTGCCCGCCGTTGAAAGACCCCATGTATCGCTTCGTGTCACCCAAGGGCTCGTGGCATTTCACCATGGAAGAACCAACAAGAGACAGACTCCTCTATGATGAGGAGGATATCAAAGACTCTGACAAGTGGACGTACACCGGTATCGGTTTCTGCAACTCTCCCTGTAATGGCCCACCGAGCGGGCAGCGTAAGCCGGTGTACGTGGTGTGGTGCAAGAAGGGGGAATACATGAATCCGACCGAGCCCTCATACCCCATCTATACCGCCAACGGGGCAGACGTGAATGACCTTCTTCAAGACCCAACGTATTATGAACAGAGAGATGGAGATATTGCGTTCCCTGCCTATGACAATCCGGATCTTCCGGCCGTCCATCGCTTCCGCTGTACCGCGAAACCGAGCCGGGGTTACTACTACACTATAAGCACGGATGCGCCCGCTGAAGAGTGGGTGTTGGACAAGGACGTCGCTTGGCGTGCATTTGACTGCCTTGGGTCCTGCAAATGACCCAGGTCCCATAAGCACCGACGTGGTGTGATTCTACTGTGCGCAAAAGAGCGCTGATTCGTCCTGCGCCAATGACTGATCGAAATCCGGGCGGCTTTCTGCCGCCGAAGGGACGGCCCACCGGACAGGATCCTGACTCGATACGTGGTAATCTGAAACACTCGTACGCCGGAACAGGCCTCCCTGGCCCCCGCCGTCACGGGCGAGCCGCGAGAGTCTCGCTAACGGTGTCATGCTAGACGCTATTGTCGCCAGCGTAAGTGGTCTCCATTTGGGTGCGCCTCGCGGCCCCCCTTCTGACGTTCTTCTCCGCTCGGCGGCGTGTCGTCATTAAACAAACACTTTGGCGACGTCCACGACGGCCTTGAAGATCTCGGCGAAATCCCCGGCTTCGTTGACCTTGGCGACCAGGTTCTCACTGGCTTGGACGGCCTGCTCGACGGAAAAAGTGTTGCGCTTGGGCCTTCCCAGGTGGGCGAACAGTGCCTCCAGGCTGTGATCATCAAGGGTACGTTTGATCCCCTTGAGCCCGACGTTGGCGTTGTCGAGCGCGAATCCCATATTCCGGATCAGCAGCGCCTGTGTCCCGATCACCCGGGCCACATCCTCGAGCGCTTCCAACAGGGCGTCTTTATCGGCTCCACCGAATTCCTGGATCAGCCCTCTCAGTTTGTCAACTGTCTCCCCTGTAAGCATGGCCACGTTCTCCTTAACCCTATTTGTTACTCAGACCGTCGATGATCCTCAGTGCATCGTTGGCCTTTCCCAGATATTCTCCAAGCCGAGTTGCGCACCTCGCTCCCTGTTTCTTCTCCACCAGCTTGATGACGCGCTGCTGCAACTGCTCGTCGCGGAGGGCGCTGGCCAATGTCGATGCCCGTGGCTCCGCGTCCGCATATGCCAGCACGCCGTTGGCGTGGGCCGCAGCCACCTGCCCTTGTTCCAGAACGACTGAAACGAACTCCGCCACTCCCTGCTGGTATGCCTGCATAAGCTCGCTTCTCAGTCGCACCCAAAGGTACTGGTCCAGCAGTTTGTCCCTCTTATCCATCCACCCGTACGCTATGTCCGGGCTGGGGGACTCACCCACCTTACGGGTGATTTGTCTCAGCGTGCGGGCGTCCATGATGACCCGCGACGGACTGAATCCAGGTGTCTCGAAAACGACGTCGGCCACCAGGGGGTATTTTTCTGCCACGGCGATCATCACGGTCTCGCCACCACCAAGGCCCCGGGCGAGCTGCGCTTCGTCCATCTGTTTGTTCAGTTCCCTGTAGATCTCACTATCGGGATTGGCCAGTTCCTGATCATTCGCGTCTTGAGCTCCCATCCACAATCCCCAAAGTTCCGTGAGCGCACGGGAAACTTCGAAACGAGCCACTTCTACCTCGAGGTGGCAATGCAGATTCACTTCGTGCGTGACGGCGTTGGCCAAGGCGGCCACGTTGGTATTGTAGTTGCTTATGTTTTCGCTGTTCTGGACCGCTACCGGTCGAAGCGTTGCCGGGCTAAGACAACCTCCCGCCGCCAAAATGAGCGCGGCCGCGACGATGCACCCCCATCGTGGGTGCTCGTGTGCCCCTGCCCTCTCAATCCTAGCCATGATCTTACGAACGTTCATATCTCACCTCCAACCATCTCTTCCCCACCGCTGCCTCCGAGACCCTCTTTGATTGCCTGATTCCCGACATGGCCCTCCTCGACACAAGAAACTGGCGCAAACCCTGTCTCAAGTCCACTGGACCCCTTTGAGATCTTCCCCGTCTTACTCTGTGGAATGATTATAATTGTTCCCCAGGCGGCGGCAAGACTTTTCTGGGATTCTCTCGCGGACGGGGGCACGTCCTGATCGGAGGCAGATTGTGCGCCCGACCAGGGCCTTGGCAACCAGATGCCAACGGACAAGACTCCTTGCCAAGAGTTTCCCACCATTTCCGGTCCGAAGACCTTGTCGGAGAGCCCGTTTCCTGCACCACAGGCGCACCCGAATCGACCAAAGTACCCTTTCGGCTACGTGTTCAGCCACTTCAGCAAGGCGTTCATCGCGAACCCGGCCATAGGTGTTGGCGGTCAATTCCGGTGTGCTGTGCCGGGCAAGTCCTTGTGCTTCCAGATGAGAGGCTCCCGCTTCAAACGCCGGCGTAACGAAGCTCGTCCTCAAAGCATGGAAGGCAATCTCGCCCGCTGTCGTGTGCTTGGGTATCCCGGCAATTCTCAAGTATCGGTCAAGCACGCCTGGGGCATAGCGTTTCTGCGCACCGGAGTACCGGCCGCCCGTACCCATCGCCACACACCAAGCAGCCCGGGAGCAGGCGACCCTCGGCGCTCTTCCTGCACCTCAGCGGGGAAGAACAACGGCGTCGCTGTCTGAAGACCCCGCACGAGGCTGAACGCTCAGCAAGTCGGCTTCTGAAGGCGGGCTTCAATCTCTCTGGAAGTCCGGGTCACGGACAGCCCGCCGAGTGCCGTGCAGCGTAGTTCCCGCGGCAGACTGCGTCCGACCCGATCCATGGTTTCGATCACTTCGTCGAGGGGGATCACCGGATCATAGCCCGCCAGGGCCATATTGGCACAGGCCAGCGCATTGGCGGCAGCCATGATATTCTTGCCCAGACACGGCACTTCCACCCGGTTGGC
>CAYFUB010000231.1:0-3024 GCA_964346195.1 uncultured Pirellulales bacterium
CGGTGGCAGAGAGACCGGCGGATGCTGTTCGTGCTCAACCACACTGAGCGAAAGCAAAAGGTAACTTTAGACGGTCGCTTCGCGGATCTGCTGGACGGCTCAGGGACTCTCGAAGGGACCGTCACAGTCCCGCCGCGGGACGTCCTAGTACTGCTGGAGAAAGGGAGGGACTAGGCTATGGAATACCGTAAACTGGGGCGCACGGGCTGGCAGATCTCAGCGATTAGTTTCGGCGGGTGGGCGATCGGTGGCACCTGGGGACCGGTGGACGACCGGGAGTCCCTCGCCGCGCTGCATAGCGCGGTGGACCTGGGCGTGAACTTTTTCGACACCGCCGACGTGTACGGCGACGGCCGTAGCGAGCGGCTGCTGGGCCAACTGCGCCGGGAGCGGCGTGAGACCCTGTACATCGCTACCAAAGCCGGGCGCCGCCTCGACCCCCACACCGCCGATGGCTATAATCGCCAGAATCTCACCGCCTTCGTCGAGCGCAGCCTGAAGAATCTTGGAACCGACACGATTGACCTGCTGCAACTCCACTGCCCGCCCACCGAGGTCTATTACACTCCTGAGATGTTCGGTATCCTCGATGATCTCGTGAAGCAGGGCATAATCCGCTATTACGGCGTGAGTGTGGAAAAGGTCGAGGAGGGGCTCAAGGCCATCGAATATCCCGGCGTGCAGTCGGTACAAATCATCTTCAACATCTTCCGGCAGCGTCCCGCCGAACTGTTCTTCTCGGAGGTCAAACGCCGTCGGGTGGGGATTTTAGCGCGGGTTCCGCTTGCGTCGGGCATGCTCACCGGCAAGATGACGCGCGACACGACGTTCTCTCCCGACGACCACCGAGCGTTCAACCGCCAGGGCGAAGCGTTCGATCGGGGCGAAACCTTCTCTGGGGTGGATTTCCAAACCGGACTAGAGGCCGTCGAGCAACTCCGTCCACTGGTCCCGGAGGGCATGACAATGGCTCAGTTTGCCCTGCGCTGGATTCTGATGGCTGATGCAGTGACCTGCACTATTCCCGGTGCCAAGCGCCCGGCGCAGGTGGAGGAGAATGTCCGCGCGGCCGACCTGCAGCCCCTGCCTGACGCGACGATGGCGGAAGTCCATGAGGTGTACGACCGTCTTATTCGTGAGAAGGTGCATCACTACTGGTGAGTTCTCTCCCCTAGAGGTAGCTTTGTGAGCGAACGGATCCGGTTTGCCATCGTGGGCACAAGCCAGCGCAGTGACTATCTCTACGGTCCCCTGCTCACGACCCTGTCCGATGAAGTGGAACTCATCGGCGTGTGGGGCCGTTCGGAGGGGAGGGTCAAGGTACTTGGCGAAAAGTTTCGCGTCCCGTGGTTCACCGACCTTGAACGTCTCCGGGACGAGGCTCGCCCGCAGGCCGCCGTCGTCGCGGTCGCATATGCGGCCAACGGAGAGGTCGGCCGCAAAGTTGTCGCACTGGGGCTGCATGCGTTGCTGGAAACGCCAATTGCCCATGACTTGGCGGATGCCGATGCGATCATGGCGGGGGCTAAGGTACAGAACCTGAAGGTGGAAGTCGCTGAGCAGTACTACCGCCGGCCAATAGAGCGGCTGAAGCGCCTGCTGATCGAGGCCGATGTCTTTGGCCGGGTGCTCGTCGCCACTAACGACTTTATGGGCCACGGCTACCACGGCGTGAGCCTCATCCGCAATTACATCGGCTTCGAGACCTCAGTCGTTTCGGTGAGTGGAGCTACCGCCCAATTCAAAGTCGCGCCGCACTATGCCTGGATTGGGAAGACTTTCGGGCCGCGTGAGGAACAGTGGGAGCAAGCGGTCCTCCATTTCGCGGATGGCCGCCTGGGGTTTTTCAACTGGTCGAGTATCGCCTACGACTCTTCACTGCGTTGGCTGCGCTCGACCAAGTTCTTCGCCGAGAAGGGCATGGCCGTAGGTAATCGGCTGACACTGCTCACGCCTGATGGGAAGGACCCTCAACCAATTGAGATCGAGCGTCGCTTTCATAACGTGGGTGGGATGGAGACGCTCAGCGAATGGGTGGCCTATACCAGTCCCGAAGTCGTCTGGCGTAACCCGTTCCGGGCCTACAATATGGACGATGAGATGATCGCCGTCGCCGATTGCGTGATGAGCCTGGTGCGTGCCATTCGCGAGAACTGCTCGCCGGAATATGGCGCAGAGCAGGCCCGCCTGGACCAGGAAGTGACCTTGGCGATGTACGAGTCGGCACGGCGGGGAAGCGAACCGGTCAAGTTGCCGCTTGTTTAGGAGGGCATACGGTGCAACACAAGCCCGATTTTCTGCGCGTCAACTGGACCATCTGGACCTACAGAGACATTGGGAAAATGGGGTTTGTATACGCCAATCCTGAGTCCGAATGGATGCGCCGCACCAAGCCGGTCCGCGAGATCAAAACTGCGCTGCGCTGTGATAGTTGGATAGAACGACATGAGGCCCCAATAGCCGCCCTCATTCAGCAGATTGCCGAGCAGGCCTCGACGGTTGTCGCCGACCAGCCGGGGAGTTGGTCAGGCTTGGACGAAGCGCTGAGGTTCGCCATCTGCGATGGACTGCTATCCGGGGTGCTGTTGCCCGCATTCGCTGAGCAGTTTCGCGGGATGAGCGAGGACGAGATTGACCAGATGATGCAGTCGTTCGCGTTCCGAAACTGCGTGCAACGGGAGGGGTTGGTGCAATTGATTGGAGAAGTTGTTGGAAGGACAGACGAGGAGTTAGCCAATGACTGAATTCAGCCAAAAACAAGACCGTATTCAAGCTCTGCTGGCAAAGCACGAACTCGATGCCCTTTTTCATCAGCGGGTGAGCAGTTTCGCCTGGGCCACGTGCGGTGCGGCATCGTATGTGAACACGGCGACCACCAACGGCGAGGCCGCGCTGCTGATCACGTCCTCTGGCCGGTACCTCATCACAAACAACATTGAGGCAACACGGTTGGAGCAGGAGGCGAAACTCGCGGCGCAAAGTTGGGAATTTCGGGTGGTACCTTGGCACGAGGCGCAGGACACC
>CAYFUB010000232.1:0-6160 GCA_964346195.1 uncultured Pirellulales bacterium
CCTTCTCCATGTTTCCTCCCGATACCGGCACGCCTCCCACGCACCTGCACCTGTCCATCAGCTGCTGGAAGTGTACGCCGGTCCCGCTCCCAAGTCCGGCCTCGTTACATGCTTGGCGCCGGCACTCTGCTCCAGTATAAGGACCTGTGGGAAGGCTTCCACAAGGCGTAGGATACGATGGCCGACCAACAGAAATGTCAAGAGGTTCTCGCCCGGCTGAAATTGCACGCGGACCCGCAGGCCGTGGCAGGCATGGCCCGCTATGCTATTCGTGCCGCCAATATCTGGGGAGTCTCCGCACCGAACCTCCGCAGATTCGCCAAAGAGATCGGCAAAGACCACAGGCTCGCCGCACGGCTCTGGCGCACCGGTATCCACGACGCGCGTCTGCTGGCCACGTTGGTCGATGATCCCGCGAAAGTGACGCCGCGACAGATGGAGTCCTGGGCGAAGGTCTTCGATTCCTGGGCCGTGTGCGACGCCGCCTGCGGCTGCCTCTTCGACAAGACCTCTTATGCGTGGGACAAGGCCGTCGAGTGGACGGCGCAAGACGAGGAATACGTCAAGCGGGCCGGTTTCGTCCTCATGGCCGCCTTGGCTGTCCACGACAAGCAGGCACCGGACCAACGATTCGAGGCCTTCCTCCCTCTCCTCATCCGGCACGCGACAGACGAGCGCAACTTCGTCAAGAAGGCGGTCAACTGGGCCCTGCGCCAGATCGGCAAGCGCAGCCGTCGGTTGAACAGGCTGGCCGTCCGAACCGCGAAGGACATCCGGCAGATTGATTCAAGAGCCGCTCGGTGGATTGCCGCCGACGCCCTGCGCGAGCTGACCAGCGACAAAGTCCAGGCACGTGTCAATCGGTAGGATGGGCGACTTGTCGCCCATGCTGGTTCCTAATTCGCTCCGATCACAGTCACCATCGGTGGCTGCAGGTTCGCGAGGCGTGTTTGCCATTCGACGGCCTGCCGGGTGGCGATATCGAACGCCTCTCTGGCGATGCAAATCCGTGCCGCCTCCGGGTTGAACGTCGATGCCTCCGCCAACTGCTGCCGCACCTCTTTGAACTGCTGGCGGAGGATATCCAATTGGGCCTGCTTTTCGGCCCGGTCCACCGCCATGCGACTCAACTCACTCGTGAACTGCTCCAGTTGCCCGCCGCCGGCCTGTTTACCTAACTCCTCCCGCCGCTGCGCCAGCTCGATCCTTGCCCTGACCAGACGCGTTTGCAGCTCGCGCACAGCCTCCGCTGTCTCCGCACGCTGGGGCCCAAGTGCTGCCACTTCATCGGCCAATTCCTTTTCGGTCATTTGGAGGATGTTCCCCAGTTCCCTGGTCACTTGATCATGGTTGAGCCGGTAGTCCAACTGCTGTTGTGCCTTGGCGATCTGCTCGTTAATGGCCTTACGCCGCGCCTCCTGACCGCCAAGCTCCAGCTCCAGATTTTGCACCGTGCGTGCCAGCTCAGTTCTTTGAGCGACCAGCGCCTGGAGATCGCTCTCAACCTGGGGCCCGGATACGAGCCGCGCAGGCATTCCCGGTGTTTCCGTTGTCCCCACGCCCAAACCGCCCCCCACTCTGCCCCATAATCTCGCAGGCACTCCCAGTGTTTCCGCTGTCCCCACGGTGACCATGTTGTCTCCGATCCTAAACGATAGCTCAATAGTGCCCGCGCCAAGCGCTTCGAGCAGCGCCTCCAGTGCGGTTCTTACCTTCACGTCGGCCAGGCCGTCCATTTGGATGGGCGAGTCAGGGGTAATCTGCGCATTCTCCTCCAGGTCGCGCCACAGAACGACGATTTGCAGCGGCGGCTCCACCGAATTCCTCAGCCGTTCCACTGCTTCACTGACGGGCATCTCCGGGGTCAGCCCGGACAGATTAACTATCGTGTCAAGCTGTTCGTTCACTCTCATCTGCCCGGGAGAATCTCCACCCATTGCTTTTTCCAGCCGGCCCTCGGCGTCTCTCAGTCGCGATTCCGCAAAAGTCAACCGATTCGTGAGTTCCTTCGTGCGTTTCTCATACGCATCCATCAGGCTTGTCCGCAGGTTCTCCACGACGAGGTTCAGGAATTCTGCGGCCGCCGGTGTGACGTCCTCAGGGAGGCGGATCGTCAACCTTACGAGTGCGGTTTGTTCTGCAGGCTGCCCTGTCTCGCGTCTCGTTTGCTCACCATATGGGCTGCTTCTGCCCCTGCTGTTCAGGCCACGACTCGTGCTTCCTTCCACCAGCCACGCTCCTCCTGTGGGGCCGCTTCCGACCTCCTCTTTCTTCTTAGCGCCGGACTGCCGCATGAATTGCTGCATATACTGCTCCCCGTAGACCTTCTCCAACTGCCCCATCATCTCCCCGTAGACCCTCTCCAACTGCCTCATCATCTCCTCGTCGTACTGCTCCTGATTTTGTGGTTTCGTTGCTGAGGAGGGTCGGGCCGAAGGCTCATCGATGTGGTCGGAATCCTGCGACAGCCATTCAACCAGCAGGTAATCATGGATATCGGCTGTGGCCTTGAGTCTGAGAACGGCGGCATTTTGCGCCACGGCCGGGCTGTATATCAGGCTCTCGACGGTATCCGGATTCAGCACGACAATGTCCGGGTCCACCGTCAGCTTCACGAGGGCGCTCGCGAAGCGCGTGCCGGAAGGCTTCTCTGCCGCAACGCGTGGTGTCTTGTCAACGCTGTTCTGCCCGGCCCCAAGGGTGATGGTGGTGACCGCGACCAGACCTGAAATGAGCAGGGCGATCAGGCTTTTCGAGGTTCGCATCTTGCTTCTCCTTTATCATCGGATTTGTTGTACTGCCGTTGTTTGATCCGGGACAGCCTCTCCCGCGCGACATTGGCCCACCGATTCTCCGGGAAAAGCTGGATGATTTCCTGGTAGGCGCGGACGGCCGACTCGGTCTGATTCAATTCGTGGTAGAGCCGGTCGGCCTGATAGAGAAGGATGAACGCCGTCCTGTCCACCTGCCGGTTGATCTCCTTCATCGGGTCGGGGATGCCGGCCAGTTCTGCTTCGAGGGCCGCGAGCCGCCGGTCCTGTCGGTCTCTTTGGAGGACCTCCTGCACGAGTTTCAGCGTTGCGTCCGTCTGTGCTCGCAACTGGCGGACCTGTTCTTCGAGGGAAGCCAGCCGCTGCGGCTGTGGCTGAGGTTGCGGCTTTGCCGTCCTCATACAGGTCACCCAGAGCCCCGTCGTGACCAACACCACGGCGGCGGCCGGGATGCCGGCTCTCAGGAGCCGTCTGCGGCGGACCCGCTGCCGGACCCTGGCGACGGTGACAGGGTCGAACGCCGACGCGCCTGCGGCCTCATCCGCCTGCCGAAGCAACGTTTCCATTTGGTCCTCGTTCATGATTTCTCCTCGAACAGCTCACCCAACTGTTCCTTCAGCCGCTTCCTGGCCCGATTCAGGCGGACCTGCAGGGAATTGGCCGTGATGCCCAGAAGCCGGCAGGCCTCCTGTATGTCCAGCCCCTGGAGGTAGCGCAGGACGACGACCTCCCGGTATTTCCGCGGCAGGCCCTGCACGGCCCGGCGGACCCGGGCGAACGTCTCCTTATCCATTGCTGCCTTCTCGCCGCCTTGCTCCGGACTTGTCAGTGCCTGAGCATCTTCCATGGTCACGGCCCGAAGACGAAACCGCCGGCGCCACCGCTGGCTGCGGCACTGATTCACCGTAATGGTAAAGAGCCACGTTCGCAGGCGACAGTCGCCGCGAAACCCCTTCAATCCCAGAAACGCCGCGACAAAGACATCCTGGACGATATCGTCGACGTTGCCCGGCCAGCCGAGCAGACGGTTCGCCAGGGCCGCGACTTCGGCCGAATGCCGCTCCACGATCCTCTCGAACGCAGAATCGTCTCCCCGGCGGAACCGTTCCACCAGGGCCTGCTCCTCGGATATCTTCGCCATGGCTGACATATTAGACTCGCCCCCCACGCCGGACTTACAGAAAAATGTCCGAAGGGACGGTGCGGACTTCATGGACGATATGGACTCATCGCCTACCTCATGGTCCATGTGTGTCCATCAAGTCCATGTCGTCCAACAACCGCTGAAGCAGGAGCGTGTCGCAGGGCCAGTTCCGCAGGCTGCCCCGGCCAAGGAAAAAGCCCGGCGTGGGCCGGGCTTGCGAGTCGAATCTTGCAGGGTGTCGTGGGCCGGGACTACAGGCCGGCGGCTTGGCGCAGGGCGTTGACCATGTCGGTCCGCTCCCAGGTGCAGTTGGGGAGATTCCGGCCGAAATGGCCGCCGTAGGAGGTCTGGGCGAAGATCGGCCGCCGCAGGTTCAGGTGCTGGATCATGCCCTTGGGCGTCAGCGGGAACAAGCGGGCGACGATCTCGCTGATCTTCTTCTCGCTGATGCGGGCCGTACCCTCCGTGTTCACCAGCACCGAGATCGGCTCGGCCATGCCGATGGCGTAGGAGACCTGGACCTCGCAGCAATCGGCCAGACCGGCCGCCACGACGTTCTTGGCGACGTACCTTGCCATGTAGCTGGCGGTGCGGTCCACTTTGGTCGGATCCTTGCCGCTGAAGCATCCGCCGCCGTGGCGTCCGCGTCCGCCGTAGGTGTCCACGATGATCTTGCGTCCGGTGACGCCGCAATCGGCCTTTGGCCCGCCCAGCTCGAAACGGCCCGTCGGATTGACGTGATACTTTGTGTCCTTGTCGATGAGTCGCTTCGGCAGCACCGGGAGCATGACGTGCTCGATGATCTGGTTGCGCAGGTCGCGGTGCTTGATGCCCGGCGCGTGCTGAGTGGAGACCAGCACCGTGTGAATCCGCTTGGGCTTGTTGTCCTCGTATTCAATCGTCACCTGGCTTTTGCCGTCCGGCCGCAGCCAGGGCAGCTTTTTCGTCCTGCGCATCCTTTCGAGCTGCGTCGTCAGCTTGTGAGCGAACTGAATCGGCATCGGCATCAGCTCCGGCGTCTCCCGACACGCGTAGCCGAACATCAGGCCCTGGTCGCCGGCGCCCATCTCCTTGTGCAAGCCCTCGCCTTCGGTGACGCCCTGCGAAATATCCGGACTCTGCCGGCTGATGGAAACCAGCACGGCGCAATTGTCGTAATGGAAGCCCAGCCCGGGGTCATCGTAGCCGATCCTGCGGATCGTATCCCGCACTACCTGGGGGATATCCACAGGGGCCTTTGAGGTAATCTCGCCGGCCACCAGAACCATGTCGCACTTCACCAGCGTCTCACACGCCACCCGGCTCAGCGGGTCCTGGGCGAGCATCGCGTCGAGAATGGAATCCGAGATGTGGTCCGCCACCTTATCAGGGTGACCCATCGTCACCGATTCACTGGTGAACAGATAATTCCGCATATCGCAATTCGGATTCACTACACTCCTTTTTTGTGCCATCTGCTGTGGTCCTTCCCGAAAACTGAGGAAATCATCGATCCATCACCTCCGGCGGCCCCTTTCCTGTCGCAGGATGCGTTCGTGCGTCCTGGGAGCGGGCCTCCGAGAGGTTCGAAGAAAAATCGCCCCTATCATAGGGCTGCGCCCCGGCCCGTCAACTGAAAAAGTCGTGTCAGTAACTTGGGGAGATGTCGTTGAGTCGCCAGTCGAAATTCGTGTACTCGAGGGCGTAATTTTCGACCTCGAGAAAGTACACGTCTTCGCGGGAGAGATAATTGGTGAGGAAGTTCAGCACGGCCCGCGTTTCGGGGTCGCGGTCTTTGAATTTCTTGTCCGTGCCGTATCGGCCGACGAATTCCTTGCCGCGCCAGGCAGGCTTGAAGAGCGCCGACAGGCGCACCACCATGTTGCGCCGGTCGATCTGGAGGCCCTGCGGGCTGGACAGGAATTGTTTGACCTGCTCATCGAGCTGGGCGTCGAGCCCCTCACCCCGGTAGGGCTGGCGGCGCAGCGCCGGGCCGGAGCGGGCGGCGTACGTGATTGCCAGGTAAGCGCGCGGGTCCTCGAAGGTCTTATGAAAGAACCGCCGTTCCACCTCCGTCAGCGTGAATTCCTCATCCATCACGATGAATTTGTAGTCGCTCCAGATCCCCTTGATGTGCCGGATATCGCCTGGGGGCCAGGTCAGCCGCAGCCACCAGGAGGATTGGATGGGATAGTTCCTCGCGATGATCTCGAGCATCTTCAGGTTGTAGGCATTGATCCAGAACGCCAGCGTCTCATGCCGCGGC
>CAYFUB010000233.1:0-3605 GCA_964346195.1 uncultured Pirellulales bacterium
ATATGAAGGGCCCCAAACGCAGATGATCGCGTTATGGTGACCCCAAAGAGGCGGGCAGCGAGTCAGCGGGTCAACAGGGCCGTCCCAGTTTCTGTCTGAAGCGCCGGCCGGTCAATGGCTTACCGCAATTGATAAGCCGACAATAGAAGCGGTCGGTCTTCGTCGTGATTTTGGCTTGACGACCGCCGGAGGAGGCGTTACCGTTGAGTGGTCCGTTGCCCGCGGTCGGCGGGTGCCGACGGGCGGCCTATCGTCGCGTCCGTAGCTCAATTGGACAGAGCATCGGTCTTCGGAACCGAGGGTTGGGGGTTCGAGTCCCTCCGGGCGCGTTGAGGAAGTCACGCAAAGACAAGCACTTACGAAGTCAAACCAGACAGATTCTATCCCCTCAAACCCAAAGCTTGTTTCTGGCTTGTTTTCTGCGCCGGAAATCGGCCTGGAATTGCGGCTCGTTATTGAGCGGTGGCCCCACCTGTCTGCTGAGACCCGTACGAAGATTCTGCGACTGGCGCGACAAGGACAAATGCAACCATGAAACGAATTGCGTTCCCCGACTTCGGGAAGGAGGTGCAACGGCCCTTTGTAGTGGCCGAACAGTGCTACGACTGTGCCGAATTCCACTACGGCTGTAAGGCATGGCCGACGGACAGCAAGTTCGCCTGTGCCGACGTCAACCGATTGCCGGATGTCATGCCTGGCGATTGTGGGCAGGTGTTCCCGCCGCCGCGGATGCACGGTCGGATGGAGCCGCGGGCAGGCCGGGTGGTCACCCCAAAGGGGACCCCGACTCGCCCTCGGTGCCATCAGGTGGACGGAAAGGCGCCTCTTCCTCTGCGTGCGGGAGAGCCTGACTGCAAAACGTTCACAGCAATGGAAAAGCTGGTTCAGCCGGAGCGTCATGGCCGGGCCCCCGTCCCACTCATGAACGGCTTCCCGACAGCCCAGGAGGAAACGGGCAATCTCATGCATTTCGGCATCGTCCATACCCGAGAGCGCTACCGCCGCCACATCACGGGCCGGACAGTCACAGGAGAGCCCCAACCAGGCTGTCCGGTTCTTCTCGGACTGTAAAGGTACGGTCGAGTCTGGTCGATAGTCTATTCACAGCCTTGACCACGAAATCAACACGGAGAAGCGTACCATGATCCGCAGTGACGATCATCTGGCCGCAGTTGCGGGGGAAGCTATCGTTAACGACCTCCCACCGACCAGGAACCCGCACAAGAGACAGCTTAACGACTGCATCAGTCACGCCCTAATGACGGTGGATGTGTTTCGCTGGCTTCTGATCAGGACGGACCTGACTGGATTGGCACAGAAGATGGTCATCAAAGAGACAATATGCATTTTTGGCAACGTCTGTGACAGCCTCGCCAAAGATGCCCTCTACGGCAACACAACCGGACCGAGAAATCAGCCGGGAGGGTGCTGAGACAGTCGATGTGAATTGGTTTTACGACGGCGGTGCGCAGGGGGTATGCGCCCAGAGAAACGTGTGCAAGAAAGAGAGACAGCGATGGCATCGAAAAGACAAAAAAGAGTTGCTATGTCCAGGTCAGTCGCGCGGCCGCAAGGGATAACCCTGACAACGACGATGTGTCTGATCGTCTTGATGGGTATCCTGCTCAGCCCGCAGACGCAGGCGACGGGCCAGTCCCTGTTGCCGGGTTTTCGGGCGCCCCTGCTGAACGAGCCGAACACCCCCAGCGCCTTTCGCGACAAGCTCAGCCAAAGCTCATCGACCACGGGGCCGAGCATCGACGATGCCGAGATCCAGGAATTGGCGCGGGGCCTGAAATACGATCCGGGCCTGATGTACAAGTTCGTGCACGACCACATCCACTTCACGCCGACCTGGGGCGAGGTCAAAGGGCCGTACATGACCTGGATGGACCACAGCGAATTTCTGGTGGTGGTATGTAAATAAGAGCGGTGCCACGCTCGACCTTGCCGACACAGGCTTGATGGATGCGTTCAAGAACGACGGTAGAATACAGAGAATTGTGTGGTGTGTCAAGTTTTGGGCACGCGGCATTGGGAAGAAAAAATGGGAGGAAATGGAGAAAGCGGATAATGAATGGATGGCCAGGGCAGCGAAATATAGAGCCGGGCTAATTAGCGCCGAGGAATTAGGGGATCGGCCGCCTGGCATCGAGGAACTGGTATACAATGATAGACTGTTGTACAATTTCAGGCGACTACGGTATGTGTCTGATCTCATCGTGCTTGGCAAGGGCTACCTATATGTGAGCGCAACCATAACCGTTCAGAGAGGTATGCGCCATGACGGGCTAATCACTATCTGGTACGGTTTCCAGATTAAAGATTGGTTCCGTGATGCCTACGACGCCACGAATACAATCGATGACATTGTAGCACCGGGCTACGAGGAATATCTGGAGTACGACAATGGCACCCCGTACAGGATAGAAGGAGGTTGGATCTTGGCCGAAAACGGCACCTATGATCCTCGTACAATGTCATATGGCACCTGGTTTTGGACTGCGCTTAATTGAGGGCTGTAACAATGACGCGGAATAAGAGACTGAGCATAGTCCTTGCGTTCAGCATTTGCGTCGGTGCAGTTCTTCTTGTCGCCATATTCGGTCTCAGGACAAAGTCGGCAACGGGGTCTTTGTTCGAGAGAGTGGTGATTCAGCCGATTCCAAGGTCTGTGAAGAACATACACGTAGCCCGGCCACGCAACTCTCTTGTTGACTCAGGTGCGCGCACCTACGTGCTGCGTTTCGATATCGCCAAGGAAGACGTCTCGAAGATCCTCCGCTCCGACACCTTCACGGAGTTGGACCGTGTCGAGTACGCCTTCGGTGTTCTTCATTACGCGGTAGTTGCAGACGGGACAGTCCAGGCAGCCGGCATCGAACTATATGAGACTGCCTGGCGCAGAGCACCCAGCTGGTTTGGGCTCCCACAATGGACATCTTTTGAAGCCTACATCGCAGAAAAGGAGACATCGGGGAGTCGGTACAAAGCGCGCCTCTTGTTCTATAACGAGGAAGTCGGCGTCGCCTACTTCGTTGAACATGAGGTGACCGGCTCATGGGGAGGGGTCGTCAGTGTCACGAATCCGCGCCGGAGCCAGCCACTGCAATCGATGCGAAAGCCAACGGGAGATTAGGGGACTTCCGGGGACATCTATGAGCAAGCCGTTGTCAAGACGGTCGCGGGATTTTTTCGCGGGAATCCCAAACATCTGTTCGCCGTCACCCGGTCCGTGGAGGCTGCGATTACTCCCAGGATTAAGCGTTAAGGCATGAGAAGGACAAGGACGGGTCAGGCTGTGCATTGTGACATGGCGGGCTTCCCGGGCTGCGATCCACCTTTCGCCGGTCTTTTCTCTTGCCGCCTGCTGTTCCCGGGGTTAGCCTTGTGACATGGCGCGATTGGCGAGAGTCTCGGTTTTCGATGATCGGGTCCAGTGGACGGGGGCCATGCCGGAGCCCGAGACCATCCCCATGCCCACGGAATGGGACCAGATCAGCTACACCTACGACCCGGCGGGCCGGCGGATCGAGAAGAAATACGACACCACCACCGTGGTCAAGTACGTCTACGACGGCTCGCACTGCCTCGCCGAATACGAC
>CAYFUB010000234.1:0-9184 GCA_964346195.1 uncultured Pirellulales bacterium
CGACTCATGGGCGGGACGCCCATGCTACGAAAACCGCAAGGACCGCCACTGTATTCCGGCCGCACCCTTCCCAAAGTCGAGGAAAGACAGACCTCCGGGCGGGCCGCCCACCATGTGGGTCGAGCTTGCGTTCGTTCCGCACAGGTGGCAGCCTCGGCGACATGCAAAGAAAGGACCGGGCTGCGCTGCCCGGCCCTGATTTGTCCCACACGTGGACGCGTCGGCAGGCGGCGGCTATGGCGCGAGTTGGGTCAACTGCTTGCGCGAGAGAGTCGTCATACTTAGGTCGCCCAGCACAACTTTGTACCGGTCCTTCGACTCGCTCCAAGATATGAGTACCCTTTCCGCGTCATCCTTGTTGACGGTGTCGCCGTGGTATTGCACGTCACGGTTTTCCCGCTGGAGCTTTTCGTAAAAGGCGCTGGCGAAGAAAATGTCCTGCAACATCTGCTTTTTCCTGCTCTCCGACAGCTCCGGCATCGACGACCCCAGCCGGTCCGCTTCCACCTGTTTCAACGTGCTCCTGGTGTCCAAGCTGGTCGGATAGTGCCCGCCGGACAGCTCGGCAAACGCACGCAAGCCGGTAATGAGGTCTTTCTCGCTGAGGTTGAGCATGCGAACGACCAGGGGTCGCTCCGTGAGGCGGATATCCGCACCGGCGGCGACGGCCTTGTCAAGCGCCGCATTGACATCATTCGGCTCATGGGACACGGCCCGGGAGTGACAACCGCTTGCTATCGCGACCATTCCCGCCACCCCAGCGGCTAATAGAACAGGCAGAGTTCTCATAACGTGCCTCTGGATGCGTCGTCCGGTGTTGTCGTGTTGCTTTTCGCCCGGTCCAATCGATTCACTTCGACCATGGGCATATACTTCCAGGAACATGGTTTCGGAGGCTCATTTCTGATCGGTACTTGCGCCTTGATCGCTCAGATATTTCTTCGCGGGGACAAGACTGTCGACCAGATGGTGCAACTCTTCATCGGTGACCGGGCCGTTGACGGCCAGGGCGGGGAAGGTGCCGGCAGGCGACTCCAGCACGTAGCCGATGCGGTCCTCCGACGGCGGGTCCTTGATGCTGGCGCGGGCGCTTTGCAGCAGGATTTGCGCGTACCATTTCTGCGGCCCGCCGCCCCAGACCTTGAAGCCGTTAGGGGAGGCGTACACGACGTTGCCCTGTTTCACGACGGCGCCGAGCATCTTGTTGTACGTTGGGGACTGGACGAGGACCAGGTGCCGGCCATCGTCGGCGCGGGCGGTCATGATGAACATGCGGCCGCCGGGGCTCGCCGGGTCGATGCAATCCGTGATTTCAATGGCGCCGGTCCACGCCGGCTGGGTGGAGAAGACGTAGGTCTCGAAGTCCGCCCGCTCGACCATGTGCTCGACGGAAACACGGGGGATCACCATGTCCGGCGTGATGGAGACCTGTTGCATCGCCTTCGTGGCGGTTCCTTCGATTTCCGCGAGGTTCCAGAAGATGGTCGGCGCCTGGACGGACTCGGTCAGGACCCGGCGGACCAGCAGTCGCGGACGGCCCACCAGAACGAACTCTTTTTCGGCAATCGTCGCATCCGCATCGCGCACTTTGAAGAGCCAGTAGCTGTTCGTGGATTGCCCGTTAGGGTCGGGCATGCCAACCTTGTAGATGTGACCGGGTCTCCCGTCGTACAGGACGCCTGTCTCGACACTCTGAACCATCGTGTCATTCTCCCCCAGAGCGGTCTTCAGGCCGGGGGCGATGCCGAGATACTCGGCGGGGCTCTGCGGCGCTCGGAACTCGTCGGCCGCTGCCTCTCCGATGACCCGGACAGTACCCTCAGCAACCGTCGCGTTGTAGATGAAGCCGCCGTCATACGAATTGGCGAAGACGATGACATCGCCTGCCTTCAGGACCCTGCTGAAACGTCCCGTCGCGGGGTCGTACCACGAGTGGTCCGTCACGACGTATGATTCCGGCGCGACGGCCAGCTTGAGCTGGTTGACCTGCAATTGGCCGTCCGGCTTCATGGAGCACATTGGCAGCCAGACAGAATCGAGGCCCGCCGGCTGATCCGATGAACCCGCACAAACGATGATTTCGTTCTGAATGTGGACGATATCCTCTCCGACGAAAAGGGATTCCTCGGCGGCGCAGGCCGTCGTCAGGAGGCGCAGACCCCCAAAGGACTTGTTTTCGTCGGTGTCCGAATACCTCAACAGACCGAAAAGTCCAACCGCGGTTACCACCGACGCGGCAATCGCTATTTTCGCAACTGAGCTTGTCATGATAGTTCTCCATCGAAACGCTCGCCAAATGATGGGGCGAGCCGTTGTTTGTGGTTCTTTCTCACCGGCCACCGCGGCCAGCAGGCCATTCCTGGCCGACTCATACAGCGGCTCGTCCGCCGACAGGTCCCGGCGCCGGCCGGCGCATTGGAGCAACTGCTCGATTCGTCTCAGCTCGGCCCGGCACTCGTCGCACTCGGCCGCGTGCGCCCTGACCTCGGACCCTTGGGGCTCCGACAGCTCACCGAGCGTGAGGCTCACGAGTTGCTCTTTGATCTGTTCATGGCTGGCCATATCTCACCGCTGTATTCAACCCAGGTAATCACTCATCTCACGGGCCAACTGCCTCACGGCCCGGTGCAAAGACACCCGAACGCTGTTTTGCGAGCAGCCGAGAATCTCGGCGATGGCCGAGTGGTCCAGACCCTCGATCCGCGACAGGACGAACACGTCGGCCTGGTGCTTCGGCAGCTTGCCCAGGGACTCCGTCAGCCTTCGCTGCAAGTCGTCCAGCCGCAAGCCCGCGTCCGGGTTGGGGCCCCCGCTCTCGGGCTCGCCGTCGCCCAGTTCGACCGGCACGGCCCGGCGCCGGCCCGCCAGCTCCAGTGCCTTGCGGACGGTTACCCGATAGAGGTACGCGCCCCAACGCACTGTGCCGTCGAACCTATGCCACCGCTGCCAGATGGCCAGAAAGACCTCCTGGCAGACGTCCCGGGCCGTTTCGGCATCGCCCGTAACGCGCAGGGCGACGTTCAGCACGTCCCGACCGTGGGCATCGATCAACTCTTCGAATCGACTGTCCGACAACTCTTGACCGCCTTCACTTCGACCATTCCTCGAATCCAAGGCTCGGCTGCACGGCCGCCCCTGCCGCGCCGCTGCGCGTCGGGAGAGATCTCTACCTGTATAGAGGGCCGCATTCCGCGAGCATTAACCAGGAAATGGGTTCTTTGCATTTTACCGGCGGGAGGAACAGACGCGCAATAAAAAGGCCAGACTCCGCCGCCCGGCCATGACTTGTCCTACAGGTGCATACGTTCTACCGGGCGATTGATGCCCGGATTCCTTCGGCGATCCGTAACACATGCTCATACGTCACCTGTTCCGGCACCACCCCGCCGTCGCTGCGTTCTGCGATAGCGTCCAGAACCAGTCTGTTGAAGTCCTCCTCGGTTTCGATCCTCTGCGGATCAGGCAGGGATATCTGCTTAAAGCGGATGTCGATGTCCTCGGTCCTTTGGACATTGCGCCTGTATATGATTCGATACTGAAGCACCGCGTCAGGCTTCGGCGGTTCCCTGTCGGGCACGTAGAGAATCCACTCAAACCATCTTCGGCCCGCGCTCGTTTCCTTCTGCGTGTACGCGAGGTGGAACGCGGTGAACAACACGTGGCGGACGTTCGGCTCGGGCGACAGGGCGTAGACCTCCACGGGCAACTTCGCCGATGGCCCACCCGGCCTCAATCCTTCAAAGTATCTCGACTGGTCACGGGACTCCTGACCATCGACACTCCGATAACCAGCCAGTAAGACCCCGTTGGGCAGCGCGAACGCCGGCGAGAGCCGGTAGTTCAGTGAGGCATACGCGAATTGCGTATCTTCATAGAGATCCTGCTCAAGCCAATCAGTGTGGACCGGGACCGTAGCCGTCTCCTTACTGTTCGCGATCTCATACCCGGTCGCGGGCGGTTCCGTCAGGAAGAGCTCCGGCGATAATGGGACGTTCCACTCGAATCGCGTGTATTCAGAGACCTGGGTCCATCCACCCTCCTCCTCGTGCCAGTACCTGGTTCTCCCCACATCCGCCGTTGCAGGCGACAGCCATACCTCCAATCGGTTCCGGCCCACGGAATCGCCGACGCCCACGACGGACTCCCCCTGCCAGAGATCGAACCTCTTGCCATCGACCATGTCCTGTCTGATTTTTCGAAACCCTTCGATTTGGTGAAGGAGCCGGTATTCGGCCCACTTCTTCAAGCTGTCATTTGCTCTCCGGTTTGGATCGACCCTCTCGAAGAAGATGGTTGGCCGAGCCTTCTGCCCCACCGGCTGCCGGCCTAACGTCCCCCGCATGACGTACTGCCCGTCACAAACCTCGAAATCCCTCCTCACCGTACCATCGTGGTCCTGCGCGCCGTATTCCTCTCGGTAATATCCATTCTGCAGGTCATACCATCGCTCGAAGGGCAGCCTGATCTGCTCTGCGTCTGGTTTGCTCCTGCCCAGGGACCAGCCCTGAATGTGGAGGGTCCTGGCCTGCTCAATCAGGTCCAGGGCCTCGGTCATGCCGTAGGCTGGCGTGGACGATTTCTCCAACAGAGATATGCCCAAGGCCGCGACGAGGACAACGATCGCCGCTGCCGCCAGTCTTGCAATCCGGCTCCGCATGATTCTTCGCCATTTCGCCGGATGGTCGGCTTGTCCGAACTGCCGACGGCCCAGAGCTTGCAGGAGTCGCTCTTGCCGATCCGGCACATTCGTGGCAACCCCGGCCACCAACTGGGCTAGTAACAAGTCCTCCTGTTTGAGACCTTCCGCGCAGCTGCGGCAATCCGCGCATTCGCGCAAGTGCTCCTCAAGATATGTTGCCTCACGGGGCGGGAGAGTCACCGTGACCGAATCGGCGATGAGATCCCTGATTTGATCGCATTCGTTTTTCATTATTGTCGCCCTTCCGTCAGAAGCTCGTGCAACTGGCGTCGCGCCAATCTGAGCTTCTGGCATACGCCCGAATGGGAGATATTCAGGTTTTCTGCAATTGTTTTGGCGCTGCGGCCATCGAAGTAGTACATCAGCAAAGGCACGCGAAGCTCCGCAGGCAGACGTTTGATGGCCTGCTCCAGCTCCTGCTGTGCGTTCACGTCCTGCCGGGATGGGGCGGCGGGCGGCTCAGCCGGCGGTCCTTGCCGTTTGCGCCGCCGGAGCCGGTCGATGCACAGGTTCCTGGCGACCCGGATGATCCACGGCCTGAGCTGTTCGGGTGCCATCCGGTGCGCCGCCTTTGCCAGACCCCTGAGCATCGTCTCCTGTGTCGCATCCTCGGCATCGTGCACGTTGACGAGAATCCCGTAGCACACGGCGAAGACGTGCTCGTAGTGCTGGCGGACAAGCTGCTCGTGCGGCATCTCGTCTTGCGCCTCCGAGGCGGCGGTCTGGTCCCGGGTTGAACGATCGTTCACATTCGAGCTCCTCAAAACCGGTCTTCACTGTAATAACGAACAGACCGGGCTCGAAATGCAAAAAACTCAGCGTGTGAGTAAAATCCGTTCGCGGCTCGTAGAAAGAAGGTCGGCCCTGCCGCCCGGCGATGTGGTGTGTCATACAGATTCGGAAAAATTCTCGTGCGGGGCCGAGTCCGTCATCCTGAGGCGAAGCCGAAGGATCTGACCAGCGGATGAGGGGTCTCTTACGTTCGTGGCCCAGATCCTTCACTCCGCTACGCTTCGTTCGGGATGACAAGCGCCGCGCGTGAATGAATCAGAATCCGTGTCACTCGTGGCGCAGGGCGATGATGGGGTCCACCTGGGCCGCGTGCATGGCCGGATACAGGCCGAAGAGGATGCCAACGGTCATGCTGATCAGCAGGGGCAGGAGAATCCCTTTCCAGGTGAGGATGGTGGTCATGCCGGAGAAATGCGTAATCAGCGTCGGGACCAGCGCGCCGATTCCCAGCCCGACCAGTCCGCCGGTCGTGGAGAGCACGACCGTCTCGATGAGGAATTGATAGATGATCTGGCGGCGCTTGGCGCCGATGGCCCGGCGGATGCCGATCTCGCGGGTCCGCTCCGTGACGGAGGCCAGCATGATGTTCATGATTCCGATGCCGCCGACCAGCAGGCTGATGCCCGCGATGGACCCCAGGACGATGCTCGAACGGCGCTTGGAGGCCTCCGCCTGGCGCAACAGGGCCAGCGGCACGCTGACGCTGTAATCCTTCTTCTTGTGGAACTGGCTGAGCATCCGCTCGATGGCCCGGGCGGTCGATTCCACGTGCTCGATCCGGTCGACTTGCACGATTGCCTGATGCAGCTCGACCCGCTCCAGGGCCCGCGAGCCCGAGGCCGACCGCGTGGTCACGTCCCCGAAGTACTGGCGGGCGATCGCGATGGGGACATAGGCGTCCACCTCATCGTCGGGCATCTGGAGGTCGCCCGCCTTGCCGCCCTCGGATTTGACGATGCCGACGATCTGGAAGCAATTGCCGCCGATGCGCACCCATTCCCCGATATTATGCCTCGTCGCCAGCAGCCTCCTGGCCCCGAACTCGGTCAGGACGGCGGTGGGGGCGGCGGTGGCCTGACCGCCCGCCAAAAGGACCCGGCCGGCCAGAACCTCCCGGCTGACCAGGTCGAACCAGTCGGGCGAAGTCCCCACCACGCGGACCTCCAGCATCCGCTCGCCCAGTCGGGCATCCTGGCGCAGCAGCTTGACCGGGGCGGTCCGCTCCACGTGCTCGAGACTCTCGGCGATGCGCAGGTGGTCCTCGTACGTCAATCCGTACACGCTCATGCCCGCCGAAGCGCGGTTCACGCTCGCGGACTGGTCCTCGATGGGCTTGACGGAAGACACGATGATGTTGTTGCTGCCGAGCTTGCGGATCTGCTCCAGCGCCTCCCGGCCGGCGCCTTCCCCGACCGAGAGCATCGCCACCACGCTGCCCACGCCGAACACGACGCCCAGCATCGTCAGAAACGAACGAAGCTTATGGAGCAGGAGATTCTCCAGGCCCGAGCGGATATTCCTGACCAGCTTGACCCCGTGCCAAGTCATTGCTGCTGGTCCCCTCCCATTTTTTCCTTGAAGAATTCGATCCGCTCTTCCATGGACATGTTCTTGAGCTTTTCCTTCTCCTCCTCGGAAAGGTTCTTCATGATTTCCATCGCTTTTTGCATCTGTTTCTGCATCTGCTTTTTCTGTTCCGGGGTCAGATTCGGCATGCCCGGCGGCATCTGACCCGCCGGCGGCTGACCCGGCGACAGGGCAGAAGGCCCCGGGGGCATTTGACCAGGTGCTCCCGGCGTAGCAGAACCATCGCCCGGACCTTCGACTTTGACGCGGTCGCCTGGACGGGAGGCGTCGAGGCGGCTGCGGACCTGCTCGTCGATGGCATCCGGTTTTTCCCCGGCGGCATTCGGTTCGGTGCCGCCGGCCAGCGTGGCATCGACGGAGGAGGTTCTCAGCGGCGGATCGAGTGCGACGACCTCGCCTTCCTCCAGCCCGCGGACGACCCGGACCATCCGGTTGTTGTCCAGACCGATCTCGACGTGGCGCGGCACCACTGACTTGCCGTTGCAGATGTGAACCATCGCCTCGCCCGCCACGCGCGTCACGGCCTGCATGGGCACGTAGACGGCATCGTCATACTGCTCGACGATGATTTCCGCCTTGCACGTCATCCCCGAGCGAAGTGCCGGATCGTCCGTGTCCAGGTGGATCTGCGTGTTGAAGACCTTCAGATCGGGGTTGAGGAACATGCCCGTGGAATCCGGCAGTGGCGCGACCATACCTACCGTTCCCAGGAACCGCTTGCCGGGCAGGGTCTCGACCGTGACGAGGGCGGGCTGCCCGACCCGCACCTTGGCCAGACTCGCCTCGTGGACCCCCACCTCCGCCATGGTCGAGGCGGTCATGGGCAGGTAGATCAGCTCCTGCTTCTCGACCACCTGCTGGCCCTCGGCCAGGGGCTCCTTCATCATGCTCGCAAAGCCGCTCTTGGTGCTCGTGGCGTAGATGACCAGCCCATCACTCGGCGCCAGGATGGTCGTCTTTTCAAGCTGGTCCTCGATCTTTTTCAGTTTGGCCTGCTGGCGGGTGTATTCGGCTTCCTTGGCCGTCAGATCGGCCTGGGCCTGCCTCTTGTCGGCTTCGGCCTTGCGCTTGGCGCGATCCAGGGCCGAGATCGCCTGCTGCACGTCGCTCTGGAGCTGGCGGATTTGCCGCGGGTACGTGAAATCCTGCAGAAGCTCGAGATCGGCCTCGGCCAGCTCCACTTCCAGCCTCTTGCGTTTGACCGTGATCTCGTCGGCCGCCTTCTCGGTTTCGGACAGGTATTTCTCCTCGAACAGCTTGATGGACCAGGCCAAGGTCTGCTCGGCACGCTCCAGCTCCTCCTTCGCCAGCGCAATCCGCTTGTTCACCTCGTTGACGTCCTTGGGGTACTGGCCCTGCTCGTACTTCCTCAGGTCGTGCCGGGCGAACTCGACGGCCAGCTCGGCCTCATTGACGTCGCTATCCGCCTGGCTGGAAACGATGGCCAGATTCTCCCTGGCGTTGATGAATGCCGCCCCGGCGTTCTGGACGCGGATTTCCTGATCGATTTTGCTGTCCTGGAGTGTGCTGGCGTCCAACTCGACCAGCAGATCTCCTTTCTTGACGCGGGTACCCTCGCGCACGAGCGTGATAATGGAGGTCCGGCCTTCGACCTCGTTCTTGATGATGAGCTGGTCGCGGGCCTTGATGGTGCCGGATTCGACGACGCTGATGGTCAGGGGCCCTCGTTTGGCCGTGAAGGTCGCCATGTCCTGGCCAGATATGTCGCTGCCCCGGACGACCGTGAGCCAGACCACGCCCGTGCCGACGACCGCCACCACTACCAGAGCCCCGATGACCCTGGGCACAGTATGCCGGGTCCCCGTGCCGCCCGTCTGCTCCGCGTTACGAGCCATATTCAATCTCCTGTGACCACAGGTCCTTCACCCACGTACGAGAGGGCTTACACTGTATTATACCGGGTTCCGTGCGGCCAGGTTACCATTTACCGGGAGTTCACAGGCATTTCTCAGGGCGAAAACGCAAAAGGCCGGGCAGCGCCGCCCCGGCCCTGGTTATCTGTTCTCTGGACGAATGCTTTACTTTGGCAAGGCCGCCTCAAGTTGCGCCAACTGCTCGGCGGTGACGGTGTCAGCGTGCAGGTCG
>CAYFUB010000235.1:0-6169 GCA_964346195.1 uncultured Pirellulales bacterium
ACGATCTTCTCTGACGCGGGCACCTTGAACCACAGCTTGCCCGTCGCAAGCGCCGCGGCCAGGTCGGTCGAGCCGATCCCCGTGCTGAACGCCGCGAAGGCGCCGTAGGTGCACGTGTGCGAATCGCCGCCCACGATGACCTCGCCCGGCCGGATGTGGCCTTGCTCGGGCAGCAGCGCATGACAGACCCCCGCCCGGCCCAGCTTGTAGTAATGCTTGATGTTGTGCCGCCGGGCCCAGTCGTCCAGCCGCTTGTGCAGCTCGGCGCTTTGAACGTCCTTGGCCGGCTGGAAATGGTCCGGCGTCACCACGATTTTGTCCGGGTCGAACACGCGGTCGAGACCCTTTTCCACCAGCATCGAAATCGCCGGCGGCGTCGTCACGTCGTGGCACATCACCACGTCGATCTGCGCATCCACCAACTGCCCCGGCACGACCGTCTTCACCCCCGCCGCCCGGGCCAGTATCTTTTCCGTTATCGTCATTCCCATCGCGCGTTACCTCTTCCTTTTACATACATTCTCTCTCATCACTAAATTCGAAATACGAATCTCGAAATCCGAGACAAATTCAAATTTCAAAACCCAAAAGCCCAAAACTCACTCGCTCTTGCGCACAATCGAGGCGAAGATGCCCATTAGTTCTGTGGCTTCCCGTGCAAACGCCGGCGTCCGGTCCTCCAGGTCGTACTGTTTTGAATTTTGAATTTCCGTCATTAGTGTTTGTTTCGAATTCCGGATTTCGATATTCGTATTTCCCAGCTTGTGGCTATAACTCGACCTTGAGCTCATCTGTGGTGCCTTGGGCGGCGACCATGCGGTTGATGGCGTCGACATAGGCTTTGGCGCTGGCCTCAATGATGTCGGTGGAGATGCCGCGACCGATGTACGTCCGGCCGTCCTCGGTGATGCGCACCGTCGCCTCGCCGAGCGCCTCCTTGCCGCCGGTGACCGCGCGAATCGAGTAATTCTCCAGCTTGGGTGACAGCCCCGTGGCCTCGCGGATCGCGCCGTAAGCCGCATCGACCGGGCCGTCGCCGAACGCCGCCGCCTGGCGGACCTCGTCTTTCACGCGAATCCGCACACTCGCGGTCGGAAGGGTCCCCGTGCCCGAGGCGACCAGCAGATACTCCAGCTCGTAAACGTGATCGATCACGCGGATCTCGTCGTTGATGATGGCCGCCACGTCCTCGTCAAATACTTCCTTCTTCTTATCGGCGATCTGGAGGAATCGCTCGTACGCCTGCTCGAGCTCGACCTCCGAGAGCTTGTAGCCCATCTGGCGGCAGCGGTCGAGGAAGCCGTGCCGGCCCGTGTGCCGACCGAGGACCACCTTCATCCCGGGCACGCCGACCGATTCCGGGCTCATGATCTCGTACGTGCTGCGGTCCTTCAGCAGCCCGTCCACATGTACGCCGGACTCGTGCGCGAAGGCGTTCGCGCCAACGATCGCCTTGTTCGGCTGAATCACGAATCCCGTCAACTGTGAAACCAACTGGCTGGTGCGGTAGATCTCCTTCGTGTTGATGTTGGTCGAAAGGTTGAAGAAGTCCGGCCGCGTGGCAATCGCCATGACGATCTCTTCGAGCGCCGCGTTGCCGGCCCGCTCGCCCAGCCCGTTGACCGCGCACTCCACCTGCCGAGCCCCGTTGCGCACGCCGGCCAGCGAGTTCGCCACCGCCATGCCGAGGTCGTTGTGACAGTGCGTGCTGATCACGACGCGGTCAACGCCCGGCACGTTCGCCTTGATGTCGGCGATGATCCGCCCGTACTCGTACGGGATCGCGTACCCGACCGTATCCGGAATGTTCAGCGTCGTGGCGCCGGCCTCGACCACCGCGGCCAGAAGCTCGCGAACGAAGCTCATATCGCTGCGGGCGATGTCCTGGGCGCTGAACTCCACGTCGTCGGTGAAGCTCTTGGCGCATTTGACCGCTTCGACCGCCTTGGCGAGCACCTGTTCTGGCGTCATCCGCAGCATGTGCTTGACGTGCTGCGGGCTGCTGCTGGTGAACGTGTGGATCCGCCTGCGCTGGGCGGGCTCCAGAGCCTTGGCCGCCGCCTCGATATCCTTCTGGACGGTCCGCGCCAGCCCGGCGATGACCGGGCCCTGCACCTGCTCGGCGACCAGGCGGGTGGCCTCGAACTGCCCGGGCGAGGAGACCGGAAAGCCGGCCTCGATGATATCCGCACCCAGGGCCGCAAGCTGCTGGGCGATCTCGATTTTCTGCGGGATCGACATGGCCGCCCCCGGCGACTGCTCGCCGTCACGTAACGTCGTATCGAAGATAAATACCTTTTCTCCAGACATTGTTGGCTCTCCACAAGTAGCATGGGCGTCCCGCCCATGAATTCAGGATCACGGGCAGGATGGGTACCCAAACGCATATTTCCGCGTTTGGGGTCCCATGCCCGTGCTACGACGTAGCCGGTCATTATGCCCAAACACCGGCCGAAACGCCATGATTTTACGTAAGTACAAGAAGGGAAACGAGTTGTGGGTGTTCTTCTGTTCTGCGCCTTAGCGGCGCAGCAGCAGAGCGAGAAGACCGATCAGGCCGTTGGAGATGAAACGAATTGTGCACCGATTACCCATATGCAATCCAAGTATACCTATCGGCCAAAACATTGCAAGACTTTTCCGCGAAAATTCCCGACGGACTCTCTCTCAGACCGATATGTGTTCCGATGACATGAAAAGCCGAGCGTGCTGCTGAATGGCGAAGGAGTCCGTCATCCCAGCCACGTAGTTCCGTGCCAGAATAAGCCTGAATAGGTGCGACTTGGGATCACACACGTCTGCATAGGCCCGTTGACAATGCAGTCTGTAAGGCTTGTTGATCAGGTCGACATCATCATAGCAGGCAGTGAACAAGGCTGTTACAATGTTCTTGGCCTTGAATTCACATGCAACAACATTTTCGTGCTTGAACATCTCCTCTTCCATCCGCGTCCGATAGAATTCCGTCCACAAACGGTCAACCCCATCGCCCATCTTTATTAGGCGAGTGTCACAATCAAGCACGTCATCCACATGTCTAAAGTGTCTTGCGTTCATGTTCATGGATGCTTCGTTGATACAATCCAGAATCATCACCGTCAGAACCTTGCTTCTGAAGGAAGGAAAATCTTTCACATCCTTGAGGCTGAGTTGTTCCCCGTTGCCCCGAATCTTGCCATACTCCAATGAAAGCGTTTGAAAGAATTCATCACCCATGATATCTTCGCACTTGAGAATGTTTGATCGAAGACCATCCTCAATATCTCCCAGTAGATACGCCACCTTATCTGCGAAATACACACACTGGGCTTCCAATGATCCTTTATTGCTGCCATATGCCTTGTAATCATGGATGTTCGTGACGCTGGCGATGTTGGACAGAGGTCTCTCCCGGTCAGCTCGTCGATCGTACATGTGCTTTAGAATACCATCCCGCACGTCTAACGTCAGATTCAGCCCGCCACGTCTTGTTTCGTGTTTGTACTCCTCTTCCACTCTGGATACCACTTCCACTGCGTGCACACAGTGGTCAAAACCTGCGATGGGAACGGAGCAGTTGCTCGGGCTAATTCCCAAATTGGAGCATCTATCTTTCAAGATTTCATTCAGTGCTCTCTCTCCCGCATGCCCAAAAGGCGTATGACCTAAGTCATGCCCCAGTGCTATCGCCTCTGTCGCTACTTCGTTGATACGTAGTGCTCTGGCGACAGTTGTGGCGATTTGGGCGACTTCGAGGGAGTGAGTCAGTCGCCTTCTGTAATGATCCTCGACGTAGTGGGGGAATATCTGAGTTTTGTGTTGGAGCCTCTTGAATGATTTGGACCACACAATGCGGTCCCTGTCACGATGATACTCGGTCCGGTATTCTAGAGGTGCCATGATTTCGGCCTCACGGAATACTTTTGATCCGAGTTGCTCGCGACGGCTCTCAGATCTCAGGGCATATGGTTGGAGAATCTCTTTCTCCAACCGTTCCAGACGCTCTCTGAATAGTTCTCCATTTGAAGGCACCATTTACTCTCCCCTCGTTTGCCGTTCTTGTCGTCAGAGTCATTGACTAGAATCGAAAGGGCTGCTTGCGTGTCAGAGCGAACGCCGCTGAGGCACTTAAGGGCGTTGCTCAGATCAGCCGTCTTATCGAGAAGCTCTTGGAGGACTACTGTGAGTTGCTTCTTGCCTGAGATATCTGCGATCTGATTCCGCGTTGACACCAAGGATGCCCGCTTCCACAGTTGCGTTCTAGAGCTGGTAGAATCGTAGGCGAAATCATTCCTGCCGGATATAGGAACGATGCGCGCCGGGCCCTCTTCGACGGACCCGTTTCTCTTCAGAAACAGTCGCGTCGTGCCGTAGTCGTACTGATCCCACTTCCAGCACGGTTCGACAGGGATGTCCGCAGATTGCGTGGCTTTGTTCCGCTTTTTGAATATGAGGAGGTCCCCTCTTCGCCAGGGCTGACCGAGTTCTATGCCATGCTCCTTGTATGCCCTGTACTCGAACGATGGAACAGCGTACTCGGTGAAAGCCGTCAACTCCGTTGTGAAGGAAAGCCCCAATGGTTGAGCCATCCGCAAGAGACTCTTCCGCTCGGCGCGGGCCGAGGGTCTTGTGAATACGGGTGGAAACGAGGTGATGAGCGTCCCTTCCGGGGCCAACATCTCCGCGCTTCTGACGAAGAAGGTCCTCAAGTAAGAGCTTGACCACGGAGGGTCAGCGACAACCGTATCGAATCGGCTCCTGAGAGATGTGTCCGGAGGGTTTGAAATGTCGCGGTGTACGATCTCGCACGAATCGCTGACGCACGTTCGAATTCTGTGAAGCAAAACCTCATCCACATCGATAATCGTTGCCGGTGAGGTCATGCATTGCGAGAATACCGCACCCAGGGTTGACGACCCCAGGAAGGCAAGTTGGCGGCCTTTCTTGGACAAGCCAAGAAGTAAATCGATTAACCTCGCATATATCGGCTCGGAAAACCACCACTGCGAGTAAACAAGACCGGGCTCGGGGAGCGAACCGAGCACTGCACTTGCCAATTCCTTGAAATAGTTGCTCCCCACGACATCTTGACAATAACGGGCGGAATCTCCAATTTGCGCCGCCGAGGCACGTTCTACCTCAATACGACTTGATAGTCCCGCATGCCGGGCCGACCGATACTCTCTCGATTGGGCTTCCCCTGAAACATGGATCAAGCCGCGCGCTTCCATTTCACGCAACGTGTCCAGAAGGAAGGCAGGGTCACAGTTTTGTGATTTAGCTAAAATGCCCAGGAACGACTCACTCCGCTCATTGAGCACACTGAGCAAATACCGTATCAGCCTTGCCTGAAACTTCTCGACTTCTCTATCCATGCGAACCCTTGCGTCTGTGCCGGGATTTCAACGATGACGAATTTGCCTTCACTTCACCCTTGATACGATTCGGTCCTCTCTCAGTTCTCACGGGATGTCCATTCTCAATCCTACTCATCGCAGGCCTCTTTGGCAATGGTACGCATACCATTTTCCTGGCGCCACCGGGGAATTGGCCCAGTTTCGTGCCACCCGTGCAACTCCATCACGTTCAACCGTTCTCATGGGTTGCTGAGGGCCAGCACCGCGCGTTGAGGTGATGATAGTTTTGCGCGACGGGCAGTGTGCGCCGAAATGAGGCGTCACTGCGTTATGGGCTCGGGGCTTTCCAGGGATTAGTCGTACGGAGCCATGCGGCGCATTGGCGCCGCTGTCCTGAGGTTCGGAGGGGCACTGCCGGGACGCTGAGGGTTAACGACGGTTTGTCTGACCGCTCCCACACGACAGTCCGGCGCTCCGGAAACGGCACGTCGCTGCCGATGCGGCCGTCCCTGACCCTCAGGGAGGCCAGGTATTTCGTCTCGTGCGACGGACTTTCGCGGGTGCTCATCGAGAGGGCGAAGAGCGCACCGGCAGTCTTGACCTTGCGAAAATCGATTTCCCGTTCGGTCCCATGATAGAAAATCACGTCAACCCAAGTGCTGCCCGATTCTTTGCCCGTCTCTATCGCAGCGGGAGTATCCTCGAACACGGCCTAGGGAAAACTGAGTGTCCCCTCAATGGAGCCGGACGTGAATTCGATCGGTTTCTCCGTTCCCGCCTGCGCAGGAAAAACAAGGGTTGGCAGGGCGAGGTCGTCGAGGGTGCCTTCGAAT
>CAYFUB010000236.1:0-5484 GCA_964346195.1 uncultured Pirellulales bacterium
CCCGCAGCGCTTCCTCGCGGCTGCGCGCGATTCCGTTCGCCGGCTGCTTGAGGTTGAGACGCGAGACCAGCGAAGCGAAGCGCTCGCGGTCCTCGGCCAGGTCGATCGTCTCGGGCGAGGTCCCGATGATTTTGACGCCGGCCTGGGCCAGCTCGTTGGCGAGGTTCAATGGGGTCTGGCCGCCGAACTGGACGATGACGCCCTCCGGCTTTTCCTTCTCATAGATGCTCAGGACGTCCTCGACCGTCAGCGGCTCGAAATAGAGCTTGTCGGAGGTGTCGTAATCGGTCGAGACCGTCTCCGGGTTGCAGTTGACCATGATGGATTCGTAGCCTTCGTCGCGGAGCGTGAAGGCCGCGTGCACGCAGCAATAGTCGAACTCGATGCCCTGGCCGATGCGGTTGGGACCGCCGCCGAGGACCATGATCTTGCGCCGCTTGCTCACGGGGACCTTGTCGGGGCCGTTGTAGGTGGAGTAGTAATAGGCCGCGTTCTCGACGCCGCTGACGGGCACCGCGTCCCAGGCCTCGACCACGCCCAGACCCGCGCGGCTCTTGCGAATATCCACCTCGGAGACACCCAGCAGTTTAGCGAGATACCGGTCGGCAAACCCGTCTTTTTTGGCCTGCACCAGGAGCTTGTCGGGCAGCTTCTTGCCCTTGTGCTTGAGGATTTCCTCTTCCAGGGCGACCAGCTCGGCCATCTGCCGGATGAACCAGTGCTTGATGCGGGTCTTGTCGTGGAGCGCCTGGACCGTGGCGCCCTTGCGCAGGGCCTCGTACATGACGAACTGTCGCTCGCTCGTCGGGTACATCAGCAGGCCCATGAGCTGCTCCAGTGAGAGCTGGTGGTAGTTCTTCGCAAAGCCCAGGCCGTGACGGTCGATTTCGAGCGAGCGAATCGACTTCTGGAACGCCTCCTTGTAGTTCTTGCCGATGCTCATCACTTCGCCGACGGCCCGCATCTGCGTGCCGAGTTTGTCCTCGACATCTTTGAACTTTGCAAAGGCCCAGCGGGAGAACTTGACCACGACGTAATCGCCCGAGGGGGTGTACTTTTCGAGCGTGCCGTCGCGCCAGTAGGGGATCTCGTCCAACGTCACGCCGGCGGCCAGCAGGGAGGAGACGAAGGCGATGGGAAAGCCGGTCGCCTTGGAGGCCAGGGCCGAGGAGCGGGAGGTCCGCGGATTGATCTCGATGACGACGACCCGGCCGGTCACGGGGTCGTGGGCGAACTGGATGTTCGTGCCGCCGATGACCTCGATGGCGTCGACGATGTCGTATGAATATTTCTGAAGCTGCTCCTGCAGCTCGGTGTCGATGGTCAGCATGGGTGCCGTGCAGTAGGAGTCGCCGGTGTGGACGCCCATCGGATCGACGTTCTCGATGAAGCAGACGGTGATCTTCCGGCCCTTGGCGTCGCGGACGACCTCCAGTTCCAGCTCCTCCCAGCCGAGGACGGACTCCTCGACCAGGATCTGCCCGACGAGGCTGGCCGAAAGTCCCCGGCTGGCGACCACGCGCAACTCCTCGACGTTGAAGACGGCGCCGCCGCCGGTGCCGCCCAGCGTGTAGGCCGGCCGAATGATGACGGGGTAGCCGAGCTTCTCGGCGATCTTCTCCGCCTCTTCCACGCTGTAGGCGATCTCGCTGCGCGGCATATCGATGCCCAACCGCTGCATAGTATCTTTGAAGGCCTGGCGGTCCTCGCCGCGCTTGATGGCGTCGACCTTGACGCCGATGACTTTGACGCCATATCGGTCGAGTACGCCGGCGGTGGCGAGCTCCGAGGCCAGGTTCAGCCCGGTCTGGCCGCCGAGGTTGGGCAGCAGGGCGTCGGGCCGCTCGGCCTTGATGATCTCCGTCACGGCCTGGAGCGTCAGCGGCTCGATGTACGTCACGTCGGCCATGCCGGGATCGGTCATAATCGTGGCCGGGTTCGAGTTGACCAGCACGATCTGGTAACCGAGCCGGCGCAGGGCCTTGCACGCCTGCGTGCCCGAATAGTCGAATTCGCAGGCCTGGCCGATGACGATCGGGCCGGAACCGATAATCATCACTTTCTTGATGTCCGTTCGTTTAGGCATTGGGCGTTCTCCTGTATTCGTTAGAAACCTCCCCCGATGCTCAGCGGTGCGTCGGGCACAGAGGATGCTGGGCGTCCATCAAGCTCGCGGGATTAAACCAAATCCCACGGGGATTGTCAAAGGGCAAACAGAGAAGTCTTTCGCGAAGCGGACCACTCTGGCGACGGCGGGATGCCATGAGGGGGAACTCCTTGGAGCCTCTGACAGAATGAGCACACGCCGGAGGCAGTTGCCGGTTATCGGGCTCCGCGCAGGTTTGTCACCCCTGCCCCGGAGCCCCCACGCGCGATATATCGCGTGTGGGAAGGGGCGCCTCGACGTGGAATTGTTCGTAGGCGATCCCGAACCCAGGCGGGGTCCAGCCGCCCTGCGACGTGCGAAGGTGCTTATGCTGGGGGCACATCGCTCTTCGCATGTTGTCTGGATTCCTGCCGGCGCCGGAATGACAGCGTCGTGACGGCCAAGCCTGCTTTCGCAGAGGCGACGAATGGGTAGCAGGTAATACTCGTCTTGTTAGAGGTTCTTATGATATGCGGCCCGGGGCGGTTCGGCCCGGAAGTGTTGAGGGGATTGCAGCGGTCGGCGCAAGAATACGGCGCCGGAGACAACCTCGGGCGTTTGCGGCACGCATCCGAATGTTGTCCCCGGCGCCAGCCTTAGGAAAATGTCGAGATGTCTTTCTCCCGGCTTCCTGAAGGACCCAGGGGCCGACTGGAGCTGCCCGGAGTCTCCCGCCGCGTTGCGGGAGGGCGGTCGGGTCGCTGTCAACCGGCACAGCCGGGTTGGCTCTGCTCGGTTGTGGCGCAGTTCCCGGCCAGCCAGGCCGCATCCGCCTTTGCGGGCCTGAGTGTCGCCAGGTACTGATAGGCCGCAACCGCGATCAGCAGCTCCACCATCAGGGCGAGAGTTCTTATGGACACTCTTTGCATCTCTTCACTCCTTTGCTGAAGGGGATTCAATATCGCATACGTCAATTTACCGTCCAGATACTTCTGCATGCATGCCTGGATCTCAGATGGCTGCTTCCGAGTAGGATGACGGGTCGTAATGCAGGATAACCTCCGGCACGAAGCCGGCGGGAATCTCGATCAGGCCCGAACGGTTGAACAGCAGATCGTTGTGCCCACTGGCCAACATGGGATTGGGGGAATAATTGATGAGCGAGCCATTGATGGTGCCGCCCGCACTGCCGGAAAACTCGATACCGTTGGCGGCGATGGCGCCGTTCACGGTGGTGAAGGGGCCGGTGAATGTCGCCTGGAACCCCGGCGCCATGACAAAGGTGCCTGCCTGATCCCGGATCCCCTCGAATTGCGGCTCCAGCGGCAAACTGCTCACCGGCTGGCTGCTGAGGCTCCCGCTGAAGGTGATACTGTTCGTACCGGAATTGTCCGTATAACTTCCGTTGCCGACGACGACCGCGCATACGGTGGTGTTGCCGCTGAACGTGACCTGGTTGGGCTGTTCGATCCAGACGACGCCGCGCAACGTCGCCGCGCCGGTGAAGTTGGGGTTCATTCCGGCCGGAATGATGACGTTCTCCAGGACCACGGCGGAGCTGGTGTTCGTATTGGGGTCCAGCGTATACGTGGTGTACGGCGCGAACGTGGACGTCACCATCTCCGGGAATTCCGTCGCCGGATAGCCGTATTCCGTATAGGGCGGCTGGGTCGCCGCCGACCCCGTTACCCCGCCGATACTGGCTTGTCCGCCCTGCAGGTACACACTGGCAAGTGGATTGGTAATCTTGACGACTCCCGCGATTGCCGAGTTCCCGATGATCGACAAGGCCTGTAGGTCGGTGGTTTCGATGTAGGCGTTGGACTCAATATCGATATTGGCGCCCGTCATGTCGATGTTGCCGGACAGAGTCAGCGCGCCTTTGGTCGCGACGCCGTAGTCGAAGACCGTGCTGGGTCTTTGCCCGAAGACGTAGTTGGACCGGATGGTCCGGCTGAGCGTCCCGTTATAACCCGTGACGTCCAGACGAATGTTGTTGACATCGATCTTCGTCAGGACGGCCGAGAAGGTCTGGCCCTGGCTCGCATCGAGCGAGACATCCGAGAAGGTGATGGTCGAGCTGGTGCAGACGGGCACGATGTTCGTGACGCCGGCGGCATCCAACTCGCTTTGCAACTCGGTCGCCAAGCGGGTGAAGCGGTCGCTCACCGCCGTGGTCCCCGAGAAGGACACCTTTTTCAGCCAGTAGCGGGTCACCTCGAACCCGGATTCGGCGCAGGCCCGCGTCTGGTCCAGCTTGCACAGGTTCTGGGCGACCTGGACATTCGCGCCGGACATCGTGGCCATGGCCGCCGCCAGAGCCGAGAACATTACGATAAAGACGAGTGTGATAATGAGTGTGGACCCTTCCCGGTTCCCGTGTGGGAGATACGTGACGCGCTTCATTTGCCCCCCCTGTCGAACAGTGAGACGATAGATGAAACTGCAACAGACTTCAATGGCCCCAATAAACTATAACAAAGAGCCGGGTGGATGCAAAAGAGCTGTGCCGATATATCGGCAACCGCCCTCTGCGGATTATCGGGCGTTCCTCTGTTCGGCGAAGTAAGAGCTTCGCGCGAACGGCGCGGACAGGACCCAGGAAAAGCCGATTTCTATCGCCCGGTCTTTCCACCAGGCGAATTTCTGGGGTGGTACATATTCGACCACGTCGAGCGCATTTTTGGACGGCCGGAGGTATTGACCGATCGTGATCCGGTCGCAGCCGGCGGCCCGCAGGTCGCGCAGGACCCGCTCGACCTCGTCATCCCGCTCGCCCAGGCCGAGCATGAGAGAGGACTTCGTCGCGATCAGAGGACGCAGGCCCCGGATCGATTGCGGTTGCGCGACTCGTATCGGTTGCGTCTGTCGTCCGGCGGCGCTGGTGCCGCCCGACGTAACCGGCAGACGAAACGAGCCGCGCAATCGACGCACGTCCTCTGCCTTCTGTCCTCTGTCTTCCGCCCTCCGAATGGGTGCATACCGGTCCTTTGCCATCCGGAGCAGCCGTAAGGACGACTCGTAGTCCCCGCCGGCGCGGGCCATCGGATAAAGCGATGGAACGGTCTCCACGTTGTGCGCGAAGACAAACGGCAAAGCGCCCTCCAGGATGTCCAGGGCCTGCTCCTGGCAATTCCTGAAATCGGGCGTGAGAATCTCGAATTGCAGGGCCGGACACTGCCGCCTGACCTCATTGATGCAATCGCGAAAATGTCCGGCCCCTCCGTCCGGCAGGTCGTCGCGATCGACGCTGGTGATGACCAGGTACTTGAGATTCATCCGCCGGGCCATGTCCGCCAGGCGGGCCGGCTCGGTCGGGTCCGGCGACGCGGGCCGGCCCGTCGCCACGGAACAGAACTTGCAGTTGCGCGTGCAGACGTTGCCCAGGATCAGAACGG
>CAYFUB010000237.1:0-7103 GCA_964346195.1 uncultured Pirellulales bacterium
AGCATGGGCGTCCCGCCCATGAGTCGCAGGGCCATCCTGGCCCTGCCTTCACGGGCGGGACGCCCGTGATACTCATGGGCAAGATGCCCATGCTACGTGAGTGCAGGCGCCCGGCTCGCAAACCGATTCGAATCCGCCACTGAATGCCGGCCGCACCCTTTCGGCATCCGGCCTGCCGACTTCCTTGTCAGTCCCACGTGTGGTATGCTATTGGCCGGATACGGACCGCCGCAAGACAACCAGGACCAGGAAAGGAGTAGATATGTTCGCTCACCGCAGGCAGCCAATCGTTCTTGTGACAATGCTTCTCCTCGTCGTCATGCTCACACCGGGGCCGGCGCGAGCCGCGCTGCCGCGCTTCGAGTATCACAAGATCGCCGAGGTGGGGCGGCAGATGGGTCAGACCTCGCTCGTCGATGTTGACAAGGACGGCGACCTGGACTGGGTCGTCGGCGAGCGGACGAGGACATGGTGGTTCGAGTACGTCGGCCCGGACCAGTGGATTCAACACGATCTGGGCGAAGGCGCCCGCACCGACGTCGGCGGCACGGCGTTCGATATCGACGGCGACGGCTGGATCGACCAGGCCACCGGGACCGCCTGGTATCGCAACACCGGCAAGCCGCGTGCCGAGCCGTTCGAGCGACACGACAACGCCGCGATCAGTTGCCACGACGAGGTGGCAGCCGATGTCAACGGTGACGGAAGGCTTGATGTGGTCGCCATCAGCGATCAGAAGAACCAAGTCGTCACGACCTGGTACGAGATCCCGGCCAACCCGCGCGAGAAGTGGATCGAACACAAGATCGGCGGCGGCATTCACGGGGGCGTCGGTCCCCAAGGGATCGGCGACCTCGACGGCGACGGCGATAATGACGTGGTTCGCGGCGACGTCTGGTTCGAGAACGCCGACGGTAAAGGGCTGCAATGGAAGGAACGCGCCGACCTGACACCGCCCGGCGGCAACCGGCCCGACCGCTACGGCCTGGCGATCAAGGTCTGGGTCTGCGATCTGGACTCCGACGGCGACCTGGATATCGTCGAAGCCGAGGCCGATACCGTCGACGCGCGGGTCCTGTGGTTCGAGAACCAAGGCAAAGCCAAAGCGTGGGACTGTCACCTGCTCTCCGCCGACCGTACGAAGCAGGATTTCCACTCGCTCGCGGTCGCCGACTTCGACAACGACGGCGACCTCGACGTCTTCTCGGGCGGCGGTCCCCTCTCGCAGGACGTGCACAAGTGCTTCATCTGGGAGAACGCCGACGGCAAGGCCGGCCGGTGGAAAGAGCACGTGATCCTCGAAGGCAAGCGCTGTCACGAGGCCAAGGCCGCCGACGTCGACGCCGACGGCGACATCGACATCTGCACCAAGCCCTGGGACGGCAACCTCCACATCTACCTGCGCAACATGCTCACCGAGGACCGCAAAGGCTCGCGGCAACCGACGCGTAATACGGATTAGGAAGAACTCTGGCGCCCCGTGTGTCATCCCTTCGGCTGCGCTCAGGGCAGGCTCTGAACGAAGCGCAGCGCCGTGAAGGATCTGGGTTACGAACGGGAGAAACGTCTCATCCGGAGGCCAGATCCTTCGGCTTCGCCTCAGGATGACCGAGTCTGTGCCGCGCAGGAATTTTCCATAATCCGCATAAGTCCCCTGGGTCCCTCAATTCTCGGGGACCATTTCAAAACGGCAAGGTCATTCTGAGCGAAGCGAAGAATCTGGGCCGCGCACCTGAGAAACCGCTTGTTCGGTGGCCAGATGGTTCGCTCCGCTCACCATGACAAGTCAGAGCGCCGTCTTGAGACAGGTCCTCAAAGGGACTCGTTCGAGTCGCCGACCGGCGGCAGACCGGCAGGAGGCAACTCAGGCTTGATAAACAGGTAATAGAGCCGGCCTTCCTGATAGGTCTGGCCGGCCAGTTGCCCGGCTTCATCGCCTTCGCCCATGTAGACGTCGCAGCGCCCCGCCGCACGGATGGCGCCGCCAGTGTCCTGGTCGAGCACGAAGCCCTCGTACGGCCGAACGGCAATCGTGCCGGCCTGTGCCTGTGGCAGCGTCGTGGAGATGAACGCCAGAGAGGCCCGCGGGAAGATCGACTTATCGGTGGCAATCGTCCGCCACGGGATGACAGGCTCGTTGAGGCTGCCGCGCGGCGTCCCCTCGCCCATGCGGAAGAACACATAACGCGGATTCCTGCGAATATAGTCTTGAATCTCGTCAGGGTGGTTCCTGAAGTAGTTGATCATGGTATCCAGGCTCATCCGGTCACCGGGAATTTTTCCTTCCGCCATGAGGCGTTCGGACACGCTGACGTACTCGTGCCCATTATTGGCAGCGTACCCAACCGCGACAATCCGGCCGTCGGCGAGCCTGATCTTGGCCGAGCCCTGCACGTGGGCGATGTAGGCCTCGAACGGGTCGGCGAGCCACACCAGTTCCTGTCCCTCCAGCATGCCGGAGTCCTCGATCTCGGCCCGGGCCGGATAAGGCGTGAGTTGCCCATCCGCCCCGCGCCGGCCCAGGGCCTGACCGTCCGGCCCCTTCACCAGGTCCTCCGGCATTTTGTACAACGGGTGCCGGCATTGCTCGGTCCGCTCCAGCGAACCATTGAGAATGGGTGTATAGTAGCCTGTGAACAGGACCGTGCCCTGGTCGTCGCAACCCACCGATTCATACACGTCGAAATGAGCCCGGATCAGCCCGTTGATTTCGTCGCCTCGTGCGCCCGAATCCATCAGCGTGAGGAACGTATCGAGGCTCTCGACCACCTGCTCGTGGCCGATCTCGGCATAGGGGAAGTACTGCCGGCTTGAAGGCTTGCTCAAGTAGCGGAGGCTGTTCTGAACGGCCGTCTTGAGACCGTCCAGGTCCCGCCAGCCCCCGGTGAAGTCAGGATAATCATTTGGGTCGGTGATCTTCCTCAGGGCCAACTGCCCCGGCGCCAGAGGTCGGTCATACTGCGGCCTTGCCCGTTGAGCGCGCCTCGTCTGACAACCCGTCAGGATAATTGCGGACAGCAGCCCGAGGAACACCACCTGCTTCATAATCGGCCTTTCGATCCATCCAAAATCATTGTGCACGAGGTCTCCATACGCCGTCCCGTATTAAGCAGATTGCCACGGGAAAAGTAAAGAGGAGTTTCAGCGAGCCCGGTGGTCTGCCGATAAACAGGGCAACGAAGAGTGCATGCGTGTCGGCAAAATGAGGTTCGAAGAAGACCAGTAGCAGGAGTTGACCGAGACGACGTTCGACCAGGAAAAACTCACCCCCTGACCCACCACTTGCCGCAGGCCTGAGCCCCGTCTGCCGCCAAGCACTTTGCGCCAGGACGAGAGCCACGAGCCAGCGTCCCCAACCAGAGTGCCGTCGACCACCAAATGTACGGCGCAGCAATCCCCCTCCAGCGCGATCTGAATCAGTGCTTCACCCTCTCCGGCAATTACTCCGTCACAAAAAAGGGCCACCGGCAAGGTCCGATGGCCCCGTTTGTAACATGCACCCCGTTATATTCTACAGCAACTTCTTTCGGCCAAACCATCCGGCCAAACCGATTCCAATGCCGCTCAGCAACACTGCACCGGGCGAGGGAACGATCGTGGTCGTTGTATCCGGAACCAGAATATGGTCCCACAGCGACCCATTGTCGGCCGCCGCCTGAGGGTCGGCGTCTAAGAACCCGGCATTCCAGAGTTCTCCACCTACGGAACCATCCTTGGCATAGAAGTCACCCCACATCGGCGCACGGGTGGAATCAAACTCTATTGAAACCACCGCCCCGGAAACGCTCTCGAACTTGATCCCGAAAAGGGGCCCGGGGAGATTCGGGTTGCCCGGGCCGTCTTCGTACAGGCGCGGACTCCCAGCCGACGGAGTGTCATTGAAAATGTCATCGGCAGTCAGATTCAGCGAGGTCTCCAGCAGCAGGTGACTCAGTGTACCCTTCACGTCCGTGCTGTCAAACACGTAGCTATAGTGCCAGGACAAGTCTCCATTCTGCGTCACCGTCCAGCTAAACGTAACTGGTTTCCCGGGGTCGCTGACCCAGCCACCGCTGCCGATGAGCCCCCCGTCGGCACTGCTCAGACTGCCTGAATACGTGGGAACGGCTTGAACCGAACCGATAAGAAACACTAACAAGATAAGTGAGCCAAAAGCGCTTCTCATTACTGTACCTCCTTGTATTCCCCCTCATCCGTCCTGGATTACCTGTGGCTGCCGACGCGCAGCACAAACATATTCTCATCGGGACGTGTCAGAACAAGCAATTGGAATGGAAGACATCCCTGTCCTGCGTCTTCTCCCCAGTCCATCGTCCCCGGTTATTTTCTCCTTAAGTTCCCCCATGAATCCATTCTCCCCGACAATCCCTTAAGGTCCGAACAATGTCCCTGACCGCTCCTTGGTCAGCCGACAGACAGCTATACGGACCCTTGCGTCACCGGGTTCAGCAACACATGCCAGTATATGATTGGCCACGTCACTCTGTCAATGACAATTATTTTGCACAGGCAAAAAAAATGTCGAACGCCCCGGACGTCCGCCCCCTCCGAACGGACGCAACTGTCCCAAAGTGTGTGGTTGGCAGTCTTGGGCACAACTGCTCGTGGGCCGAGCCGCTCGAAAACTACAACAGGTGGGGCTTTTCAGAAAGTCCCACAATCGTTGGGACAGTTACGAACGGACTGCTGGCTTGCTCTGGTGCGGGCCGGCTGCCATAATAGGTGCCCGGGGCCCCGATGGATTTGCGAAACAGGCCAAGGATACATCGCGATGCAACAGAGAGAGGACCGGTTTACGGTAAATGCGTTCGATTGCCGGCCAGACGGCCGGATCAAGCCGAACGCCCTGATGCAGTACATGCAGGAGGCTGCCGCACGCCATGCCGAACAACTCGGTTTCGGCTTCGCCGACCTCGATAAGTCCGGTTGTTTCTGGGTCTTAGCGAATCTGCAAATCGAGATCGCCCGGTGGCCGAAATGGGGCGACGGCGTGACTATCAAGACGTGGCCCAGCGGCTCCACTCGAGCCACGGCTTCGCGAGAATTCATCGGTGTGGATCCGGATGGTGGGGAACTCTTCCGGGCCACCAGCGCGTGGATGATCCTTGACAAGCACAGCGGCCGGCCCAAGAGTATCACCCGGCTCGGTCTCAACCTGCCGCAAAACGGTCCCAGGGTCCTGTCGGCGGAATCGTCGCGGTTGCAGCCGCTTGATGAATACACGACGGTCCACTCGCTCCGCGTGCCCTTCAGCGCCCTCGACTTCAACGGGCACGTCAACAACACTGAATACGTGCGCTGGGCACTGGATGGCATATGTGATAAGCTGGGTAATTTGCCCGAGATTCACTCACTGCAAGTCACGTATCTGGCGGAGGTTTTCGAGGGCGAGAAGGTGGAAATCCTCGTGCGGGATGATAGCGACGGGTACATTCATGCCGTCGTGCGCAGGTCCGGTCCCGCACCCGGTGCCAACGCCTTTCTCATGAGAATCTGCCCAGGGGTCGGTCGGATGCGCGGTCAGTGGCAATGAGAAGGGCGCGAGCATGCCCGCGGCCCCGCCCGTGCTGAATCCGTCGATACTCATGGAGCCTTGTTCCGGCGAAACCAGCCGACGAGAACCACGCCGAAGCTGCCAAGCAGGAGCGCCGCGGGCACCGGAACGACCGGCTGACAGCCCCAGCTTACATAATCCGGGCGGTCCCTGTTGTTGGAGACGTGCGACGCGGACGTGGAGAACGCCATCCCCAACGGCTCTCCACTGTTCCAGGCGGTGACAGTGGTGAAGGTCGCCAACGGTGTGGCGATATCCACGAAACAATCATCATCCGCCGGTCTCGGCCCGTGGAAGTGCGAGCCCGTGTACGGAGGGACCGATGTCCCCGAGCCGTTCGAGAACTGCGAGTACACGTCGTTGTCGAAGCCGATGCTGTGAGGGCGGCCCGGCGAGGGCCACTTCCCAGCTCGTTTCCGGCCCACCGGACAGCGCCTGCACGAGCTCGACCTGGTTGTCGCCGGAAAGGTCAAGTTGGAACGCCCAATCCACGTCGGGATCGGTGTCGGTGTCGAGCAGAGCGGTCCGGACGAACTGTCCGCCCCGGCTCGGATCGCCATCCAGTCGAATGCGAAACATGAGGTCATCGTGCCCAGTTCGACAAGAATACCCATGGCACGGGATCCCTTCGATTATGCCGCGACTGTGCTAGCAGGAAGGGCCGTGAGCCTCCGTGCTCACGGCCCGGGAACCAACTGGTCACCAAGCCTCATTGTTCCGGAACGATCGCTCGTTAAGGGTCTTCGATCTTCCCGCAAAGCTCGCCCTTCGAGAACTTCTTCGTATGAACGACGACAAAGGCCCGATGCTCGTCGGGGCACTCGCAATCCCAGGCGTCGCGGCAGCCGGCATGGTGGAACAACGAACGAAGACCCTGTTTTGGGCAAGGTGATTTGCCCTCCGGGTGTGCGTACGGAATGAAAAAAAGGCCGCGAGCATCCGTGCTCACAGCCCCACACAACTATTGCGGCCAGCCTCGGCGAGGATTCCATTCCCTGCACCTGCGGTTCGCAGGACAGCAGTCCGCCTGAACCATCCCCCCGGCGGACAGCCCCGTATGGAATATATGGGCTGCCCGACTTAACGGAACGAAAGACCCATATTTGCACTCACAATCGTATTCAGGTTCAGGCCGTCGGAGACCCCGCGCCGAACATGAACACCACTTTTGTCTGCGGAAACGGGGGTCTCCACAACGCGGGAAAATACTTATTTTCGCGTCAGGGAAATGCTTAATCTCAAGCGGTCGCGGTACCAGGGCCGGTGGGATCGGCCGCAGGGGGTTGTCTGCTTCCCGCCAGAGCACCGATGGACCGCAATCCCCGGCCGCTATCTGCCAGAACCGGACCTGCCACCCGTGGCAGGCAGTTGCGGTTGGCGTGGCATCGGCGCAAAGAAACAAGTGGGCCTGTGTCCTCGAGACTCATACCGATTACGATTGAGAATTTCGTATCTCCGGGTGGCAGCGTCAAGGGGTCCCCAACGCGATACATCGCGTTGGGGGGCCCCATGCGCAGCTTGGCGATGGCCGGGTTGCCTGCGCAGGAAC
>CAYFUB010000238.1:0-10756 GCA_964346195.1 uncultured Pirellulales bacterium
CGCCGAGGGGCCGGGGAGCGGACTTCTACGCGGGGCCGGCGTCCGAGGCGCCCGACGTGCCCGACGAGGCGCTGGCCGATGGCGACATCGGCCGCGAGGCCGTGGCGGCACTGCGTGAATTGGCGCGAGCGCCCGAGCAGCCGTTCTTCCTGGCGGTTGGCTTCCACAATCCCCACGTGCCGTGGGTCGCGACGAAGAGATACTGGGACCTGTACGACCCGCAGAGTATCCCTCTGCCGGACAATCAATACGCGCCGAAGAACGCCCCTGCGTTCGCAGCCCGCAGCGGTGACGACTTCTACTGGTATGGCAACGTGCCGAAGGACCGCAAAATCACGCCGGAGTTCGGCCGCCGATGTCTGCACGGCTATCTGGCCGCCGTCAGTTATATCGACGCCCAGGTCGGCCGGCTGCTCGACACGCTCGCCGAGACGGGCCGGACAGACGATACGCTGGTCATTCTCTGGGGCGACCACGGCTATTACATGGGTGAGCACGGCTGGTGGGGCGGCAAGCACAACAACTACGAGGGGGCCACGCGCGCCCCGCTGATTGTCGCCGTGCCGGGCCAGCGGAACTACGGCGCCAAGTGCGATGCCCTGGTCGAGTTCGTGGACATCTACCCGTCGCTGGCGGAGATTTGCGGCCTGCCTCAGCCGGACGGCGCCGAGGGCCGCAGCTTTCGGCCGCTGCTCGACAATCCGCATGGCGCCATCAAGGACTCCGGTTGCAGTTGGTACCCCAAGGGCGGTTATCAGGGCGTCGCCATGCGCACCGACCGCTGGCGCTTCGTCGAATGGCGCAAGGCCGACGAGCCGAACGTCTACGAGCTCTACGACCACCGAACCGACCCGCAGGAAAACGAGAACCTCGCCAACAAGCCCGGACACGCCGGCCGGCTCCAAGAGCTTTCCGCCATGCTGCACAGGAAGCTCTGCCCCAAACGATGAACGCCCATAGCAAAGGTGCAGGAGAAACGGTTGCCGATTTCCGGACTCGCACCCATCACCCGTGGGCGACTTTCCGCAGTTCTTCCTGCTCGCGAAGTCCGAGCCGACTTTAGCGAGTATGCGCCGTGGTTGCCACGGCGCTCGCCCTGGAGCAATCAGCAGGCTCGCGCTGACGAATGGTGTAGCGCACGTGCAGCCTGAATACTGTGCAGGGCGTTATCATCGAAGAAGCGCGAGCCGCAGGAGCGGCACCTGTAATGCGCGAGCTTCTTGACAGTCAGCCCGTCCGCCAGCCGGCAGGTTTCGACGACCCGAACCATTTGAGTCTCTCCGCACGCCGGGCAAGGCAGCGTCTCAGGCATCCGTGCTCTTCTTGGACGAGATGAGGACATAGAAAATCTCTACTTCTTCTTTCTTCAATATTTTACCTTTGGTGTAGACATCGACTCCATCGAACGTCAACCCCTTGATTACATAAAGCCGCTCGCTCGTTCCTGCCTTTGGATTGCTCGAACGCAGTACCTTGAAGATGGCTGGCGCGTTCAGGATTGCCTCGTATACCAGTTCCGGCGTCAGCGCATCCCGCGCCATCTCGATCTCCGCCTTCTCGGTAAAGAGAACCCGCCGCGAAACAACCAAACGTTTTATTCGAACGAGTACATCCATGGCTTCTTACCTTGCATGTTACTGCATGGAGTCTGCCGAGTCAAATGGAAAGCCTCGTTTGCGTTTGCGTTCAATGGCGACTGCCGAGGCGTTGCCCTGCCCACCAACCGTTGGCTTCGTCGAAGGACGCAAAACCGGTGACCCCAACGTCTGCGAGCTCTACGACCCGCAGGAAAATGAGAACCTCGCCAACAAGCCCGGACACGCCGGCCGGCTCAAAAAGCTTTCCGCCATGCTGCACAAGAAGCTCGGCAGCAGGCGATGAACGCGACAGGAGACGCCATCCACATGCGTGCACGCCTGGGGCACAATCCTGTTGCCATCTTTGGGCTTGCGTGTGACCGTCTTCGGAGCCAGAATAAAGTAGGTCGGCAATCGTTGGGATTGCCGGGGTCGATGGGTGGATTTCCTGCGAACCCGTCGGCGCGGTTTTTTTTCAGGCGTCGTGCCGTATGTAAGGAGGCAAGGTCATGATAGCGAATCAGTTGAGTCGGCGGGGATTTCTGGTGGCGGCGGGAGGCCTGGGGACAGGGGCGGTCCTGGCGATGGCGCCCCTGGGTCGGGCGGAGGAAACGGAGAAGGTCAAATTGGGCACACCCAATGCGGAGAAAATCGGGTGGCGGCTGTCGTGCAATCTTTACACGTTCCGCGACCGGAGTTTCTATGAGGCGCTGGACGTCATCGCGGGCCTGGGTATCCGCAACGTCGAGCCGGCCTTCTTCCTGCCATTGAGCAAGGAGCAGCCGGACCTCAAGACGAGCGAAGCTCTCACGCCCGCGCAGCGCAAGGAGATGAAAAAGCGAATTGACGACCGTGGCATGAAGATGGCGAGCTATTATGCGTCCCTGGAGGCCGACACCAGCGGTTTTCGCAAGGTGTTCGACTTCGCCAAGGAGATGGGCGTCGAGACGCTGGTGGCCGAGCCGCCCGCGGAGGTGTTCGAGACTCTCGACAGCCTGTGCCAGGAATACAAGATGAATCTGGCGATCCACAACCACTCGGAAGCGGCGGGATCGAAATACTGGAAGCCGGAGAACGTCTTGAAGGTCTGCGAGGGCCGCAGCAAGGCCATCGGTGCCTGTCCGGACACCGGCCACTATGTCCGCACCGGCCTGGACCCGGTCCAGTGCCTCAAGAAGCTCAACGGCCGCATTATCACCGTGCACCTGAAGGATGCCGCCGAGATGGGCAACCCCGAGTCGCGCGACGTGCCGCTGGGCGAGGGTAAGGCCAACTACACGCAGGTTCTGCAAACGCTGCGCGATATGAAATTCCGCGGCCTGGCCACCATCGAATACGAGCACCTCTCGCCCCAACTGGTCGAGGACGTAGCCAAGTGCGTCAAATTCGTCGAAACCTTCGCGGCATCGGTGAAAGCGTAGCACGGCGTCCCGCGATTCTGGCGGCACGTACCCAGGCCAGGGGCAGAGTCTGTAAAGCCGGCGGTTTCAGGGCTCGCATTGGGCCTTGGCGGCCGTCCCCTGCGCCCTCTAACTGTAGTGCCAATACAGGTAAAACACCTGGGTATCCAGGTCGTAATAGAACTCGCAACCCCACTCGCCACCGTCTCTTGTGGTGCCGTAATACCAGCCGTGACGGATGTCATAGACGCTCTCAAACCAGCGCCGCAACGCTAGACCTCCGCGGCCATTCAAGTCGATAAAATCGGGCGGGTGCGCGCGGTCGCGAGAGTCGCCGAGGAAATGGGTTGCCGAAACGTAATACCTGTTACGATGCTGGCCTTCACGTGCCTGGAATTCAAAGTAGCAGGCGGCGCCCGCCCTCTGGAAATAGTCCAGGGCTTGCTCCGGCGAGGCCGTGAATTTGATGTTGATGAATTTGGCGAAGATGCCGCCGGCCCAGTACCGCAAATCCGTGATTCCCTCGGGCAACACCGGCAACTCCACGCTTGACAACGTGGCATTCGCACGTTGAAGCACCTTCGCATCGGGCTTCTGTCCGGCGGGCCGGTCACAGGACGTCAACGCAACGCACATCAACCCACCCAGCATCACCACAGCCGTCGGAACCTTCAATTCCCTCATGCCTTCACCTGCACCGCTGGTACAAGAATTGACTCCTGGATAGATCGCCCCTTTTCTGCAAGGCTCACCTCGAGGCGATGCAGCATGCCACGATCTTCTCCCGGCCTTGAGCCCCGTCGCGCTCAACCTGTGAATGACATTGTAGACCCAGGCGAACGGCGATGCAAAGGGAAAACGGGATACGGGAGGTGTGTCTGCAATTGAATTTCGTGGCAGAGTAGTCGGCCTGTGTCGTGCCGGGCAAAGGGAAGCATGTGGTCACAGAGCGAGAAGTCCCCGGCGCATCGGATGAAATCTCTCATGCGATGCCAGATCCTTCGCTGCGCTCAGGATGACGGGGTCTGTGCAAGGCGTTGCCTCCCGTACGTCTGTCGTTTCCACGAAATGTAGTCGCAGGCGGGATTTCTCGGGGTTGCGCTTGTGTGGCGGGCCGGAGGGGCTTATCTTGGGGCCGACGTGACAGGAGTAGCACATGAAACATGAGTATTTGCAGTGGTTGATTGACAACACCAAGACGACCTGGTGGCATGACTCGGCGGACCCGGCCGAGCTGGCTCGCGGCATCGAACGCGGGGCCTGCGGGGCGACGACGAACCCGTTCCTGGCACATGTGGCCCTGGCGGCCAATAAGACGGCGTGGGCTTCCGAGATTCAGAGTGTGCTCTCCCAGAACGCCGAGCCGGAGAAACGGGTGGAGGGGCTGATGCGGATTGTCGTCAGCCACGCGGCCCGGCAGTTGCTGCCGCAATACGAGAGGACTGGCGGGGCGACGGGGTATGTCTGTGCCCAGGTGAATCCGCTGCGGGCCGGGGACCGCGAGGCCATGCTGGCGATGGCCCGGCGGTTCAGCCGGTGGGCGCCGAACATCGCGGTCAAGCTGCCGGCCACGGCGGCCGGGCTCGACGTCCTGGAGGACTGCGCCGCCGAGGGCATCACGTGCACGCTGACCATCAGCTACACGGTGCCCCAGACGGTTGCGATAGCGGAACGGCACCGGCGGGGCGTGCAACGGGCCGCCAAGGGGGTCAAGCCGGGCCGGTGTTTTGCCGTCATTATGATTGGCCGGCTGGATGACTATCTGCGGGACGTGGCCCACGATTGCCGGGCCGGCGTCAGCGAGTCGGATATCCGGCTCGCCGGGCTGGCCGTCACGAAGCGGGCGTATTCGATCTACCAGCAGCGCGGCTACGAGGCCGTGCCGATCGTCGCCGCCCTGCGCGGGACGCACCACATGACGGAACTGGCCGGGGCCGAGGTCATCATGTCGATTTTCCCTTCGGTCCAGGAGATGCTGCGGGCGCCGGGGTTGCCGCGGGAGGAGCGGATCGACATGGAGATTGCCCCCGACGTAATCGAGCGGCTTTCGCAGATCCCGGATTTCGTGCGGGCTTACGAGCCGGACGGCATGAAACCTACCGAGTTTATGACCTACGGCGTCACCCAGCGGACGCTCTCGCAGTTCTACGAGAGCGGCTGGAAACGGTTGGAGAGCTTTCGCCTGTGAGAAGTTGTCGTTGCCGCCAGTGGGTCGGCGTAGAGTGGGTAATTCTGGTGTCATTTCGACCAAGGCCGAAGGCCGCGTGGAGACACAGAGCGAAGCGGAGAGCCCGGAACGGAAATCTGGTCGCGGATGGACGACACGTTGTATTCGTAGCCAGATGTCTCGACTCCGCTGTGCTCCGCTCGACATGACCGACAACAAGATGCTCCTCCGCAGTCCATATTGTTCAGCGTTGAAAGCCAGTTGAGGAAAGGACTAGGTGCAATGAAGAAAATAGGCTTTATCGGCTTGGGCATCATGGGCAAGCCCATGGCCCAGAACCTTCTCAGGGCCGGCTATGAGTTGACGGTGTATGATATCATCCCGGAGAGGATGGATGAAGTGGTCAAAGCGGGGGCACTGCGTGCCTCGTCCAGCAAGGAGGTCGCCGCCGCCAGCGAGCTTGTCATCACTATGCTTCCCAACTCGCCGCACGTGCGCGAGGCGGTGCTCGGGCCCAACGGCGTGCTCGAAGGGGCCCGGCCGGGGACCATTCTGGTCGATATGAGCTCCATTGCGCCGTTGGCCAGCCAGGAGATCGCGGCCCAGGCCAAGGCCAAGGGGGTTGCCATGCTCGACGCCCCGGTCAGCGGCGGGGAGCCCAAGGCCATTGCGGGGACGCTGGCCATTATGGTGGGAGGGCCGGCGGACACGTTCGAGCAGGTGAAGGATATTCTCGCGCGCATGGGGGCCTCCGTCACGCGGGTCGGCGACATCGGCAGCGGCAACGTCACGAAGCTGGCCAACCAGATCATCGTGGCCCTGAACATCGCCGCCATGTCGGAGGCGATGGTCCTGGCGACGAAGGCGGGCGTGGACCCCGAGCGCGTGTTCCAGGCCATCCGCGCCGGTCTGGCGGGCAGCACGGTGCTCGACGCCAAGATGCCGCTGGCGCTGAAGGGCAACTTCCAGCCGGGGTTTCGCATCGAGCTGCACATCAAGGACCTGGCCAACGCCCTGGACACCGCCCACGAGCTCGGCGTGCCCGTGCCGCTGTCGAGCGGGGTGATGGAGATCATGCAGGCCCTCCGGACCGACGGCAAGGCCGGCGACGACCACGGCGGTATCATCCAGTTCTACGAGCAACTCGCCAAAGTCCAGGTGCGCGGCTGAAATGGCACCCTGCCGTGCTGCAAAAGTTACGTGGCCAGTACGGATTCGGGTTAATTCTTGCGCTCCTGTTTGTCATCCTGAACGGAGCGTAGCGCAGTGAAGGATCCGGCCTGCGAACGAAAGAACCTCCTGTTCGGTAGCCGGATCCTTCGGCTTTGCCTCAGGATGACAGCATGTGTCCCGCGCACCGATTTCTTCGAATCCGGATGAAGGGGTACAGACACAACATGCTTACGCGAGCGTAAGCATGGCACCCGGACCAGGATAAGAATGCGCAACATTCGCTTTTTGCCATGGATATACTCTGTGTTTCTGCTTCAGGTAGCTACTGGGCGGCTCGGGTCTTGAAGCTGACGACGACGGGGGCGAGGGGATTGCCCTGCACGTCGCGCATGACGAGGAAGTTTTCCGCGTTGAGGCCGAAGCGGTACTCGGTCTGCGGCTTGAGTTTGACCGGGATGGTCAGGACCTTGCCGCTGTCGTCGAAGGTGCTCTTGCCGGCAAATGGCAGAGACCCGAGGTCGAGCCGCATGACGGCGAGATTGCCTTTGACCATGGGCCGGTCGAAGGTGACGACGATGGCCGGGAGATTCGGGTCCACGTCCTGCGCGCCATTGGCGGGGACGAGGGATACGATGCCGGGCGACTTGGCCTTGATCGCCTCGAGCCGGAGTCTTCGTTTTTCCTGCAGGGCGGCCGAGTCTTTTTCGAGGCGTTCGGCCGCGTAGTGGTTGAAGAACTCGACGACGCGAGGCATGAAGACGTCGAGCGTCGGGTACATCTGACGCGAGGTCTCGTATTCGGCCAGGAGGTCGGCCAGTCCCCCGGTCCAGAGGAAATGCCGGTCGGTGTTGTGTTTCGTTTCGGCGGCTGCGGCCGCTGCCCCGCCCGTGGCCAGCGCATAGCGGACCCCGCAAGCGCGAACGAGGGACTCGGTCATCACGGTCTTCCACTGGCCATAGGCCTGCCGCTTCATCTCGGCTTGCACCACTCGGAAGATTCTTTCTCCCGAAGGCTTGAGGGCATCCAGATGTTTATCGACGAGAGGGTTGGTATAGGAGTGGCAGAATTCGTGCACGACCGTCGAGACAATCGCGGCGTCGAACTTCGGCTGGCCGGCCTCATCGACAGCCCCGGCGCCGAGCACGGAGTAGATTTCCTCCCGCCCATCGGCGAGCTGGACGCTCGGCCCGTAACATGCGCCGCCGTTGAGCATGCCAATGGCCACGATGAAGTCGGCCTGCGGGCGGCTTCCAAAGAAGCTGTCGAACCACTCCGAGATCCGGCGTTCCCGGAGGACCTGTTCCAGGCGGTCGCAGGCCGTGCGATAGAGCGGCTGATGGCGCTCGATGAAGGCCGGGAAATCGGTCGCGCGGACGAACGACCGCAGATCCTTGATGAGCGCCGCGGCGTCGCGAGCGGTCCAGCGGCGGTCCCGGCGCAGGGGGAAGGCGTCACGACAGGGGCGCAGCTCGACAGACGCGATGTCGGTCAGACAGACCGCCATCATCATCGGCGCGTCATAGCTGATGCCGCGCCGCTTGAACAACTCCCGGGCCCTGACCACGGCGGCATGGTCTTTGAATGGGCCGAAATGCTCATCCACGTCTTTGATGTAGGAGGGAATCCGGCCGCGGTTGTACTCGGAGTTGCCCGCCAGGCGAAAGACGATGCTCAGCAGCTCGACGCGCGGATCGACCGTCACGCGGATCAGGGATTGAGAGGCCGGCACGACCGACTGCGGAGGTTCGCCCGCTGGGAGCCGTGTCCACAGGACCAGAGCTACGGCGGCGGCCATGCAGATTCGCGCGGTACGTCTTCTCGAAATCATATTCACCTCCTTCTCAATCATAGACGGTCCGCAGGGGGAATTCGTTAGAGAGTCATCTTCATCAGTCACGCAGGGCAAACTGTGCCCGCCGAGTTTCCCGGCAGTCCCTGTGATAAGCCTCCTATCGCGTTGAGAACTTGAAGATGGTGGTGCTGCGGAACGTTTCGCCCGGGCGGAGCACGGTGGACGGGAAGTGCAGTTTGTTGGGCGAATCGGGAAAGTGCTGCGTCTCCAGGCAGAAGCCAGCGTGGTTGTTATAGACCTTGCCGGTTTTGCCCTGAATGCCCTTCATGCCGTTGGCTGTATAGAACTGTACGCCCGGCTCCGTTGTGCGTACCTCCATCACGATGCCGCCCGTCGGCTCGTAGACCGTTGCGACCGGGTGCGTCGAGCCGGGCGAGCCGGTCAGCACATAGCAGTGGTCATAGCCTCGTGTCTGCGTCAACTCCTGAATTCGTGAGCCGATGGTCTTCGGCTCGGTAAAATCGAGCGGCGTGCCTTTAACCGTATGGATTTCGCCGGTGGGGATCAAGCCCTCTCCGGCGGGAGTGTAGAAGTCGGCGTTGATCGTGATTTCATGGCTCAGGACGTCGCCGTTGCCCGCACCGGCGAGGTTGAAGTAGCTGTGATTCGTCAGGTTGATGATGGTCGGCTTGTCCGTCGCGGCCTCGTAGCGGATTTGCAGCTCGTTGTCGTCGTTCAGGACGTACGCGACGCTGCATTCGAGGTTGCCGGGGAAGCCCTCCTCACCGTCGGGGCTCTCATGGTCGAAGCGCACGCCGACCCAGCCGTCGCCTTCGAGCGCGTGGCCCTGCCATACGACCTTGTCGAACCTCTTGTTGCCACCGCCGTGAATGTGATTTTTGCCGGCGTTGGCGGTCAGTTTGTATTCGACGCCGTCGAGCGTGAATCGGGCGCCGGCAATGCGGTTGGCGTACCGGCCGACGGTCGAGCCGAAAAGCGGATGCCCGCGGAGGTAGGGGGCGAGGTTATCGAATCCTAGCGCGACATCGACCAACTTGCCTTCGCGGTTGGGAACTTCGAGTGAGACCAGGATGGCCCCGTACTCCACCACCCGCGCCCGCAGCCCGTGGGCGTTGGTCAGCTCGAAGAGCGTGACCTCTTGCCCGTCGGAGGTTTGGCCGAACGGCTTTTGCGTGACGCCCAATTTGGCATCCGCGGCCGCGGTGGTTTGCCAGACCAGGACGGTGCTCAGGATGGACAAAAGAGTCGTCGGCCGTAGGGTGCGCATCACGCACCGCTTCGTGCCGGCGTTGGAACTCAAGAGGATACACGGTATGAGAGATTTAGGACCCATTGTGAATGCCTCCTTAAAAGTCATTTGTCGACATTCGACAGAATGTCCGCAAGGGCTAAAACCCATCCTACGTGCCGCCTAATGCCTCTTTCATTCTCTCCAGGACTGTAAACACCGACCAGACGCCTACGACCAGGAACGCGGCGAAGGCGATCCAGAGCATCAGGTCCCACAGTCGGCCGGGCCGCAAGTTGAAGTCGCTGCGGCGGTAGCGGAAATACAACGCGGCGGCCCCGAGCAGGGGCAGCATGATGGACTGGGCGATGCCGCAGGCGACGATCATGGTTGCCGGCGCCCGAACAAACACGTAGAGCAGCAACGCCATGAAAGGCCAGACGGCGCTGATTCTGCGTGTCCATTTGGCCCGCCCAGCCTCGGAGCCGTCAGTGAGGCCGTACAGGCCGGAGGCATCGGCCACCATGCGTGCATTGCCGGCGGCCGCGACGAAGAGCGTCGAGTACAGCACGGCGAACGCTCCTGAGAGGAAGATGACGTACGCCACGGGGCCGAAGACGGGGATATACATGGCCGCCAGCGTTCGCACCATGTCGCGTCCTTCCGGGTTGATACCGATGCGGCCGAGCACGGCGGCCCCCAGCAGGTAGAAGGCTACGGTCGCGAACGTATAGACCACCATGGAGGCCCAGGCATCGACGTACAGCACGCGAATCCAGCCGCGGGCCCGGTCGATCCAGCCGGCGGTGCCGTCGCGCGGCCCCGTGAATTTCGCATACCCTTTTTCGAGGCACCAGTAGGGATACATGATCAACTCGGCTGCTCCGATGCCGATGATGCCGAAGGCTCCCAGGGCTGTGCGAACCGGGTTGCCGCCCGCGGCCAGATCCGAAGGCGGCAGGTGAAAGCTGAGTCCGCGTGCCAGCTCGTGGCCGCGAACCGCCCATTCGGTTCTCGTCTGTAGCGCGATAACGGTGAGGATGGTCACGAGCGTAAAACCGGCCACGAGCGTCGTGGCGACCAGTTGAATGACCCGATATCGGCCGACGTACAGCAATATCGACGTCGCTGTCGCTAGAATCGTCGCCCAGAGGTATGGGTCGCGCGGCTCGCGCCGCCCGGTGATTTGGGCGGTCAGCCCCGTCACGCTTTGCCGAAGCTCCGTCAGTCTCGGACTGTCGGGCTCTCGGCTCTGGAGCACGTTGAGGTCGATTCTGGTCCTCACCAGCTCGTCCTGCAGGCGATTGTACTCGGCCCCGTAAGCGGTCAACGGCCGGCTGATGGCGAGGGTCTGCCCGACGCCGCCGAGGATGCCGCCCTGCTGGAAGACGACCAGGA
>CAYFUB010000239.1:0-15613 GCA_964346195.1 uncultured Pirellulales bacterium
TCGATGGCTTTGAACTTCTTGCCCTCGAGGAACTCGAGCGAGGCGCCGCCGCCGGTCGAGATGTGGCTGATCTTGTCCTGGAGGCCGAGTTGTTCGATGGCGCTGGCGCTGTCGCCCCCGCCGACGACGCTCTTGGCGCCCTGTTCGGTCGCCTGGGCGACGGCCTGGGCAATGGCCTTGGTTCCCTCGTCGAACGGTGCGATCTCGAAGACGCCCATCGGCCCGTTCCAGAGGATCGTTTTGGCCCCGACGATCTTCTCGGCGAACTCCTTGCGGGCCATGGGGCCGATGTCCACGGGCGGCCAGCCCGGATCGATATCGCCCACGGCGATGCGATGCTCCGCGCCCGGTGCGAGCTTGCGGACCACGACGTGGTCGGGCGGCAGCATGACCTCGCAGCCCGCCTCGGTCGCCTGGTCCAGCAGCGCCAGGGCCTTGTCCATGAAGTCGTCCTCGCAGAGGCTGTCGCCGACGGCCTTGCCCCGGCTCTTCAGGAAGGTATACGCCATGGCCCCGCCGATGATGATGCGGTTGACCTTGTCAATGAGGTTCTCGATGACGCCGAGCTTGTCGGAGACCTTGGCGCCGCCGAGGATGGCCACGAAGGGACGCGACGGGTTCCTGATCGTATCGCCGAGGAAATTCAGCTCTTTCTCAATCAGGAAGCCGGTGACGCGGGGCTTGCCCTCCATGACCGAGGGCACGGTGTACATGGAGGCGTTGTCCCGGTGGGCGGTGCCGAAGGCGTCATCGACGTAGACATCGGCCATCGCGGCGAGCTCCCGTGCGAAGGTGTCCTTGGCCTCGCGGAGTTGGGCGTCTTCCTTGGCGGCCTTGTCCTTGATGACCTCTTCCTTGTAAAACCGCAGGTTCTCCAGGAGCAGGACGTCGCCAGGCTTGAGGGCTGCGGCCTTCGCCTTGGCATCCGGCCCGACGCAGTCGTTGGCGAAAATGACCTTTTTGCCGAGCAGCTCGGAGAGCCTCTCGGCCACGGGCCTGAGGGTGTAAGCGTCGTCCCGCTTGCCTTCGGGCCGGCCGAGGTGGCTCATGAGAAGCAGGGCGCCGCCGCGATTGAGGATGTTCTTGATGGTCGGCAGCGCCTTGACGATGCGGTCATCGCTGGTGATATTGCCGTCATCATCCTGCGGCACGTTGAAATCGACGCGCATCAGGACCTTCTTGCCCTTGACCTCGATATCCGCAACCGTTTTCTTGGCCATGCTTACACCTACTCCAAAATGACCTTTCTCTTTCTCAGAACTCCCACGCACGAGCCCATTCTCAAGGCTCCGGGTACGTACGTCAAACCGGAAATGATGGAATCAGGTGCCGGGCCGTGCTCACAGTTTCGCCATGCGTTCCATCAGATCGACGCTGCGATTCGAGTAGCCCCACTCGTTGTCGTACCAGCTCAGAACCTTCACCATGTTGCCCTTGACCATGGTCGAGAGGGCGTCGAAGACGCTGGAGTAAGTGCTCTTGACGATGTCACTGCTGACGATCGGGTCTTCGCAGTAGGCGAGGATGCCCTTCATCGGACCCTCGGCGGCTTTCTTCATCGCAGCGTTGATCGCCTCCACGGAGGCTTCCTTCTTCACCTCGACGACCAGGTCCACCACGCTGCCGACCGGCACGGGGACGCGGAGCGCGAAACCGTGGAGCTTGCCGTCGAGAGCGGGGATGACCTGGCCGATGGCCTTGGCCGCCCCCGTGGAGGTCGGGATGATGTTACAGGCCGCGGCGCGGGCGCGACGCAGATCGCTGTGAATCATATCCGCGACCCGCTGGTCGTTCGTATAGGCGTGTACGGTCGTCATCAGGCCCTTCTCAATGCCGAAGGTGTCGTTGAGCACCTTGGCGACGGGAGCCAGGCAGTTCGTCGTGCAGCTTGCGTTGGAGACGCACTTGACGGCCGCCGTCAGGGCGCTGTCATTGACGCCCAGAACGATGGTGGCGTCGATCTTGTCCTTGGCCGGGACACTGAGCAGAACCTTGCTGGCGCCGGCCTTGAGATGGTCGGCATATCCGCCCTTGGGCGATTCGGCGTTGCGGAAGATCCCGGTCGATTCAAGGACGACCTTGACGCCCATATCTTTCCACGGCAGCTCGGCAGGGTTCTTGACGGCCAGGACCTTGACCTGCTTGCCATTGATGACGAGCGTGCCATCCTTGGCCTCGACGGTGCCGCCCCAGGTCCCCATCACAGTGTCATACTTGAAAAGGTGGGCCAGGCTCTTGGCGTCGGACAAGTCGTTGATGGCGACGAGCTCCAGATCGCCCTTTCGTTCCATGATGATGCGTGCGACGGCTCTGCCGATTCGGCCGAAACCATTGATCGCGACCTTTGTTGCCATGTACCATTCTCCTAAATTCCTGGCGTTATCATCCCGCTCTCTGCGGTCGAACACCCACCCTACCGGGCGTATGCGAAAACGAAGGCGCTACTTTAGTAGGCCGCTCCCCCCGTGTCAAGAATCTATTCCCTGCATCGAAGGGGTAATACGGTTTATGATTGATTCGTGCGCGGTCTGTCATCCCTTCGACTCCGCTCAGGGCAGGCTCTGAACGGAGCGCAGCGCGGTGAAGGATCTGGCCTGCGAGCGAGAGAAACCCCCTTTCGATGGCCAGATCCTTCGGCTTCGCCTCAGGATGACAGAGGCCACCGCGCAAGAATTTTTCCTAATCCGTATAAATGCCCGAACCCACGGGCACACGCTGAGAGGCCGGGCTGCTATGCCCACCGGGGCGCTCGGAAATGGCGTGGCGGCGTGCTGCAATTCACGCAAGCCAGAGTTTTGCGGAGGTGGACAGCAACTGCTGCCAGGGTATGCCACCCATCAGCCGGGGAGAAGTGTTACCGGGTTTTGAACCGGTCTTCATCCTTCAGCCGTCGCAATCGGGTGGTCTGCTGGACGAGGCTGTCTTGCCCGGCGTTTCGAAACTGCCGACTGGCTCTCGAACCAGGGAGAATGAGGCTATCGCCCGACTCGTTGGCGGGAGGAGTTTTACGCTCGGCATCAGGCCTGTCGACCCGTGTCAGAACTGCCAGCCGAGAGAGAAGAAAATGCCGTCGGAGGTGGGCACGATGGCGAGGTCAATATTGTTCGGGGACCCGGTGCGCAGGACTGCCTCGGACGCCAGTTAGGCCAGACCCCATCCCGGCAGGACCTGGGATGGACAGTGGGCACCGCGGTGCACGCGCGACCAGGCCGGCAGGGTCGACAAGGCATACCAGCCGATCTTGGCCGGGGCCGAGTCGGTCATCTTGGCGGCCGTGATGAAGGGAACCGCTCCGATGAAGGCGTGTCCGCTGGCGCCGTTCGTATCGGGGCCGACCACCCAGACGGAGCTGTAATCATCGAGATCCCCATCCCCCCTCGGGCGCTCTTCTGGTCGCGACCCGCCCGTGTATTGTGCCAGGAGAAGGGGCGCCGCCCCCACCAGGTAAGCCCGTAAGCTGCGCTCGGTCAACTGGGCCAGCCATGAATCCGCACCGTCTTCGAAATACGCCCGCGCCGCGAAATGCCCGATAAAGAGCGCAGGGATCATCAGCCGACCGTCGCCCAGTCTCCAGCCGGCATCGGCGAGATCATCCAGTTCCGGCGAATCGCCCAGCCGCTTCTGGTAGCTGTGATAGAAGTTCTCGTCCGCCGCCGTATTGGCCATCACTGCGGCGGTCCCGCCGAGAGCGGCGAGATCGGTCACTCCGTGCGGCCGATAGAACTCCATCTGGTCGGAAAGCAGGCGGTCCGAATAGTGCTGGAAAGGGCGTGGAGGTGGCGTATAGCCGTTGCATCCGCCGCCCACCAAACATGCCGCAAGCAAGAACATTGCGCAGATAATCGCCCTTGCCATTTCGAAATCCCCGTTGATTGTGCTGCCATCAGTCATGGCGGGACCGTGGCGGTGCACCCCCAGTTTGAGCCCCCGGTAGACAATACAATCTCGTCTATTGAGGCGTGGGGAATGAGGTCTTTTTCCGGGCGGACCTGCAGATTCACAAGAAAATCTGCGCCGTGCTCAGGTGTATGGGGCCGAGTGCGTCCGGGGTTGTCGATGATGATCCTGGGACCGGGATCTTACCGCGGGGTCGGTGGGGCCTGCTCTCAGTGGTTCTCAGTGGGGCCGGGGAAGCGCGCGCGGACGCTGTAGAGCGAGGATCGGGCTGTGATGAAGAGGGTCTTGCGGTCCGGGCCGCCGAAGACCAGGCAGGTCGGGCGCTGCGGAACCTTGATGACGTCGATCTGTTTGCCGGACGGGTCGAAGACCCGGATCTGGCCGGCGGCGAGGTAGACGTTGCCCTGGTCGTCGACCGCGACGCTCTCGCCGCCTTCGTTGGCGAAAAGCCTGGGGTCGGAGAGCGTGCCGTCCGGGCCCACGGTGAAGACCCACGTTTTGAGCTCCGCTTCGTTGGTGACGTAGAAGGGCTTCCCCGTGAGGGCGGGGGCCAGGCCGAAGGCCCGCAGCACGTCGGCCATCTTCGTGCCCCACATGGTGGCACCGGTGGTGAAGTCCCGACCCGCGGGAACGAACGTCGTGCCGTCGGGCGAGACGTAGTGCGAAGGCTTGGGCGTGGTCGAGTCCCGCAGGAATTCGCCGTCGCCCATCCAGCGGTTCAGCGGCAGGATTGGCGTCATTCCCGGACGCGGGGCCGCGCGCTGCGGCGCGAGCGTGACGATCTCGTCATCGTTGGCGTCGGGGCGAAAGGCCAGGACCGTGCCGTTGCCCTCGTATGCGACGACCAACAGATTGCCCGCCTTGTCGAAGGCGAGGTTGACCGGCTGCTGCGCGATTTCGCGGACCGCCTCGGCGGTGTGTTTCTCCTGCGACCATCGGTAAATCCGTTTCTCGCGGGCGTCCGCGAAGTAGACATTACCTTTGCCGTCCACCGCCGCACCGGCGATATTCAGGAACCCGCCGGCAAGCTTCTCGACCCTGGCCCCGGCGGCCAGGACCGCCGAGCCCACGGGGGCCCGCGCGGCAAGCGGACCGCCGGAGATGTCCAGCAGGGCGAACTCCGAGTCGCGGACCTCTGCGCCGGCCGTCGCCTCAAAGACCGTGCTATCGAAGGAGACCTTGCTGTTGCTGTAACAATGGAGGTTCCGCAAGCGGATGTCACGGGAATCGCTCACCCTGGTTGCGTGCGGGAAGGGCACAAAACAACTGACGACACGGTAGAAGAAGGTGTTGGCGAACTGGAGGTCGTTCGAACGGTCGATCTCCAGGGGCAGGGCCTTTGGGCCTTCTTCGCGCTCCTCCTCGAATTGCACGGCGTAGAAGCGCCAGTGGGAGGCGTTGCGAATGACCATTTCGTTGCGGACGTGGTGCTCGAGGGACATTGCGTACACCCGGCCGCTGGTCGAGGTATCGGAAATCTCCATGCCGGAACTGGCGTAGGGGCTGGGGGTCCAGATGTCCTTGAAGGTCCCGCCGCCATCGTCAGTGACCCACAGGCTGGCGTGCTGGCTGTTCCAGGTGTCGCGATTGCCCAGTCTCCCGAAGCCGCCGCGTTCCCCCGGCACCCTTGTGCCGTGCCCGCCGTGCAGGCGGACGTCGTTCATCAGGGAATGCGTCCCGGCCATCCACTTCACGCCCACGGCGCGGGGGTTGACCGCGCCCGTATAAACGCCGATGCCCGTGATGATGTTGGTGCCGCCTCTGCGGGCCTCGATGACGGGCTTGGACCCCCCGGGCCCCTGAAAGGCGGGCGTATTGTCCGGCACGTTGACCACCGTGGCGGAAGGGTGCAGGCCGATCAAGACCGTGTCCGGCCGGAGTGTCAGCGTGTCGCTGACGCAATACCATCCCATCGGCAGATAGAGCGTTCGGCGCCCGGAAATCGCCCGTTGCAGGGCAGCCGTATCGTCGGTTCGACCGTCGCCCGTCGCTCCGAGCGTGCGCACGTTGACCCAGGTGGCGGGATCGGGAAGAACGGGGATGTCCGATGCCACTGCGGCCGGCAGCGAGTTCACCTCGTGGGCGGCCAGCGTGGTCTTGATCTGCCGCGCCGCGCCCAGGCCGGCCAAGTGCAGGCCATGAGTGAACTGCTCGACCACGTACGCTGGCCCGACCCCCGCCACCCTCTTGCCGCTCTCGCGGAATTTGGCGAGGACCGGCACCTCTTTGCAGGCGACGTTCTGCATGTTTATCTGGGTCCGGGCATTATTCTCGTTGCTGATGACCACCGCCGGACCGGCGATGTTCTCGAAACGTGCGTCACTGAGCCACAACTCATCGGGTTTGCCGGATGCGATGGCGACGGCCGTTGGAACGTCTCTGAAACGAGGACGGACCACGGCCAGACCGGCCTCATCGCAACTGATGCCCGCCTCGCTCTGTCCTTCGAACGTGCAATCGATGACCAGGATGGGCCATCCGGGGGCGGACCTTCTGGTGATGATGCCGTACTGTCCCCCGTGAAAATGGAGGTCTTCGACCTCGTTGCCGATGTCCTGCAAACCGGCCCGGGCCGAGCCGAGCCGCAGGTCCATGTGAGCGAGGTAGCAGTGCTGTGCCACGTGGAAGCGGACGCCGACGGCCGCCGGATTGCCCGGTCCGATCTCGATATCGATGTTGCTGACAGCGCTGTAGAACGTGCCGGCGCCGCCGTCCCGGGGAGGACCGTCGGTCCTGCCAAACCCGCGCCCGCCGGAGAAGAACAGCATATACTTTTCGTCTCCCTCCTGGAAACCCGGCGTATTCGCACCCAGGGTCAGGACCGGCCGGCGGTCGCCATAGCCGATCAGACGGACGCCGGGCCAGACGTAGACGGTCTTCGTAAGACGATAGGTCCCTTGCGGGATGAACAGGACCCCGGCGCCGGTGCTCGACGCGACCTTGTCGATCGCCTCTTGCAGGGCCGCGGAATCATCCCCGACGCCGTCGCCGTGCACGGGGAAGTTTTCCCGCGTCAGGTAAACCGCCGCCGGGTCGTCCAGGCGCTCGGCATAGAACGAGGCTCCGTGCAGAAGGCCGGGTGACAGGGCGACGCCCGTGAGAAAGGACCACACCAAGCTGGCTTTCAGAGCCATGTCATGCCCTCGGAAAATGGTTTCTGAGTAGAGACCCAATTCCATCGAAGGCATGATTACAGCACTTCATAGCACATAGTTCAACAGGAGAAAGGCCAGTTTTGCCGGCGGACGCACCGTCGTCGTGCATCTCTGGAGTCCTGATTGAGTCCCTCGCGGAGGCGCAGGACACCCAGGCATCTTCACGATCTCGGGGCAGCCTTGGTAGGGGCGACGATTTCTTCGGACAACTGGGCCAGGATCGGGTCTTGACGGACCTGCTCGTGTGTCCTTTCACGCTTCTGGGCCCAGGTCAGGGTCGCGTCTTCCTCATCGATCTGCGCTCGCCGCTGGCGCATCCAGGAAACGGCGTCAAATGCTTTTTTCATCGACCAATATCTCCTTGGGAGAGCGGATCTCTATGGGGCGGTAGCCCTTCTCCAGATTCACGGCATTAAACAGCCGTATCCTGCCGAGATTGACGATATGTTTGAAGTTCCAACTCACGAGGACGTCGCAGTTGTTCACCACGGCCAAGGCCACATGCAGAGCATCAGATCTGCTTCCGGGCCCCACGACATGATGTTCCAGGTAGGCCTCCGCCAGGGCATCGGCCTCGTCATCGTCGGTCAAGATGATTCGGTGCTCCCGTGGTATCTCCAACGGGCGTTTGCGAACCTGCTCCGGTGCCCCTCCCAGCTCGCGGACTGTGTGTTCGGACAGCACCATCACGTATTGACCCTGAACAAAAAGCCGCCACAAGGCAAGACTGTCCTGGACAAACTCAGCATCTTCGCATCCCCCGACGACTGAGGCATCCACATAGACCAACATCTTCTTCATCTGTGGGCTCATGGGTCACAGTCTAAGCTTTCTCTGAGGACTCTGCAAGAGTCTGCCGGCGGGGGCCAGCCTCGGGACCGAGAAATCACGCCTCTGCGCGGTATCCACCTACCTGGCGGCTTTGGCTTTGCGGATGGGTCTTTGCTGGCTGTAGCGGCTGATGTTGCGGATCGCCTGGCGGAGGCGCTGCTCGTTCTCGACCAGGGCGATGCGCATGTAGCCCTCGCCGTTCTCGCCGAAGGCCCGGCCGGGAGCGATGGCGACCTCGGCGTGTTCCATGAGGTCCATCGCATAGTCGATCGTGCCTTTGCCGTTGAGGTGCTCGTCGGCGACCCGGGCCCAGACGAACATGCTGGCACGCGGCTTCTCGACCTGCCAGCCGATCCGGCGCAGGCCGTCGCACACCACGTCCCGCCGCGACTGGTACTTGAGGTTCTGGGCGGCGATATCCTTCTCGCAATGCCGCATCGCGATAATGCCGGCAATCTGGATCGCCTGGAAAATGCCGTAGTCGTAGTAGCCTTTAATGGTGGCCAGGTAGTCGATCATCTGCTTGTTGCCGGCGACGAAGCCAATGCGAAAACCGGCCATATTATAGGGCTTGCTCATGGTCGTGAACTCGACGCCGACGTCTTTGGCTCCCTTGGCCGAGAGGAAGCTGGGCGCCTGGTAGCCGTCGAAGACCGTCTCGCCGTAGGCGAAGTCGTGGATGACCTGGAATTTGAAGTGTTTGGCCAGGTCTACGATCGGCTCGAAGAAGCCGGGATCAACCGTCATGGCGGTCGGATTGTGCGGATAGTTCAGAATCAGCAGCTTCGGCTTGGGGAACAGGTGCTCGCAGACCATCGCGATGGTATCGAGAAACTTCTGGTCGTTGCCGAGCGGGACCGTAATGACGTTCGCCCCGGCCAGTACTACGCCGTAGCAATGGATCGGAAACGCCGGGTCGGGGACGATTGCCGTGTCGCCGGTGCCCAGCATGGCCAGACATAGATGGCTGAAGCCCTCCTTCGAGCCGATGCAGGCGAGGACCTCGGTATCCGCGTCGAGCTCGACCCCCCATTTCCGAGCGTACTTCTTGGCCATCTCCTTCCGGAGGTTCGTGATGCCCTTTGAAGCGCTGTACCGATGGTTGCGCGAGTCGCGGGCGGCTTCGGCGAGTTTGTCAATCACGATCTGAGGGGCGGGGTCGGCGGGGTTGCCCATGCCGAGGTCGATGATGTCGGCCCCTTTCTGCCTCATGGTGTGCTTGAGCGCGTTGATGCGTCCAAACAGGTAGGGCGGCAGGCGGGTGATCCGCTGCGCCGGGTCAATCCGATACGGCTCGTTGTTGCTGCTGTTGGGCATAATCGAAACCTGCAAACTTGTCGACTTACCACCGGTTTTGCTCTCGTCACGTTCTGTGGATTCCACAGTGGTGGCAGGCCCGCGCCCGGGTGGACCCCATTTGTCCGTCGAGCCGGCCGGCCCCACACTCGTGTGAACCAGGCTACCGGTTTGTCCCATGGTAGCCTTGTATTTTACCATGTCCCGCACGGCCTGTACACCCTCACTTGTGTGGTCCATCTTGTTTTCCCAGGTTGGCAAAGACACGCGGTGGCGAAGCGCCACTATTACCTTCGGCCGTCACCTGTTCCAGGCTGTAGCCATTCTGGCGAAAAGACGCCCTTTCCACGGACAAAGGGGCGTCCCGCGGCAAGGGCTGGCTCCCGCATTTGCCGAGGCCCGGCAGCGGGCGTTTGAAGGTCGCCAGCCAATCGCAGCCACTTCGACGAGAGAGGCATGCGCCGTGGAAGAAACCTGTGTTTCTTGCCTGCTGTTCCGCCAAGATAGTGCCATGAAACCGCTGCCAGGCGGGCATGAAGTGAATAGCCGGGCGAGAGAAGGGTCGCCGGAATCTGTTGCTGTGGGGGAATGATCTATGAGGCAGTTTCTGAACAACGTGATGCTTGTGGTTGCACTGGTGATGCTCGCGGTTGGTGTTTTGTTTCTGGTGTACGGCTATTATGCGGTTTGGTTTACGAGGCACGAGAGCACGCCGTGGCGCGCCATTCTGAGTTTCATCTACCTGATTCCGGGCTGGGCCCTGACGGTCATGGGGTATTTTGGCTGGGGAATTGAGGGACTGAGAGCGACAAGGCAAAGCAGCCAGGATCGTGAGAGCGTCTGAGGTCATCGGGCGCGATTCTGAATGACGGCGGCTGCCCCCTCGCCTTGTCAACGAGTCCGTTCATCTGGTCCCCAATGCGTCGGATGCCGTGCCTACATGGGACCGTCCGCATCGAATCCGGGGCGGCGGAAGGCGCGGGCGTTGGGGAAGGCCGCTTCCACCTGGCGCAACAGGCGTTTGAGGGTGGCCAGCGCGAAAATGGCGTCCTCATGGTCGGGGAAGCGGCGCAGCAGGGTCGCCCAGGCCGCGATGGAGCGTTCGATGCCGATGAGGGCGACCTTGGCCGAGCCGTCGGCGTCTTCCTGGAAGCACTCCAGGTCTTCGCTCTCGGCGCGGATGGTCCCGCCGGTCGCCCGGCAGAGCTTGACCCAGATCTGTCGCTGGTACCAGCGGATCACTTCGAGACAATCGCGAACAGCCGTCAGGTCATTGGTGGAGCCGTCGCCGGGTTTGTCGGCGCGGGCGAGGAACTCCAACTCGCCGCCCGCGTCCGCGAAAAGGCCCTCGTTCAACTTGAACCACTGGTCGACCACGTCCATGTACCTCGTTGCGGTCCGGCTGTGGGGCTGCAACTGGGCCGTCTCGTGCACCTCGTCCTGCTCCCGGATACTCTCTTCGAGCTCCTCGTCGTCGAGGTCGATATCCATTTCCTCGGCCTCTTCCTCGATTGTCTCCATCGTGGTCTCAAACGTCTCATCCAGCTTGTCCCAGAAGGCTTCGTTCTCGAGGTCCCGCGACTGGGAGTCGCCCGCTTCCACCTCCTGAGCCAGCGCGTAGTTCATACACCGCGCGGTAAACGCGCAGCGCTCGCACCAGCGGTCGCAATAGTTGTAGATGCCCGGAATGAACTGCGCGTCTCCCGCCAGCTCGTCAAAGCGATCTTTGTCCATTGTCCCTGTCCTTGATTATCTCCGCGTTTGGGCTATTCCCATCAATTCTGCCGGGAATTGTACCGCCAGTCGGCGCATAAAGCCACCTGTTATTGCAACGCCTTGCATGTGACAGACCTCCCGGGGGCTCTGCCCCCGCACCCCCGAGATTTGACGCTTTGGGCCAATAGCATGGCATGAAGGCAGCGAACTGCTGCTGTGATGACATCCGCCGCAGGTGTTCGTTCGCCCGCGCTGCACGGGCCAGGAGTCTCTTTGTGTCTACTTGCGAGGGGGGGACGCCATCGGTATCCTTGGAGGTGCCGTTGTGGAGGATAGGGCTCTGCTGAGAAGCAGGGGTTCGCAAACGCGGTATTTCGCGTTTGGGGTCCACAACCCGAGCGCCACAGCGGTCCATTAGCATGGCGACGCCGTGAAGGATCCGGGCTACGAACGGGAGAAACGTCTTATCCAGGAGCCAGATCCTCCGGCTTCGCCTCGGGATGACGAAGTCTGTGCCGCGCAAGAATTTTCCCTAATCCGTATCATAGGACGTTCCGGGTGGCAACCTCAAGGCCGCAGACCTTGGGGATGGTGGACCTGGAAGCGCTTAAGCCATCCCCAAGCTTCGCTTGAGGCTGCCACCCATTCACTCTCACTTTGTCTCTTTTGGGGGCAGTTGCGAGACGAACTCGTAGGTCCCGGATTCGACGTCGTAGACGCTGTAGTTGTCCTCGACATGCAGGAAGCGGACGTGCTCGCCCTTCTGGATGGGTCCGGCCACCTCCGGGACGTACACGGTGGCCGTCGTATTCACAGGCACGGTGATTTTCAGAGTAAACTTGTCGCCCTGGATTTCCCAGGCGCTTTTGATCGTGCCGTACGTGGACTCATGCTTGGCACGGACCCACTTGATGTTTCCCAGCAGTTGCGGCTTGATGATAGTGTGCCCGAAGCCCACCGTCCTGGAGTCGATGTTGATGCCGGCCAGAGCCTGGTAGAACCAGGCGCCAAGATGGCCATGCATGATATGATTGCGCGAGGCCTCGCCGTTCCATTGCTCCCAAAGGGTGGTCGCGCCTTCTGCGAGCCAGCGGCCCCAGCTTGGGTAGTCGGTCTTGGTGGCCATGTCGTACACCACGTCGGCCCGGCCGGCGCGGGTGAGTGAATCGATCAGGTACTTGGTACCCAGGATGCCGGCGTCGAGATGGCCGTCGTTCGCCTGAATCATTTCGACGAGTCTGCCGACGACCTTCTTGTGCTGGGCGGGCGGGACCAGCCCATGGTAGAGGGCGCAGCTCATCGCCGTTTGTGTGCCGCCGGCATAGCGCCAGGTATTCGGGTCGTAGAATTCGCGATTGAACGCGTCCCGGATGAACTGGCTCAGCTCGGCGTATTTCCGCGCGTCCTCGGTTTTGCCGAGCAGGCTCGCGGCTTTGGCGACGGTCAAGGCGTCGCGGTAGTAGTATCCGGTCGAGGTGATCTTCTCGGGCGTGGTCGTTTTGGCCGGCGCCCAATCGCCCAGGCCGATGGCGACGATATGGTTCTCGGCCTTGCTGGTCAGGTAGTCCACGTAGCGTTTGAGCCGGTCGTAGTGCTCGGCCAGGGCCCGCGTGTCACCGCGATACTCGTAGAGGTACCACGGGATCAGGACGTAGGCACTGTCCCAGGCCGGCCCGTTGCCCCACTGGTAGCCCCAGCCGCTGGTGGGCACGATGCCGGGTAACTCGCCGCTGTCGCGCTGCTCGTCTTTCAGGTCGTTGAGCCACTTTGCATAGGCCGGGGCGGCGTGGAAATTGTACAGCCCGGTCTCGGCGGCAAGATGGGCGTCGCCCGTCCAGCCGTTCTTCTCTCGATGCGGACAATCGGTCGGGTAGCCGACGAAGTTGCTGACGTAGGACCACAGCGTGGCCTGCTGGATGCGATTGAACAGGTCGTTGGAGCATTTGAACGTGCCGGCCCGGTCGAACGCCGTGCCCACGACCCGCGCCTTCAGCGTGTCGAGACCGGGCTTGCCCGGCAGGCCGGTCACCTCGACGTACTGGAAGCCGTGATACACGAACCGCGGCTCCCACGTCTCCATGCCCTCGCCCTTGAGAATGTAGGTATCCGTCTGCGGCTTGCCGCTTCTGATGTGTTGGCCGATTTCTTTCTGGTCGACGGTGCCGTCCGCATTGAGTCGCTCGCCGTATTTCAAAACGACCTGCGTCCCCGCGGGCCCGGAAACCCTCAACCGGGTCCATCCCGCCATGTTCTGCCCGGTGTCGAAGACATAAACCCCGGGCTTGGGCTCGGTGAGCCTGGCCATCTTGAGCGTCTTGTTCACTTTGATCGGCGGCATCATCTGGGCCTTGAGCACGCCCTTCGGCCCGTCGTCGATCTGAGCCGCGGACCAATCGGTGTCGTCGTAGTCCGCGGCATCCCAGCCGCTCTTTTCCCGCCGGGCGTCATAGGTCTCGCCGTTGCGAATGCCGTCAAAGACAATCGGCCCGGTCGAGATGCGCCACGTCGCATCGCTGGCGACGATTTCCTTCGAGCCGTCGTCGAACGTGACTTCGAGCTGACACCGCAGGACCGGCCGGTCCCGCCAGGGGGCCTTGTCGAAGTCCCACACGGCCCGCGTGTGCATGTTGTACCAGCCGTTGCCCAGAATCACGCCGAGAGCGTTCTCGCCTTCCTTCAACTGGCTCGTGACGTCGTAGGTAACGTAGAGCGCCCGCCGGTCGTAGCGGGTGAAGGCCGGGTCGAGGACGTGGTCGCCGACCTTGGCCCCATTGAGGCGCAGCTCATAATAACCCAGCCCGCAGATATAGACCCGGGCACGGGCCGGCTGCCGCGCGAGGCGGAATGATCTGCGAAACAGCGGCGCCGGCTGCGGGGTCTTGTCGTTATCGTCGCCCGGCGCGCTGATCCACTTGGCCTGCCACTCCTCCGGCGCCAGCAGGCCCATCTCCCAGACGGCCGGCTCGCTGAACGCGCCGGCCCTGTCGTCCTTGTCCCAGACCCGCACCTTCCACCAGCAGCGCGCGCGTGACGCCAGCGCCTTGCCGGCGTAAACGATGTGAATCGACTGGTCGGACGCGACGTTGCCCGTATCCCACAGGTCGCCCCGACCCTCCTGGAGTATCTGCTTGCTGCCCGCCACGAGGATCTGGTAAGCAGTCTGCCTCTGCCCGCGCTGCTTGGATTCCAGCTTCCAGCTCAGCCGGGGCTGCGCCACATCGATCCCCAGCGGGTCCGCCAGATACTCGCAGGTCAGCCCCGTCACGCGCATCTCGCCGGCCGCCTGCGGCAGACCCGCCGCCGCACTGGAGGCCGTTATCATTTGAACGAGAACAACAGCTCCCAACCGAATCATTTCTGTAACCTCCAAGATGGGTCCAGGAAACGCTCCGACGCCGGATTCTCCTGCAAAAACCAGGTGAAATCAAGGCCTCATTTTCTGAGGCAAGATTCGGGGCTGCTCCGGCTTGCCCTTCCCCGTTTTGATGAACCACCAGGGGTTTCCCTAAATGCCGGCAAGGAAAAGCCCCACCCATCGTTGAAGGTGTTCGGCCGACGAGCAGCCCGTTGAGAATGGACCCCGATTCCCTGGGTACCAGGATTGGCTACACGCAAGCGGGTCTTCGGTGGCGTAGGACTTATGACGCTCGTTCACGCGGGTCTTATTTGGATTAGGAAAAATCCTTGCGCGGCGGGCTCTGTCATCCTGAGGCGAAGCTGAAGGATCTGGCCACCGAAAGGGAGGTTTCTCTCGCTCGCAGGCCAGATCCTTCACTCCGCCGCGCTCCGTTCAGAGCCTGCCCTGAGCGGAGTCGAAGGGATGACAGACCGCGCACGAATTAGCCATAATCCGTATTACTGTTCTGATGGACGCCAGGAGCCATTGAAACTCAGCGGGCCACAATGGTGTCATAGAACGTACAACGTAGAGAAGCACAGTTGTGAAGGCGAATGGGAAGTCTCGGGCGAACAAGGACGGTATCACGAAGGAGGAGGATTGTGAAGGCAAGACTGCTCATCGGACTGTTGTGCGTTGTGCTCGCCGAGTTGCAACAGGTCTTGACGTCGGCCGGCGCGCTCGTGGAGCAAGTACACGGTCTGGCGGACCAGCTCAGAATCGGCGATCCCAACCAGCCGCGGCGGGATCCAAACGAGTACCGGGTGGTTATAGCCCAGGCCGCCGACACGGCCGCCGAGCTCAACGGCCTCGTGCAGGCGGTGGAACAACTGATGGCTTCGCTGGCCTGGGAGCAACGGGTCCCCGAGATGGTGGAAGTCACCGACGAGATCAGTGACAACGTGGCGGCTCTGCTCGACCGCGTGTTTCTTCTGACCGCCGCGCTGATCGGGATCTTCTTCGCGGCGCTGCTGGCTTACCGTCTCATATCGGCGCGTTTGCCGCGTCACTGATCGCGGATCACACCATCCGTCGGGCCCGCCCTTGAGACTCCCATCCCTGATATCCTGGACAGTACCGTAGAGGATCAGTGGAGTTCATAAAAAAGACAGATTCTCTTCATCATCATGATAGATTTGCCTTGAACGACGAGAGCGTTGGGATGTTGTACGGACACTCGGAGAGGTACGGCGTCTTATACGGATTACGATTGAGAATTTCGTATCTCCGGGTGGCAGCGTCAAGGGGTCCCCAACGCGATACATCGCGTTGGGGGGCCCCATGCGCAGCTTGGCGATGGCCGGGTTGCCTGCGCAGGAAC
>CAYFUB010000240.1:0-3054 GCA_964346195.1 uncultured Pirellulales bacterium
GGCCACCTGAGAATCCAGCGTCGCTGGCGCCGCGAGGTTGCGGCAGCCGTCGCGTGCCCGTTGGAGGAAGTGGAGACGAATCTCATCGTTCCGGCGGAGGAAGCGGCCGAAGCGGAGAATTTCTCGGCCGGCACGTTCCGGCCCCGCATCACGAGGCAACTCCCTCGCTATCTGGTCGAGCTGAAGCGCCGCAAGCCGCGTCGCGATTCGCTGAGTCTGCGGCTTGACAGCCTGGACCTTGAGGGCCCTGACCGTATCATCAAAAGACTCAAAATCGACACCGCCGTCGGCAAGGTCACCGGCTTTCGCGGCGGCGCCACCGAGGCCGAACGCCGGCTGCAGGATTTCCTGAAGAACAAGCTGCGTGATTATGCCGAGCAGCGCAACGACCCGAATGTCGACGCCCAATCCAATCTCAGTCCTTATCTGCATTTTGGGCAGATCTCTCCTCTTTACGTGGCCCTGAAGGTCCGCCGGACCCCCGGCGACGGCAAGGATGCCTTTCTCGAGGAACTGATCGTCCGCCGGGAGCTCAGCTTCAACTTCGTCCACTACAACGACAAATATGACGATTTCGAGTGCCTGCCGCCCTGGGCGAAACGGACGCTGGACTATCACAGCCGTGACAAGAGGGAGCAGGTCTATTCTTCCGAGGAATTCGAGGCCGCGCAGACGCATGACCCCTACTGGAACGCCGCACAGAGGGAAATGGTCTTGACGGGAAAGATGCACGGCTATATGAGAATGTACTGGGGCAAGAAGATTCTGGAGTGGACGAAGACCCCGCGGGAAGCATTCAGGATCGCGCTGTATCTGAATAACAAGTACGAGCTGGACGGGCGGGACCCGAACGGTTTTGCCGGGGTGGCCTGGTGTTTCGGCAAGCACGACCGGGCCTGGGCGGACCGCCCGGTATTCGGGAAGATTCGATACATGAACGCCGCCGGCCTGAAACGCAAGTTCGACCCGGACGCGTATGTCAGGAGAATCGAGCGGTTGTCGGCTGTCGGGCCGTGACGCAGCCGGCACGTGTGAACCAGGCTCAGGATGACCCGCTCGGCAGGGGCAATCATTCATCCGGGCGACGGCAGGGATATGACTGTGCGGGTGATTATCTCAGGGGCAACGGGGTTCATCGGCCGGACGCTGTGTCGGGAGTTGCATAACGACTATGAGGTCATCGCGCTGTCGCGCGATTCGCGAAGGGCCGCCAGCATCGTGGGAGAGTATGCCAAAGTCGTCGAGTGGGATGCGCGGACCGCCAGTTCCTGGGCCCGGTATGTCGAAAACGCCCACGCGATCGTCAATCTGGCCGGCGAGAACATCGCCGCCGGACGCTGGACCCAGCCGAAACGAGACAGCATCATGCAGAGCCGCACCAATAGCGCCAATGCCATCGTCGATGCGGTCCGCGGGGCCAGGAACAAGCCGGCGGTCGTCATCCAGATTTCCGGCGTCAACTACTACGGCGCGTGCGGCGATGAGGTCCTGGACGAGGATTCGCCGCCCGGCGCCGGCTTCCTCGCCGAGGTCTCCAGGAGAGTGGAGTCCATCGCCGCCAGGGTGGAAAGGTCGGGCGTTCGACACGTGATTACTCGGCCCGGCATGGTGCTGGGATTGAAAGGAGGGGCGCTGCCCAGATTCATGACGCCGTTTCGCTTCTATCTGGGTGGCTACACCGGCAGCGGCAGGCAGTGGGTCTCCTGGATCAGCCTGCAGGATATGATAGGGGCGGTTCGATTTCTGATGGACAACCAGGACCTCAAGGGCGCCTTTAATCTCACCTCACCCAACCCGGTTACCATGAAGCAGTTCAGCCGAACGCTGGGCGCGGTCCTTCACAGTCCGGCCTGGACGGTCCTGCCCGGCTTCGCCGCCCGGCTGGCGTTCGGCCAACTGGCCGAGGAGGTGCTCCTGGCCGGTCAGAGGGCGGTCCCGAAACGATTGATGGAAGCAGGTTTTCAATTTCGGCATCCGGACCTGCGAACCGCTCTGGATGCGGTCATTCGAGGAGAAAAGAATGAGTCTGGCTGAGTATTTCGAGCACGTCGAAGGCCTCGGAATCCTGGGCACGGCGGACGCCGAGGGGAACGTGGACCTGGCCCTTTATGCCCGGCCGCACGTCATCGCCGAGAATGAAGTCGCCTTCATCATGGCCGACCATCTGAGCCACGCGAACATCAATCGCAACCCTCATGCGGCGTATCTGTTCGTCGAAAACGGCGGTCGATACAACGGCTTGCGCCTGTGTCTGACCCGGACGCGCGAGGAAACCGACGCCCAGGCGATCGAGGCCCTGCGCCGAAAGGAGCGCAAAGGCGCCGACTACGGCGATGCGCAGAAATTCCTCGTCTATTTCAAGGTGGAGGAAGTCCGCCGCCTGGTCGGGGATTGACATCCAATCCATCGCGTGCAACCGCCCGGCGGGCAGGAGAGAACCCCTTTTTCCGGCGCGTGCTGGCGGATTTTTGTCCCACCGTCCGCCGCAACGTAACTGGTGATCGGCAGGAAAGTTACGACGCATCCTGCCCCAGATCGCCATGAAAATACCCGCGGGCGTCCTTGACACGGCCGGCCGGAGCGTTTATAGTCACGGCTTTGTTCTGTGATTGTGAACACAAGCACGAACTCTTCGTATCTTTGGTTATGAGGTACCACAGAATTCCAGACGAAACGGTGCGCCGGTTGCCCATTTACCTCCGGGCTCTGATGGTCTCGGCCGACCAGGGTAAAGAGCACATTTCCAGCCGGTCGCTGGCGGATTTCGTGGGCGTGAACTCGTGGCAGATCCGCAAGGATTTCTCGTATTTCGGCGATTTCGGCATCCCCGGCGTCGGATACAACATCGAGAAGCTCGCCCGGGAGATCAAGAAGATCCTCCGGCTGGACGTGATCCGAAAGGCCGCCCTGGTCGGTGCCGGCGACCTGGGCTCAGCCCTGCTGGCCTATCCGGGCTTCAAGATGTATGGGCTGGATATCACCGCGGCCTTCGACGTCGATCCGAAGAAGATCGGCAAGGTGATCAGCGGCATCGAGGTTGAGGACGTGGCGAAG
>CAYFUB010000241.1:0-4641 GCA_964346195.1 uncultured Pirellulales bacterium
GACTAGATACACGTCTCCTTCTGTGAGCAGAGGAAGACACGATAGAGGACCGTCGCCCTCATGCGCCGCACCCCTGCAGTTGGCGTCATTGTCAGCGGTTTTTCGGAAGTTGTCAAGTAAGGCTCCAGCGCCACGACTCCATTATTGCTTCAACCTTGGCTATGGCACCGCGCTTGACCGCTGTTGGGCGGGAGGGCAGGGGACCTGTGCTCACGGCATCACCGAAGAGACAGGCCGAGGGGGCGCTATGAGCAGCTCGTTAGCCACGAAGGGAACATCAAGAACACATCTAGCATGTTGACGGTGCCATCGGCGTTGAGGTCGTGGCGAGCGGAGATGCCCAGCCAGGCCGGGAACATCTCGAAGACGTCCAGCATGTTCACGCTCTGGTCATCATTCATGTCGAGCGGGTACGGGTCCGGGCTCTCGTCGTTGAGGGTCGACGTAGCGGCACAGGCCGAGGTCGGGTCAGTCCCCACGGAGAAGGCCTCGAACTCGTCCTCAAAGCCGTCGCCGTCGAAGTCGCCGCCGAGCTCCGGACAACCATCGTTGTCCTCGATCCCGTCGGTGTCCTCGGGCTCGTTGGCGCAGGAGTCGATGCTGTCCGGGATCGTGTCGCCATCGGCATCAGGTCCGGCAACGAGGCTGATGACCTGAATGGTGGAGTTGGCCGATGTGGGGTCCTCCTCGCGAATGGGCAGGTCAGGCACGACCTGGGTGCGGATCGTGATGGAGCCACCCGGGCCGCTGCAAGCCAGCGAGATCTTGACGGTCTGCATCCGGACCTCGCCGGGTACGAAGACGTCAACGCCGAAGTCGAGTATCTCCGTGTGGTCGCCAGTTACGGGATCGGTGGAAGTGACGCTTGGCGATGGGCTCACCATGACGGCCAGGCACTCGTTCGCGTTGGAGTCGATCTCAAAAACGCGGCCGAGTCCGGCTATGTGGTCGCCGTTGCTAAAGCTCACCTCGGTGGATCTCAGGACTGGCGTGCCCTGGGGCAGGCTTGTGGCTTCGCCGATGCCGGGGCTCACCTGAAGTCCGCTCTGGCTGGATGAGGCGTTGGTGTCGGCGCACCCGTCGGCGGTTTCTACGTCGCCGCCGTCCTCGGTGATACTATCAGGGCCTACCGGGTCGGGCACGCTTGTGTCGCTGAGGCCGGGCGTACACTGATCGCCGGCGTCCAGGACGCTGTCTGCGTCGTCGTCCGGATCGCAAGCGTTGCCCCCATCGGTCAGGCCGCCGTCGCCCGCCGAAGCGGTGTCCCCGTCGGCGTCCGCCTGGTCCGAGTTGGCGACGCCGCGACAGTTGTCACTGGTTGAGGGCACGCCGTCTCCGTCCGGATCGATCACTGATGTCACGGAGGCCACGGCGCTTCCAACGTCGTCGGGTTCCGTTCCCTCCGGATCGGCTGGCTGAGGAGCGACAACGACGTCTAGAGCGAGAAGGCCCGTGAAACCTCCCGCCTGCGAGCAGTTGATGGCGTAGGCCCTGACGAGCGATGCAGTCTGGAGAGCGGGCAGGGTCTCGGTTGTGACCATGACCTGCGTCTTCTGACCGCTGAAGAGCGCGGTGCCGGTAACCAAGTCGGTCGGGCCGGGCAGCCAGTTCGCATCGCACGCGGCGACGTCGCTCGTCGTGATCTGCAGCGTCACCTCGACCGGCGTTGCCTGGCCGCTATTGGCGATGCTCACCGCAACGGGGACGGTCGTCTCGATGTTTGTGTGGACGGCCAGGTCGGGCATAGTCACGTCCGTGACCGCTATGTCGTTGGCAGCATAGGCGGCCTGTTCGGGGTGATGGAGTGCGGCCAGCGCGACGAGCAGAGTCAGCGCTGGGACACTCTTCACGAGGATGCGAATCATCGGGGCGACCCCTATGTCATGGCTGGGCGAATATCCTAGGTGCAGGTCTCGAACCAGAAGGGGAACATCAGGAACACATCAAGCATGTTGACAGCCCCGTCGAGGTTCAGGTCCTGGCGCTGGCCGGGGCCGAACCAAACCGGAAACATCTGGAAGACGTCAAGCATGTTCACGTTCTTATCATCGTTGAAATCCGGTGGCCAGTCCGGTAGGCCCACGGCGTCGTGGCAGGCGACTGCGGGGTCGGTCTCAATCACGGTTTCATCTGATGTGGTGAAGCCGTCGCAATCGACGTCGCCGGGCGGCACGAACCAGGCCGTCGCCGCCATGGGACAGTTATCGCAGGCGTCGCCCCAGCCGTCGCCGTCGAAGTCCGGTGGCCCGCAGTTGGCATCTAGAGTAGTGAAGAGCACGTCTGCATCAATGCCGATAGTCCCTTGCAGGCTGTCGAAGGAACGCCAGACCGCCACCCAGGTGCCGACGCCAGCCGCTATGGTGGCGGAACTGTCGCTCTTCGTGTCAGTGGCCGCGTTTGTGTTGAGAGGGACGGGAAGATCCCAGGTGCCCGCGTCGTCCGTGGAGCGGGATACAAGGACATCCGGGTCAATGAAGATTGTGCCGCCCAGGTCGTCCGTGGAGGACCACACAGCCGCCCAGTGTCCGAACCCGTTCGTAGCTATGTGGGGGTTTCCATCTGCTGCGGATACAGGGTCGCTCGGAGCGTTTCCGTTGAGTGCCGCGGCGGGGCTCCAGCTGACCCCGTTGTCAATAGACTGGGCCATCAGGATGTCGCTGTCCAGGCCGATGGTGTCGCCAAGACTGTCGTTCGACTGCCAGATCGCTACCCACCTGCCGCCCGCTGTTGCCAGTTGGGGGCTGGTGTCTGGGAAGTCGTCGCCGGGGGCGTTGCTGTTCAGCGCGGCGGGCGACGTCCAGAAGACTCCGTCGCTGGTGGAGCGCGCTACCAGGATGTCTTCGTCGGGGCCTAGGCCCGTGCCCAGGGTGGCGCTTGACTGCCAGACCGTCACCCAGTTGACGGCCCCGTCCGTTGCTATCTGCGGCACGGTATCTTGCGCATTGGAGGGGTCCCCCCCGGCGTTTGCGTTCAGGTAAGTGGGCGCCGTCCAAGTAGCGCCGTTGTCCGTGGAGCGAGAAACGAGGATGTCCTTGTCGGTCCCGATGGTCCCGCCGAGGGGATCATTCGATTGCCAGACGGCCACCCAGTTGCCGGTTGCGTTCGTGGCCACCTGGGGGGCCATGTCATCTCCTCCGTCAGTGACGGCGTTAGTGTTGAGGGGGATCGGAGTGCTCCAGGTCGCGCCGTCGTCCGAGGAGTAGGCCGTGAGGATGTCCCAGTCAGTCCCGATGGTTCCGCTCACGGTGTCGGTCGACTGCCAGACCGCTACCCAGTTGCCAGCCCTGTCAGTCGCCACTCGTGGAGCCTCGTCGTCGCCGGTATTCGAGCCGGCGTTCGTGTAGAGGGGCGCCGGCGCGGCCCAGGTGGCGCCGTTGTCCGTGGAGCGGGCGATCAGGATGTCGGTGTCCGCCCCGATGGGTCCGCCCAGGTCGTCGTCAGACTGCCACACAGTAACCCAGTTCCCGGCACCATCGCTCGCGATATAGGGGAAGATGTCGTCTCCAGAATCGGTCTCGGCGTTCGTGTTGAGGGGCGCCGGCGGCGCGATGGCGGCGGTAGTAGGAGCCTGACCGAAGACGAGCACGGCCGCAGCCGTGAGCAGGCCCAGCAGGAGCCGGAGCCGGCGTATCGCTGTCAGGTCGGCACCGGAGCCGGAAACGCCAGTTGGACGCTCCTGCATTAGGACCTCCGTCAGCGGCGCCCGAGAAGGTGACTGGCCTGCAGGGATGGCCCGTCACTTGGCGCCGGTAGCTCGGGCCCGGCAAAGTCTTGCAGCCTGCGAAGCTACCACCTACCCAGACCCAGGCACCGGCCTCAGATCCGCTGCCTCCACAGTATAGCACCTTGATCGCCCTCCGCGACGCTGTGGATGGACGGATTTCGGATAGTTGTCGCGGCGGACATAACAGAGTCCATACCCTGGCAGCGCGGTGGCCGGGGCACACGGCGGGGCGGCCCGAGCGGCAGCGTGCGCCAACGGGCGCGGCCCCTATCCCAGCCAGTGGCTACTGGCATGCTGGCCGCCCCCTGCGACGGCGGTTACGGCACCGGTGACCAGGCTGGGAACAAGTCAGGCGTGGGGCTGTCTGTAAGGGGCACCCGGCCGGAGCCGTCGGAGTTGACAACGAAGATATTGGCGACATCATCATCGCGAACGGAGTGGAAGGCGATACGGCTGCCGTTTGGCGACCAGGTAGGGCCGCCATCGAACGCTGGGTCGTTGGTCAGCCGCGTCACGTCGCTGCCGTCGACGTTCATGACGTAGATCTCGGAGTTGCCGTCTCGGTCAGAGACAAAGGCGATACGGCTGCCGTCTGGCGACCAGGCAGGGAGGGCATCAGCGGCGGGGCTGTCGGTCAGTCGCGTCAATCCGGAGCCGTCAGCGTTCATGACGTAGATCTCGTCGTTGCCGTCGCGGCCGGTAGCGAACGCAATGCGCGAGCCGTCCGGCGACCACGCGGGATCCGAGTCGAGAGCCTGGTTGTTGGTGAGGTTGATCTGGTCGGAGCCATCGGCGTTCATGACATAGATCTCGCCGCCACCGTTGCGCTGGGAGGCAAAGGCGATGCGAGTGCCATCGGGCGACCAGGCAGGGGTGATGTCGAGGGCTGGCTGATCGTCTGGGTCCTCAGTCAGGCG
>CAYFUB010000242.1:0-18139 GCA_964346195.1 uncultured Pirellulales bacterium
CGAAGCGAAGAATCTGGGCTGCGCACTTGAGAAACCCTTCATTCGATGGCCAGATGGTTCGGGGCCCCCCAAACGCACTACTTCGCGTTTGGGGACCCCTTCGCTTCGCTCACCATGACAAATAAGAGTGTCGTTTTGAGATAGTCTCTTAGCAGCGTTCTCGGAAATCGTGCGACTATCAGCTTGCTTCGCTCCGCTCGCAATGACAAACAGGCCCGTTTCCGTCATTGCGCGGAGCGCAGCGACGAAGCAATCTCCAGCCGGGATGGTGGCAGGACTTGCGAGATGCAGTACCACGACTCCTCAGGCGGGGCAGGAGAGGAGATAGTCGAGCAACTCGGCGAGCTTGCAGGTGGCCAGGCAGACATACTTGTCCGCCGCCCCGTAGTAGACAAACAGCGTGTCGTCGACCACGATCTTGCCACAGGGAAACACGCAGCCGCGACGATAGCCGGTGGTCTCATAGTCGGCCTCCGGCTGCATGATCCAGTCCTTGCTGCGGTGCAGCACCTTGCTCGGATCGTCGAGATCGAGCAGCAGGGCCCCCAGCCGATAATACTTGTCCGGGCCCACGGCATGATAGAGCGTCAGCCAGCCGTGCCCGGTTTTGATCGGCGGCGTGTTGATGCCCAGCCTGTCGGCCTCCCAGTCGCGCTTCGCCTTGATGAGCAGCTTGCTCTTGCGGAAGCCGAGCAGGTCGTCCGACATCGAGATCCAGGCGGCGGGGTACTTCGTGCGATGTTTCGCGCCGACCCATTCCAGCGGCCTGTGCATCATGACGTATTGGCCGTTGACCTTCTCCGGGAAGAGCACTACGTCACGGTCGTCGAGCAGTGGGTCGGTCATGCGTCCCGCGCGAATGAACGTCTTGAAGTCCCTGGTGAGCAGCAGGCCTGTGCTGGTGGCGTTATGGCGCAGGAGCCGGGGGAAATCGCGCGGGCACTTCGGCAGCGCAGCACGCTTCTCCGGCAGCATCCGGGCCCGAGTCGGCGGATAATACTGGCACGCGTACGTGATGTAGTAGTAATCGCCCATTTTGACCATGCGCGGGTCCTGTATCAGGCTCCCCTCGGACCCGTTCCTGCCGGGACGAAGGACCGGCTGATCGGAGACGCGCTCGAAGTGGTGACCGTCGGTGCTGATCGCCAGACCGAAGGAGGACCTGTTCCCGGGACGGGACTCAGTCGCCCGATACAGGAGCAAGATCAATTCCTTCTTTTTCTCGTACCACGCCGCCGGATTGAAGACCGCGCGGTTCTCCCATTCGTTGGCCGGATTCGGAGAGAGAATCGGGTTCCCCTTGTAACGCTTCAGTTTCACAGACACCTCGCTGAATCATTGCCCAAGAGCATGTGACGATTGTCCCAGACCTCCGGGCCAACACGCTCCATCCATCGCATCATGCGCTCGAGCCATTCACGGAATTTCGAGTACTGCGTATATTGCGTCGTCGCTTCAAATCTACAAAACGAACCGCGTTCTGTCAATGCAACCGCACGTTATGTTTATAAGCCTGCGGACAAGTGATACGGCTTGTCGTGTCGAGCGAAGCGCGAGCGCAGTCGAGGGGCCCCCCAAACGCGAAGTAACGCGTTTGGGAAGGGTCCCCAAAACGCGCTATTTCGCGTTTTGGGAGCCCAACCCTCTCCACTGCGGCCTTCGGCCTCCGGTCGAAATGACAACAGGCCAGGACGAATCAGAATCCGCCATCAGATGCCGACCGCACCCCGTCGGCGCGCGCCAGGAAAACGCTTTTGACAGTTGTCTGCGGGCCTGTTAGCATGACAAGGGTCACTTGTGACCGCGTGGAAGATAGGCGCATGACTGAAAGACATCGACATGACACTGCTTGAGGGGATCCCAGGATGCGACAGATGCACCGTCGAGACTTCATGAGGACCTCCGCCGCGGCCGCTCTGGCAACGCTCGTGCCGTTCTCACGCGCCCGAGGCGCCAACGACGAGATTCGCGTGGCGGTGGTGGGCATTCGCAGCCAGGGCAGCAATCACATCAACTGGTTCCGCAAGATTTCCGGCGTGCGTGTCGTTGCCATCTGCGACGCGGACCGCGCCTTTCTGAAACGCGAGGAAAGGAAGTTCGCCGAACGTAACGAAAAGGTGGACCCGTACGTGGATTACCGCAAGCTGCTCGAGGACAAGAACATCGATGCGGTGATCACGGCGACGCCGAACCATTGGCACGCTTTGGTGACGGTCTGGGCCTGCCAGGCGGGTAAGGATGTGTACGTGGAGAAACCTGTCTGTCACAACATCTGGGAAGGCCGGCGGATGGTCGAGGCGGCCCGCAAGTACCGCCGCATCGTACAGAGCGGCACGCAGCGCCGCTCGGATGAGGGATTCCGCGAGGCCATCGACTTCATCAAGGCCGGTAACCTGGGCAAGGTGACGCTGGTGCGAGGTTTCGTGTACGTGCGTCGCGACAGCATCGGAAAGGTGGACGGGCCTCAACCCGTGCCCGGGTCGGTGGATTACGACCTGTGGTGCGGTCCGGCCCCGGTCGTGCCGCTGATGCGCAAGAACCTGCACTACGACTGGCACTGGGTCTGGCCGACCGGTGACGGTGACTTCGGCAACAACGGCATACACTATATCGACCTGTGCCGATGGGCCGTCGGCAAGAACGAACTGCCGCCCCGGGTCCTGAGCCTTGGCGGGCGGTTCGGCTACGTCGATGACGGCGAAACGCCGAATACGCAGATCGTGTTCCTCGACTATGAGCCCGCTCCGATTCTCTTCGAGGTGCGCGGCCTGCCACGGGCCAAAGGCGAATCGGCCATGGATGATTATCGCGGCACCCGGGCCCCGGTCATCATTCACTGTGAAAATGGTTACATCGCCGGCGGCTGGGCCTACGACAATGACGGCAAGAAGATCAGACAGTTCGGCCTGACCGAGGGTGCGGGACATCATGAGAATTTCATCAAAGCCGTCCGCAGCCGCAAGGTCAGCGACCTGAACGCCGACGTGCTCGAAGGCTATCTCTCCAGTGCCCTGTGCCACATGGGCAATATCTCCTATCGTCTCGGCGAAACGGCATCGCGCGACGAAATCGTGGAGCGCATTGGGGCAAACCGAAACCTGGCCGAGTCGTTCGAGCGGTTCCAGGACCACCTCCTGCTCAACGGCGTCGACCTGAAACAGACGCCGCGCGTCCTCGGCCCGTGGTTGACCCTGGACCCGCAGACGGAGAGATTCACCGGTGAATTCGCCCAGGAGGCGAACAAACTCGTGCGCGGGAGCTACCGCGAGCCGTTCGTCGTTCCCGAGCAAGTGTAGTGGCACGGGCATCTTGCCCGTGTTTCCCGCGGGCGGACCCTGCCCGTGAGAAGAACGGCAATGCGCAGGGCCAGGATTGCCCTGCGACACATGGGCATCCTGCTCATGCTACTAAAGGGAGTCGTATGGCGCAATTAGACACGGTTGTGGTCGCGCGGACCCCTTGGTGGCGTTCCCTCGGACCGGCGTTGATTACCGCATGCGTGGTTTTCGGTCCGGGCAGCCTTCTAATCAGCTCCAACGTGGGCGCCACGTACGGCTATGAGCTGCTGTGGCTGCTGGTCCTGACGGGGGTGCTCATGGGCACCTATATGACGATGGCCGCGCGCGTCGGCGTCATGGGCGGAGCGACGCCCTGCACGCTGATTGCCGTACGTCTCGGCCGGCCGGCGGCGGCGGTGATCGGCATCAACCTGTGCCTGATTTGCGCCGCCTTCCAGTTCTCGAACAATCTGGCCGTCGCGGCCGCCTTCGATTCGCTCGGTGTCAAGCGGCTGTTCGGAGACCCCGCGCAAATGACCGAACAGACGCAGAACCTCATCACCACCGGTTTTCTGCTGGCTTTCAACGCTCTTGTCATCGCTTCGATCTTCGTGCTGCGCCAGGTGTACAAGGGGCTGGAACGCATTATGAAAATCATGGTGGCGGTGATTCTCGTCTGCTTCCTGGTGAATTTGTTCGTCGTCCGTCCCGGTCTGGGCGGCGTTCTCGGCGGCCTGATTCCCGGCATTCCCGAGGGTCTGTCGCTCAGCCTGCCCGTACGTAGCGAGACCGGCATCGCGGACCCGATGGTCCTGGTCGCTTCTCTGCTCGGGACGACGTTTTCCGTGGCTGCCGCGTTGTACCAGGGCAATCTTGTCCGCGAGAAGGGTTGGACGATCAGTGACTACGACCGGGGCATCGGCGACTCCATCGCCGGCGTGGCGGTCCTGACCGGCGTCAGCGCGATGATCATGATTACCAGCGGGACCGTGCTGCGGGGGCAGCAGGCCAACGACATCAGCGTCCTGGCGACGCAACTGCGCCCGCTGCTCGGTCCGGCGACACGCATCCTCTTCTCTGTCGGCCTGTTTGCCGTGGCGATGAACCCGTTTGTTATCAACGCCATGATCGGGGGCAGCATTCTGGCGGACGGTCTCGGCCAGCCCGCCCGCCTGAGCGACCCGTGGTCCCGCCGCTTTACCGTGGTCGTGCTGCTGATCGGGATGGGCGTCGCCATGATCGTGCTCCACACGCCGGTCAAGAAGATTGACGCCATCATCTTCGGCCAGGCGCTCACCGTGGTCGGCAATCCGCTGATGGCTGCCGCCATCCTGTGGCTGGCCAACCGCAAAGACATCATGCAGCACAAGCGCAACACTCTCGTCCTGAACGTCCTGGGCGGCCTGGGCTTCCTCGTCGTATTGCTGACGGCCCTGCGCGTCCTGTATCTGCTCATCCTCAGACTGACCTGACCGGACCGGCATTGCCAGGCAAAGGAAAGAGACCGATGTTCCAGAGATACGGCAAGTCACAGAATCTGCACGCGGACAGGAAGACCGGATACGATTGGGTCTTGCCTAGCTGGTTCCGCCCTGAAGAAACCATCCGCATGCGGTTCTGTCATTTCGAGCGGAGCGAAGCGGAGTCGAGAAATCTGGCCCCGAAAGGGGCATGTCGTCCATTCACCGCCAGATTGTCGTTCCAGGCTCTCCGCTGCGCTGCGTGTCTGGGACCCCAAACGCGAAATAATGCGTTTGGGAACCCTCTCCACGCGACCTTTGGCCTTGATCGAAATGACAAGGCAGGGCCCTGCCGCTGCGAAGTCTCCAGAGATGATCCGTGTAAGACGCTCCGATTCTGCCGCGCGGTGCTCTTCGCATGGGTCATCCTCGGCGGCTCGACTGCGATGGCAAAGCAGGCAAGCGAACCCAAAGAGGCGGACCGCATGCTCTCGGAGTACTTCGAGACTGAGACGAGGAAGCTTCAGGACCGGTGTCTGAGCGATGTCAAGACACTTGATGATTGGAAGGCGCGGCGGGAAGTGTATCGGCGGGAGTTGCTCGAGATGCTGGGTCTCGAGCCCTTCCCGGACAGGACGCCGCTCCAGGCCACCATCACCGGCACGGCCGAGCACGAGCAGTTCACCGTCGAGAATCTGCACTACCAGTCGATGCCGGGACTGTACGTGACGGGCAATCTGTACGTTCCGAAGAACCTGGACAAGCCCGCGCCGGCGATTCTCTACGTCTGCGGCCACGGCGCCGTTAGGAAGGACGGCGTCAGTTACGGCAACAAGGTTGCCTACCAGCATCATGGGACGTGGTTCGCCCGGCACGGCTTCGTCTGTCTCACCATCGACACGCTGCAACTGGGTGAGATCGAGGGCATTCATCACGGGACGTACCGTTACGGGATGTGGTGGTGGAACAGCCGGGGGTATACGCCCGCGGGCGTCGAGGCGTGGAACTGCGTGCGGGCCCTGGATTATCTCGAAACCCGCAGGGAAGTCGATCCGAACCGCTTCGGTGTGACCGGCCGTTCCGGTGGCGGGGTGTATAGCTGGTGGATCGCCGCCCTCGACGACCGCATCAAAGCCGCCGTCCCGGTCGCGGGCATCACCGACCTGCAGAACCACGTCGTCGACGGCTGCGTTGAGGGACATTGCGACTGCATGTTCATCGTCAATACGTATCAGTGGGATTACCCACTGGTGGCGGCTCTGGTCGCACCGCGCCCGCTGTTGATCTCGAATTCCGACAAGGACAGAATTTTTCCGCTCGACGGCGTTCTCCGCGTTCACCAGAAGGTTCGAGAGATTTACCGGTTGTACGACGCCGAGAAGAATCTCGGCCTGCAAATCACGGAGGGGCCGCACAAGGACACGCAGGAGCTGAGGATTCATTCGTTCGTCTGGTTTAACCGCTTCCTTAAGGACGAGAACCCGGTGATCAGCGAGCCGGCCCTGCCTTTCTTCGAGCCCCAGCAGTTGCGGGTGTTCAACGGACTGCCGGACGACGAGGTCAATACGAAGATTCAGGAGACGTTCGTTCCGACGGCCTCAGCGCCCTGCGTGCCGCAATCAGAGGAGGATTGGGCTGCCATGCGGGATGGCTGGATGAAGGCCCTCCGCGAGAAGGTCTTTCGCGGCTGGCCGAGCGAACGGGAAGCCGGCCCGCTCGATGTGGATCGAGTCTTCACCGCCGAGGCGGACGGCGTTCGCCTGACCGCCTGCGACTTCAACAGCCAGCCGGACGTGCGGCTGAGGCTTTTCCTTGTGTGGCCTGTCGATTTGGCGGGCCCCAAGCAGGTTATGCTGAATGTGCTGGATGAATCCGCCTGGACGCAGTGGCTGTCGGGGATGAGAGTCAAATTCGAGGATCGGCTGGGCGCCTACAGCCTGCCCGATGCCGATCCGACTAGTTTCGAGGCGCTCCAAGGGATGCTCAGTGCCCAGCGTGGCCCGTTCGCCTACGTCTGCCCGCGAGGGATCGGAGCGGCTGTCTGGACCGGCGACGAGAAGAAGCAAACGCAGATTCGACGGCGTTTTATGTTGCTCGGACAGACGCTCGACGGCATGCGGGTGTGGGACGTTTGCCGGACGATCCAGGCGCTCGGGCAGATCGACGAAACCAGGGGTATGGCTCCTGGCATCCTTGCGCGCGGCAATATGGCCGGCGTGGCCCTATATGCCTCGCTGTTTGATCTCCAAATCGCGCGTCTTCATCTGGTTGATCTGCCGGCGACTCACCGTGACGGGCCCATCTTTCTGAATGTCCTTCGTTACCTCGACATGCCGCAGGCCGTTGCCATGGCGGCCGAGAGGACGGACGTTACGCTGCGCGCCTCCGAAGTCTCAACGTGGCAGTTCCCGCTGTCGGTCGTGCAGGCCCTCGGCTGGGACTGTGTGCGACTATGCGTGGACACCGCGCCCGGTGCACAGTAACTCACCACGGCACGCGCACTACGCACATGAACCGAAGATCCCACGGTCTGGGGGGCAGCGTCAAGGCCGAAGGCCTTGGCGATGGTCTTGCAGCCCTGGAGCCATCGCCAAGCCGCGCTTGACGCTGCCACCCCATGCTTGCGCGATGCTGGGCGAGACCCGGTCTCCGGTTGGCCCTACATCCCCGTGACGTGGTGGGTCATCGGGGCCAATTCCGTGCCGTCGGGAAGGCGGAAGGGCTTGTCGCCGAAGTTGACGGTCACGACGACGCCGTTGGCGAAGTGTGTCTGCTGGACGCTTCGGTCGCCCGTGAGGAAGCAGTGGTCGATCATCTCCGCGTAGCCCACGGCCCGCGCCACAGTGCAGACGTCTTTGTAACTTCGGGCGAAACGGTCCTTGTTCTGCTCCCAGAAGGTGCGTGTGAACATGAACATCGGGGGCGTGCCGTAGAGGATGTTGAAGAGGTCCCGCTTGGCCCACAGGGCGGGCAGCTTGTTGTTGTAGTCGCCCCAGTACCATTGCGCGACCACGCAGTCGTGGTAGACCAACTCCCACAGGGGCAGGCGGTATTCGTGGCCAAGCTGGTACTTGGCGACGCGCTCGGGGACCTCGTCCCAGATTCTCTGCATCTGCCGGCCCGCGTCGGGCACGCGGTAGGGGCCGAGGCTGAGCATACCTTCGAAATAATGGACGAAGGGGACCGCGGCGTCGTGCCCCGTCTCGCTGCCCGTCACGAGGTGCATCTCCTGAGACATGTAACGCAAGAGTTCCATCTTCCAATGCCGGCTGTCGCCGCGCGTCATCGGGTGGTCCGGGTCGTAACATTCGCGCCAGGGCGACGCGGTCGTAGTGTCGATGAAGCGGCAGCGGTAGGGGTGGGTCTTCAGCTCGGCTGGCACGCGCTGGGCCGCGTACTTCAGTGCCTGCTTGTCGCAAAGCACGGCACAGGGGTACATCTTGCCGTCCTTGCCTCTGACCTGCCAGCCCTTCCGCCAATCGCCTTTGGCGTCGAGCATGATATCTTCGGGCCACGCCTCCTGGGTCCAGTCGGGGTGTACGCCGCGAAGCTGTTCCTTGACGACGTTGGGGTCCATCAGGTCCTGGTAGATGTCGTACCGGCTGGTCAGAACGCCATCGATCTCATTCATGGCCCCGATGACGTCGGGGTCCTGCCGGTTGCTCCACAGGATTCTATCAACGCCTTGCAACTTGAGGTCGCGCAAGATGGCCAGCGCGTCCCTCTCCCAGCACCACACGTTGACGGCGCCGATCAGCAGGTCCACATCCGGATTCTCCCGCCGTTTCTCTTCAAGTGTCTTCAGCAGGCCGGCTTGTCGAGCGTACCGGCGGTAGCGCTTGCACATGGCAACGTGGCCACCCTCGTCGAAGAATATGTATCGCAGCTTCCTGACGTATCCGAATTCTCCCTTCTGTGCCTCCCATTCGGGCGCGATGCACAATCGGCCGTCGACGCGGGCAATCCGAATGGAGGCATCGTCGGGCGTTTCGATGACGACCATGTATCCCTGCTGCCCGTCGGTGGCGCCCCAGAAGGGCATACAAATCCCATGGCCACCGTAGGCGATGAGCTTGCGCGTCTCCACCGTCGCGTCGTCCACGGGATAGGAGATTCCCTCGTTCATGGGGACGACCAGATACGTGCCCGGGTCCGTAACGAGAGGATGAGGATAGCGGAGCGATGATTTCAGGTCGCCTTGTGCGGACAGAGTGACGGTGAGTTCCGGCCGGCTTTCATCCACCTGCAAGTCGAGGCTCACCTCCGGCTCGGTGCCTGGAGGCTGCCAAGTCGCCTCGACGGCGCGTCGCGTGGTGACCGCCCGGACGACCTTACCTGGGCTTGACACCCTCTGCTGCCAGTGTCGCCCCGTTCTCTTGTCCGCCACGGCGAATGTCCCGTCACCGGGATGGAACGAAACTGTGATTGTGGGATTTTCTGCCTTCAACAGGTCCCCGGCGATGCACAAATGCGGGGATGGCCCGAGACAAAGAGCCGCCAGAACAAATGCCGCCAGCCTGTGGGTCGGTGCGTGGTTCCCAAGAGTCAGTGTCATGTACCGTAATCCTCCTTCTGGCCACTACCTGGAGGCCATGTGACAAGTAGCACGGGCATCTTGCCCATGGAAAGTCAAGTATCGGCAGGGCCAGGATGGCCCTGCGATTGGGCTCCCAAAACGCGACCTTCGCGTTTCGGGAGCCCTTCATGGGCAGGATGCCCATGCTACGAAGGACGGCGCTCTCACATGCCCTTTTAGCGAATCGCGCCTGTTATGACGCGCCATTATAGACCGGTACGCCCCTGGCAACAAGACACTAGCGGCCCCGGCAAGACGGCCAGGGTCCGGGAAAGAGTGGAAAAGTGGCTTGGCGCGGGCGAAAAAAAGGTGGCAAATCTTGATTTCCCCGGTAGCCGATAGTAGAATGGTGAGAGTGACCTGTGGCCAATGACAGGAGGATGGTTCATGCCATTTTTTCGCTTTGCGGCTCACTGTGGGGGCAATGACGTATCGTCACGCTGTTCGTCCAAACACACTTTATTTACGAGAGGAGCAGAGATGGGCACATCGAGCAAACTGACTGCAGCGTTAGTAGTGGTGGTTGTCCTGGCAGGAGCGGTCTATGGCAATTGGTCGGATTCCTTTGACGGCGGCCAGCTCAACCTGACGTGGACGTTCCTGTCCTTTCCCGACGTGACAGGCACCTTCAAGCAGACCATCACTGCCGGAGCGGACGCGAACGACTACTATCTCACCTTTACCGAGACCTCACCGGTGAGTGCCGGCGGGGCGGCCTTCGGCGCGGGTTTTGGCAGCGATGAGAAATTCAAAGATGTCCGCGTCGGCGCCACGGTGAACGTGAGCGGCAATGACTGCCGCTACTTCTACTACGGCTTGCTGGCCCGGGCCAGCTACTTCGTGGACCCGGACGGCAAGTTGACGGGCGTGGCTCCCGGCGTGGTGGCCGATGGCTACATCATGCACGTCGACTACAGTAACGGACCCGCGAATCTGGCGGTCGATATCGAGAAAGTCAAAATGAATTCGAACGTGATGGACAAAACGCCCACAGCCGTTATCCCCGGCATACTGCACGCGCGCAGCTATTACGCGGAGCTGGAGGTGGTCGGAGCGGGTCCGGTGACTGTGACGGGACGCCTCTATGAGTCCAAGGGCGGTCCGTTGCTCGCGGAGGTCTCGTTCGTCGACACCGATGCCAAGGATCCCTGGGAGGATGCGGGGAAAGAGGAGAAGGTCTACAAAGAAGGCATCTGCGGCATCTTCGCCCAGAACGAACAAAATGACGGGGAGCCGGCCGGCTTCACCTGTTCCTGGGACGACGTGTCCGCCGTCTCCGACTTCACGAGAGAACCGAGTCTGGTCATCGACGACTTCGAGTCCTACGCCGACAACGCCCAGATCGGGGCCGCGTGGGTCGACAACATCGAGGGGGAGGGCCTCGATTACACGTTCCTCGACAGCGGCACGGTGTACCAGGGCTACAAGGCCCTGCGTCTGGAAGTCCAGAACCAGTACGAGCCTTACTTCACCGACGCCACCCGCACGTTCGCCGCGCCGCAGGATTGGACGGCTGGGGGAGCCACGATGCTCTCCATTATGTTCCGCGGGTACTACGTTGATCCCGAAGATGAAGCCAATGACGAATACGGCTGCAACATGGAGCAGCCCCTGTACGTGAAGGTAGTGGATGAGGCCGGCAACGAGGCGACCGCTACCCTTCCCGGGTACGTCATCCAATCCGGATCCTGGCGTTCCTGGGACATCCCGCTGGCCGACATCACCGCCGCCGGCGTGGACCTGGCGACCGTCAAGAAGCTGATCATCGGCGTGGGCGACGGGACGGACTCGGGCCAGTCCGCCGAGTTTCCTCCGGACGTCGATCTGATCTATGTCGATTGTGTTCGCCTGAGCGTTCTGCCATAAAGGCAGACCAGATGCGGCAATAATCCGCTACGGGCAACAAATAATGGGTCTGGCCTGCAAGAACCTCGTGCGGGCCAGACCCGTTTTGCGCTCGGAGCCCGTCCCGGCAGGCTCGGCCCGGTGGTATCGTCAAGCAAAGCCTAGCGATGGCCTGGTTGCCTGCGGAGGAACCATCGCCAAGACCTCCGGTCTTGACGCTGCCACCCGGTGCTCGTGCCACACTACGAGAAATTCAACCAGAAGTGGTATTATCCTTCGATTTCCAGCACGACGACCGACTTGGCCGGCAGCGTAGCGGTGAAGCCGCCGTCGGTCACCTTGGCATCGCGGAAGGGGGCCGGCTCCACGACCCCGGGCTTCTCGAATGTGTTGTGTGCCGTGATTTCCCCGGCCGTCAGGACCTGTCCGCTGATCCGCTTCGGTGTTGCACCCTGCAACTGGGACGTGACTTCCAGCGTGTTGTGCGGATCGATGTTGACCAGCGACACGTGGATCTTACCCGACTGGTCGCGGGAGGCGGATACGTTCAGCGCGGGGAGCTTGTCGCTCTCGAATGCGTAGTCCGGGCCGGTCAGCTCAGTCGGCAGCAGCGTCGCATCATGGTGCGGCGTATAGAGGAAGTACACGTAGTAGGTCGGTGTCAGCAGCATCTTCGGGCCGTCCGTCAGAATCATAGCCTGCAACACGTTGACGGTTTGGGCGATATTGGCCATTTTTACGCGTTCGCAGTGGTTGTTGAAGATATTGAGCGTCAGGCCCGCCACCATGGCGTCGCGCAGCGAGTTCTGCTGATAGAGGAATCCGCGGTTGGTGCCGGGCTCGACATTGTGCCAGGCGCCCCACTCGTCGAAGATGACGGCGATCCGCTTCTGCGGGTCGTACTTGTCCATGACCTCGATATGCCCGTTCAGGATTTCCTCGATCCGCAGGGCGTTCCGGAGCTGCCAGAACCAGTCCACCTCGGTGAACTGCGTCGCGGATCGGCTCCTGCGGCCCGAGCCACAGTAATAGTGCGGTGCCAGGCCATTCATCATCGGCCGGCGGCGGCCGACGAGCTCCCGCATGAGCGCTTCGGTCCACTCGTAATTGGCGCCGCTGGGCCCGCAGGCGATTTTGAAGATACGATTTTCGCCGAAATTACGGACGTAGGTCTGATAGCGGCGGTACTGGTCGGCGTAGTACTCCGGCCGCATGTTGCCGCCGCAGCCCCAGTTCTCGTTGCCCACGCCGAAGTACCGCAGCTTCCACGGCTGCTCCCGGCCGTTCCTGCGCCGCAGGTCCGCCATCGGGCTCTTGCCGTCGAAGGTGATGTACTCGACCCAATCCTGCATCTCCTCGATGGTGCCGCTGCCGAGGTTGCCGCAGATATACGGCTCGCAGCCCAACTGCTCGCACAGGTCGAGAAACTCATGCGTGCCAAAATGGTTGTTCTCCGTCACGCCGCCCCAATGGGTGTTAATCATCGTCGGCCGCTGCTCGCGCGGGCCGATCCCGTCTTTCCAGTGATACTCGTCGGCGAAGCAGCCGCCCGGCCAGCGCAGCACGGGAATCTTGATCGCCCGCAACGCCTCGACGACGTCGTTGCGAATCCCGCGGGTGTTCGGGATCGAGCTGTCCTCGCCCACCCAGAACCCGCCGTAAATGCAGTGCCCAAGGTGCTCGGCGAAGTGCCCGTAGATATTGCGGTTGATGGTCTCCTTGCCCTGGTCGGCCTTGATGGTGAGTTGCGCCGTCTGGCCCTCCGCCGCCACCAGCAGGGCGGGAATGCTGAGAAGTACAACCGACGCGAGCACGATAGCATGGGTTTTGCGTGACGGTGCCATACCATTCTCCTGAAAAAACCTGATTGTCGTCCGGTGATGCGCTTTCACCACCGTCATTGTGTTTCCGGGGGCGACCACGCCTCGTCCCCCGGGCGGGCGCCCACGGCGGAATCGTCCATGTTCATCTCCCTGAAGTCCTCGAACCGGTGGAACGTCAGGTGATTGGCATCGTGCTGGCGCGGGGCGCTGGAAAGGCCCCGGCCGTAGGCCGTGCGCGAGACGGCGATGATATCCTGGCCCTCGATCAGCCAGTCGAGATACTGGAACCCGTGCTTGTCCACGTCCGGATGATACAGAACGATGCAGCGCATCTCCCACCGCTGCAGATCGGGCGACCGCATCAGCGCTACGGCGTTTCGCACCCGGCCCGGGTCCGGGTCTTTGTGTCGCGGCAGGATGGCGTTGGACAGCGTCCAATACATATCGGACACGGGGTCGTGGCGGATGGTAAATTTCTTCGCGCCGCCCGGAAAATCGATAAATCCCCTGTCGGGGTCGAAGGTAGCTTGTTTTCCGTCGTCGCTGATCTCAATGACGGCGGCTTTCCCACCCTCGGGGCGGCAATCCACCCGCAAGACGTTGACCATGCGCCCCTCGGGCGTGACGACCGCGTTGCCCTCCAGCCAGCCCCGGAACCGGCCGTCGAGCCACTGGGCGTCGCGCCCGAGGCGATTGCTCGAGGTCCAGTTGTACGCGTCGAGCAGATTGCAGTCCGCCGGCGCCGACATCATGAAGGAACGGAAGTGTGTCCCCCAGCCGCCCGGGCCCATCGCGTCTTCCATCGCACGCCAGATGCGGCCCTCATGGACGACCACGGGCACGGGCGCACAGTGGTATTTCGCGTCGTCCAGCAGCAGGCCGGAGTTTCTCTCCTCGGGCTCCGTCCAGGTGAGGCCGCCATCGCCGGACCGGCTGATGACCACGTACCCGTGCTGCTTGCTGGTCCCGAGCAGGTACGCATCCTTGTCGCGCACGAAGATACTGGCCCAGTACATGCCTTTCACTGTGGCGATGCGCAGCCACGTCTGCCCGCGGTCGGCGGAGCGAAACACCTGGGTCACAGCCTCCGTATTCTCCGTGGACTTCGGCCCGAACTCGTCGTGCTTGGCGAGATACTGCCCGCCCGGCAGAACGGCAATGCCCGGCGAGCCCACGTACACCTCCATATACGAGGGGATATAGTTGATCACGACACCGGGCGGTTCGTCACAACTTGCCCGCCCCAGCGCCAGCAGGCTGACAACGGCCCAAAGACACAGACACCCACGTCGCAACATCTCACGACCCTCGATTCAAAGAGAGCTTCAAGTGTGAAGTCTCGAGTTTCAAGCCTGCCGTGGCGACTACACACTGTGAACTTGTTGCCGGCCTCTGCCCAGGAGACGCCTTCCGGCGTCACCACGAACGCCCGGCGCAACGAAGTATAACCGACCGTCACCCTCACGGGAAACAGAAAACGCCGCCAAGCAGGGCGAGCGTCCCCGCTCACCCAAGAGAGTCGTCTGGGGACCCTCCCTCGTAAACTGGGAATTCTGTCGGGTGGTGTTGCCGATACAGTTCAATAAACTTGCGAGGCCAAGAGTACTGCTCATAGAAAAAGATCGTGACGTGTAGACAATGGGGATCGTACTGTGGTGCCAGGCCATAGTCGTGGATCACGCAGACAGATTCCCCTTTTTGGTTGAGCCAGTTCTGACCCATGGACTTGGCGACCACTTTGCCGGTTGCATCTGCCACAGGACTCCAGGAATCTGTCTGGAGAAACTGCGGATTCAGGAGGTCGAACATGAGCTTTCGCCACCCTTGCGAACGCAGGTGCTCCTCGATGCCAGCGCGTGACTCAGTGCCGGGAAAAGGCTCGCGAATCCGGAAAGACATGTAGTAAACGCCCGCAAGAGCGGATGAGCCGGAAGGAGCTGAGTACAGCACCTCATCGGCATTATCGGGCGCCACCAGAACGTCAGGAAAATTGGGCGGACGGACGGTTGTCTGTTCGACCCCGCGTGATGTGTGTCGGGACAGCGCGAAGTACTTGTGCAGCAGCAGCAACTGCACGGTCAATATCGCAACAATCACGACCACTTTTTTATATTTCTGAAAAGCTCCCCTGAGGCTCAAAGAATCTATCTCCTACGCGCTTTGGCAGGCACGACGACTAACGGCACAGGGCGTAATTGCAGAAAGTATGTTGCTTGGTGGGTCACCATTTCATGGTGTCCGCCGAATTCGAGCGAAGCAGTGTCAGGTACATCCCGGGCATCGACCAAGGCTTTCTCTCCATTTTGCAGAATACAGCGGCCATCCGTAGCCGTATTGTAGGGCCGAGCCGCCGGAAAAGCAAAAGGGAATCTCAGGACGTGACGGGCGACCGGAGACAAACGGAAGTGTGGCCCAAGGCCGGAGGCCGGAGGCAAGATGCTGTTGGCCCGAAGCGGAAAATCTCCGGGGTGCGGGGATGCAATCCCCGATCCGGGGCATTCTACCTTTCAGGCTTCCGCCTGTCCTGTGCCGTGGTCATAAGTCACTCCATCGCGGTGCTTTGTATCGGAAGGAAGATTGCGTTTATCGCCTTAGGGGTGCCGGCGGAGAGGGGTTGTCGCGTCATTCGTGAAGCGTGAAGCGCAGCCTGCTTGGCGCTTTCGTTCGTCTCGGCCAAGCGAGCCGTAGCCGGGCAGGAATGACAGCGTCGAATCCGTGTGAATCTCGTGTAAATCCGTGTCCGAAGAGAATTTACCTTTGTGGCGTCACTCGTGAAGCGTGAAACGCAAAATCGGAAAGAAACGGGGTTTTTGCTTGACATACGACGGCGTGCGTGTATGATATTCAGGCAACGAATAGAATGGCATCGTAATAGGAAGCAGGCAGTGGCGAGTCGAAGGTGTGAGATCGACAGAACACGCCGAGGTCTCCGGGCCGGGCAAGGCCGGCGGCCCCGGTCGGCGGCCGACGGGCTCCATCATTCCAGTATTCCATTGTTCCATCCCCAAGCCCCGGTCGGCGGGAGCCCGAGGCTTGTTGGGCAAAACAAAGCCAATTTCCGGAGAGCCGAAAAGACGTTAAAGGGTTTGCAGGAAAGGGGTTATGGGTCAAACAGACAGATCAGGCGTGCGGAAAAACAAAGCCAATTTCCCCGGCGGGTTTGTACTGTGCCCGTGAGGGCATCAGGTAGCACGGGCATGGGTCCCCAAACGCGATATATCGCGTGGGGCGTCTCCACCTTGCCCGTGGTCCACAATCATGGGCGGGACGCACATGCTACTGAAACGCCTTACGGCGTCACTACAAGCGAAGCCTGGCGCGCAAAACAAAGCCAATCTGCAGGGAAGCCAAGTGACGGTAAGTATCGTTCAAAAAGGGACTTACGAGAGAGGTATGCGGATGACGCGTCGGAAAAACGAAGCCAATCTGCCCGGCGCGCTGGGGGCCGCATCGCGCGTCTCTCGTTGCTCGCGACTCGAATGCAGAGGATGGGCAGGTCGTCACTGGCGGGAGGTCGTGGTATACTGGTCGGCTGTGGCGGCCGGGGACGCCGGGGGACGGCGGTCGGCCGGTGGCTGGGTCGTGTCGCATGGAGTCCAGGGGAGGTAGAACGATGCTCCGTAAAAGTCTTCTGATCGTCGTTGTGGTTTGTCTGGTGGGTGGGACGGTTTGGGGCGCGGAGGGGGAGAAGGTGTTTCGGATTGGCATGATCGGGCTGGATACTTCGCACGTGATCGCCTTCACGAAGCTGCTCAATGACCCGGCGAAGGGTTACGGCTGCAAGGTGATTGCGGGCTACCCCGGGGGCTCGGCGGATATCGAGGCCTCGGCCGGGCGCGTGCAGAAGTTCACGGCCCAGTTGCGCGATGACTTCGGGGTCGAGATCGTTGACAGCATTGAGGAATTGTGCCGCAAGGTGGATGGCGTGCTGCTGGAGAGCGTGGACGGCCGGCCGCACCTGGCCCAGGTCAGGCCGGTGCTGGCCGCGAAAAAGCCCGTGTTCATCGACAAGCCCATGGCGGGTAGCCTCGCCGATGTCCTGGAGATATTCCGGCTGGCCAAGGAGGCGGGCGTTCCCTGCTGGTCGAGCTCGTCACTGCGGTTTGGGCCTGGCACGATCGGGATGAGAGACAACGACGAGGTCGGTAAAGTCCTCGGTTGCGACGTTTTCAGTCCGTGCAGTCTCGAAGAGCACCATCCCGACCTCTACTGGTACGGCGTTCATGGTGTCGAGATGCTCTTCACCATCATGGGCACAGGGTGCCAGTCCGTTCAGCGGGCCCAGACGAAGGACTATGAGCTGGTGGTGGGCGTCTGGAAGGATGGGCGAATCGGAACCTTTCGGGGGCTGCGCGCCGGCAAAAGCGACTACGGTTCCCTGGTTTATGGTAGCAAGGGGATCGTGCGCGGCGGCGGTTACGAGGGCTACGGCCACCTGGTGGACGAGATCGTGAAGTTCTTCAAGACCGGCGCAGTCCCGGTGCCGCCGGAAGAGACCATCGAAATCTTCGCCTTCATGACCGCGGCTGATGAATCGAAGGCAAAGAACGGCGCCGGGGTCGAGTTGGCCACTGTTCTCGAAGCAGCCCGGAAGTCCCGTGCAGTACGCTGATTATCTTGCGGGCGGTGTTGCCAAGGGCCTGCCCTCAGCAACAGCAGAACGATGGCAAAGCGTGACCTGCTCCGGATCCTCAGAGAATATGTGAGAGCCTTGTTTTCCGTAGCATGGGCATGGGACCCCAAACGCGAGACATCGCGTTTGGGAACCCATCCTGCCCATGAAGGGTCCCCAAAACGCGACCTTCGCGTTTTGGGAGCCCAGTCGCAGGGCCATCTTGGCCCTGCCGGTGACTGACTTTCCACGGGCGGGACGCCCGTGAGACTCACGGGCAAGATGCCCGTGCTACTTTTCACACACCGTCTCGATGATGCCTGTCAGACCTCATCGGGTACGACCCAGGGCTTCCGGTACGTGCGCTTGAGGTGCTGGTTGGCGTCGGGAGCGTCGATGAAGGTCTCCGTTTTCGGGTCGAACCTCAGTTTGCGGTTGCCGGTCAGATACGAGACGTTGGCCATGTGGCACAGCAGCACCGAATAGTGGCCCTGCTCGACGTCGGCGTTCGGCCTGGCGCGCGTGCGGACGCACTCGATGAAGTT
>CAYFUB010000243.1:0-12203 GCA_964346195.1 uncultured Pirellulales bacterium
GGCTATGGACAAGAGGCACCTTCCCTTCGCGGCCAGATGTCTCGACTGCGCTGACGCTTCGCTCGACATGACAGACTAGGCAAGATATCTGTATTACCTACAAACATGACACGCACCCACGCACCCTTCTCGAGGGTGCGGTCGGCATTCGGTGGCCGGTTCTAATTCCTTCTTGCTGCTTGTCATTCCGACCGGAGGCCGAAGGCCGCAGCGGAGAGGGTGGTCTCCCAGGACGCACAGCTCTCGTTTTGGGGACCCCTCCCAAACGTATCATTTCGCGTTTGGGGGCCACTCGACCGCGCTTCGCTCCGCTCGATATGCCAAGTGGCAGCGGCAGGCGCAAGTGTGCCGATGGCGTCCACACATGCGACGAAGTCGTCGACAAGGATTCCCCGGCGCGATACGCGCTTCTGTTCCCGGCGAGAATCGCGCCGGATTGATTGGCTCAATCCCAGTAAGGCTGGGCCGGTCCCCCGAGCGCTTGTGTCCATACGGTCCCCTCCTTGGAGAATTCGACCTTTTCAGGGTCAATGCTCAGAACCCGGACGCCTCGGACCATATCGCCCGGCCGCAGCAAATCATTCACCCCTTCGACCATGCAGAAATATCCTCCCCGTGGGCCGTACCCGATCGATTCGACCACGCCAAGCTTCGTTTCCCGCCCCTCGCTCTCTCTCAGGTAATTCAGGATGCTGGAAACCTGCTCCTGCAGGTCCCGTTCCCGTTGGGATATCGCCCCCAGTTTCTCTTTCTTCTGATTCTCCAGCAGCCGTAAATCCATGATCAACTCCACGTGCACCTTCTCCATCAAAGTCAAAAGTCGCGCCGATTCGTCCTGCAGCAACGGAGCCTGCCAGGACTCGCTGACGATCAGTATCAGCTTCTCCTGGAAGTCCTCGCTCAGCAGGAGCGACGCCATCTTGCTGATGAAGTATTCCTCGATCATCTCATCGCGCAGCACGACCGCCTCGAGACGGAAGGGATAGGCGTAGTGTGGAGCTTCATAGTACCCTTGCGGATACGGCTCGTTACCGAGCACCGTCGCAAACTCGGTCCAGAGGAACCGCAGAGGATGGGTCAGTCGCAGCGCCGCCGCCCGGCGGGCCGTTTCCTGAGACAGTTGGGTACGCCGGCGCTCGTACCATTGCTCGACCTGTTCTCTCTCCTGGGCGGCCTCCTGCTCAATCTCCGTCAATCGTTCCTCCTGGGTGCGAATTCGCTCGGAAAGGTCCGAGCCGGTTGAGGAAGCATCCGCACAAAACGACAGGGCGGCACACGACAATAATGACACTCCGGCAACGATCCAATTCGAGGCTCTCATCTCTACACCCCCCAAAACATGACACCATCTTCATACCCCCGCCGCGGTCTCAGCGCGAACCGACGGCTCACATTGTCTCCTGTGCTCCCGCCCGCGTCGGTAGACGCATTCTACAGCTACGGCTCGTTGGACCGTGGGTGCTGGAAAACGCGCGGAATGAGGAATTGGCTCATCCTAATGCAGCACGAGCCTGCATCCGCAAGCCGTAATCGCCGGTCTTGTGCGTCCAGACTCATCGGTCGGGTACTGAGCGAAACGAGCTGAAGCATCGGGCCGGAGAGCGGGAAATGACAAGGGCGAGTGGTTGTTCGCCCCGGTTGCCTTTCATGTGCATGGCTGGTCATGGAATTCAGTCGCACACCTTTCGATTGTGTTCGGGTTTTGTGCTTGATTTCTCCGTACCTTCCGTGACAATCCATGCGACAAGGCACGATTTCGAGTTTCAGTGCAGGCAGTCGAGGGCTCCGGACCGGTAGTTTGTTGAAAGCAAGGCGCTATACAAAGACAATCGTGGCGGCGGCGATGTTCGCGGCTGTGTGTGGGCTGGCGGCTTGGTTTGGCAACGCGGCCGGCACGCACGCGCAGGCCCCCTGGTACAGTGTCGTCCCGCCCGCGCTGGCCATCATCACCGCCTTTCTCACCCACCACGTCATCGCCAGCCTTGGTCTTGCGCTCGTGGTCGGAGCATTACTCAGCTCCGTGCCCGCAGCCCCGGCCGATATCGGCGCCTGGCTGGCCGGTGTCAACGCGGTCGCCGCCCATGTCGGGAATACCATATCGGACGGAACGAACCTGCTCATCCTCTCATTCATCCCGCCGATCTTCACAATGGTGGAAACCGTCATGGCCTCCGGTGGATTCAGGGGTATCGTCGCCTGGCTGCTAAAACGCATCCGCAGCGCCAAATCGGCCCAGTTGGCCACGGCCTTCCTGGGTGTGGTCTGCTTTGTGGACGATTATGCCAACGCCATAATTGTCGGCAGCATGATGCAGCCGATCACCGACCGCTTCCGCATCAGCCGCGCGAAGCTCGCATTCCTGGTAGATGCGACCAGCGCCCCCGTTTCGGGACTGGCGGTTGTCAGCACGTGGATCGCCTACGAGGTCGCGCTGTTCGCCGGGGTCAGCCGGCAGCTCGGCATGGGCAAAACCGGCTACGCTATGTTCTTTGACGCTCTGAGCTTCCGGTTCTACTGCCTGCTGATGCTCGCCTTCATGTTCGCCCACATTCTCGCCGGCCGGGACTTCGGCCCCATGCGCCAGGCCGAGGAGCACGCTCGCAACGGCAGCGATACCCCGCAGGACCGCGATCCGAAGGCCGTCGCGGCCCTGAGCTTGCCCGGCAAGGCGGCCAACGCCCTGCTGCCGCTGGGCGGACTGGTCGCATTTCACCTGACCGGCCTGTGGCTCGACGGCGGCGGCCCGGCGAAGCTGGCCGGCGCCGGCTCGCTGCTGGCCCCGACCTATTGGCGCGAGGTCATCAGCGACGCTGAACACAGCCACCTGATGCTCATGTCGGCCGCGTTGTTTGGCACGGTCGTGGCCGTTCTTTGCGGCCGAATCTCGGGCCTACTGCCGCTCTCGGTCGTGCCCGGCTGCATCCGGCGCGGTTTCAAGCGTGCCCTGCTGCCCTCCGCGGTCCTGATCCTCGCCTGGTCCCTGAAAAACTGTTGCGACGACCTCGGGACGGGCCGCTTCCTGACCGGCCTGCTGGCCGACCGGATCCCGCCGTACTGGTTTCCCCCGCTGGTTTTCCTTGTCGCCTCCATCGTCTCATTCGCCACGGGCACAAGCTGGGGCACGATGGCCATCCTCATCCCGACCGCCATTCCCATCGCTTTCGCCCTGGACGGCGACACCTACGGCTTGACCACCATGATCAGCCTCGGCGCCGTCCTCGACGGCGCCATCTTCGGAGACCATTGCAGCCCCATCTCGGACACGACCATCCTCAGCTCGACCGCCACCTCCTGCGACCTCGTGCAGCACGTGCGAACCCAACTGCCCTACAGTCTCTTCGTCGCCGCCATCGCTCTCGCGTGTGCCTACGTTCCCAGTGCCCTTGGCCTCGGCGCCCTCTGGAGCCTCGGACTCGGCGTAGTTGCCATCATCGCCGTCCTGCTCGCCCTCAGCCGACGCGACAAGGCAGCACTGCAACCTGCCCCCGAAATCGCCTGAGCCACGCCATCGCCCTCGCACGCAACGGGAATCTCATACGGATTAGGGAGAATTCTCGCGCGTCCGCGATTCCGTCATCCTGAGGCGAAGCCGAAGGATCTGGCCGCCGAAAGAGCGGTTTCTCTCGCTCGCAGGCGAGATCCTTCACGGCGCTACGCTTCGTTCAGAGCCTGCCCTGAGTGGAGTCGAAGGGATGACATGCCGCGCGAGGATTTTCCCGAATCGGCATCATATGGAGCTGGTGGCCTTGGAGGCCGGGGAGAGTGCCCGAAACCGGGTCCGGACACCCTCTCGTCCCTCACGAGAACTGAGACTGCTGTGCGACCTGCCCTAGTCGAGGCTCTCGCCCGGCGGCAACATGCCGTGATGGTAGTCCTCGATGAACAGCCGCTCATAATAGACCGGGCTGGTGTACAGCACGCCGTGCCACGCCAGATTCAGGACCGTCCCATGATGGAAGCACCGAACGATGGGGACGACGTCGCCAAAGAGCCGCCGCTGGGCGAGCTTGTAGTGGCGCATCGTCTTGTCGAGAGGCGGCCGACTGCGAAGCTCGCTTGGATTGAGCTCGTAACAATAGCTGCACGGCAGGTTGGGGTCGCGCCAGTACCTCGTCGTATGCGCGGGGTCGGCCGGACAATAGAGCACCCCGTCTTCGAGGTAATCAGGGACAAGCTCACAGAGCCAGTCGGGCATCCGGCCTCGGTCCGCTTCGTACTCCTTCAGGGCGGCGTAGATGGCCAGAAGATTCGCGGCGCAGGGCCCTAGCGCCTCGGGAATCTGCCGGTTCGCTTCGGGGATCTCAAACGGCCCAACGGGCGGGGCGGGGGATACAGGCCCCGGAAGAGGAATCGCGCCATAATTCTCCAGGATGACCTCATAGGGCTCGCGGTGACGATAGATGCGCAGGATATTGAACTCATCGTCCACCCAGTACTCGGTCCGGCTGCCGGGCCCCTTCTTGTACCATGTGTCGCTCGCCGTCTGCTGCACTTGCACGAAGTGCCTGGCCTTGAATCTCCCGTTGGGCAACGTGACGCCGTCTTCATCGACCAGCGTGAGCGCAATTTCGTATTCGCTAACCCCCGTGCCCTGGTTATCGATGTCATAGACGGTGAATCTCTGCTCGCCGCCCGCGTCCTGATCGTAGGACTGGAGCAGAACGTGCTGAATCAAATAGGGATCGGGACGGGAATTGAGGTCCGGGAGGCCGTGAACCTTCCAGTTGAATCTCTCTACATCCTCGCGCTGGGGCATCTTCCGTTCCCAGAGAAGCTGACCGCGGCCAAACACGTAGCGGACGAAGGCGCCGTGTGATTCACGCCTGTACGCATACTCCACCAGCCGGCCCTTGCTGTCAGTGATCAGCAAATTGTCGATGTCGGCCGTCCTGCTGAGGCAGTAGGCTGCCCCATCGCGATCGATATGCTTCTCCACAACCGCCCGCAGATAGTCATGGCCTCTCGAGCGATGGAGGTACTCGCCTCGAAACACTTGCACAAGACCTTGGTTGGCGGCGACCTCCTCCCATCGCTCAGAGAGTCTCTCTTGCGGGAGCGCCGGCGGCGCAGGGAGTGCCAGAGCACTCTCGTAGAGCCGGGTCCTTGCGGGATCCAGGTCGCCTTCCCACACCAGATTGCTGACGTAGATCCGTCCGTCAAAGGACAGATTCAGACAGCGCTGGTTGGCCCCGTAGTAGCGGACGAGAGGGACCGCATCGCCGCAAAGGGCCCTTTGTTCGTCCTTCCACTGCCGGCAGGTCTTGCCGCCGGGACCGGGAGCGGCACTGGAATACTGATAGCCAAAACTGCACGGCAGTCGGGGATCGGGTGTACGGTACGCCGTTTGGGGACCGTCTTCGGGCCAAATGAGGTCCTCCGCCTTGAGATAACCGGGCACCAGGTCGGAGAGCCAGTTGGGCTTGTCGCCTTTGTCACCCTCATGTTTCTGCACCGCCGCGTAGATTGCCTGCAATCGCTCGGCACAGGGCTGCCACTCTTCGGGTATTTGCAGATTCGCCTCGGGAATGGTGTATTGAGTCGGCGGCGGGGACTGTGCCTCGGTCGATCGGGACGATGAATCCGGCCGTTGGGAGGCTGGGGGCGTCCAGGTACATCCCGATATGCTGTCCGTGACCTCCATGCAATCGACGCGGTGTTCCAAGCCCTGCTTGGCCAGATGAAAGGCCAGGTAGCTTGCATCGTCGGCCGTTTCCAACGTAACGAAACCACACATGACTTCACCCGGCGGCGAGAGGAGGTAGGCACCCGTATACAGGCGCTTCAGTATGGCGCGAAGATGATCTACCTGCTTGCGCACGGCTTCGACCGGATCGCTGTCGGCCAGAGTACCGCCGCTGCCGCCCGCCGTCCTCAGACGCGGGACGACAAAATGCTGCTCGACCGGACATTCGCGGTGAGAGGGAATCGGTTGCTGCGTCAAGATATCCGAAGAACCTATGTAGAAGTAGTCAACACACCAGGCAGAATCGTCTCTCGCCTCCAGGTGGAAGACCAAAGGCTTGTTCCCGGCCCCTTCAAAATGGACCACGACCACCGGCATGTTCTGATCATCGTAAAATCCTGGTCGAATCTCGGCGACTTCGCCGGACACGATCTCGCGCAACTGATGGATCCACCGTCCAAAATCGCTGATGCGGATCATGAACGAGGCGTCTTGGTCGTGCGTGCCGGATGGCAGCGCGTCATCGACTTCGGCGGAGACATCGGCCGTCATGTCGCGTCCTTGTGCCATCGGCAGAACACAGGCACCGATCGAAACGAGGACAGCAGCGGTTAGGGCGAATCGGAGCCGATAATGCCGCCACGGCATGCGCTCCAGCGAGTTCAGCCGGGACAGCAAATGGCTGCGCGTCTCGACCAGTCCAAGCAGGCCGACGCCATAATCCCGCGGCTTCGCGAGGATCTTACAAGCCGTCTCCAGAATCGTCCGGCGATACTCGGCCACCTCCCCTTTGAGGACCCGAGCGACGGTGGCATCGCAGCAGATTTCCCGCAGGTGCTGGAGCCTGCGCTGTACGAACCAGACAAACGGATTGAACCAGTAGAATACCTGGACGAGGATGCAGAAGGCCTGGACCTTGAGATCTCCTCGCTTTACGTGGGCGAGCTCGTGAAGAAAAACGTGCTCCATCTCGCAGCGGGACAGATGGTCGATTTCATGACGCGGCACCAACAGCACGGGCCGAACCGGTCCCACGACGGCGGGGCTCCGGACGGTCTGAGAGACAACCACCCGGGGCAGCCGTCGCAGATGCAGCTTCTCCGCTGCACCGGCCAGCCCTTGTGCAAAGGAAACGGGCAGTTCCGCCGTCTCCTCCCCGGCTATCCGGCAAACGCGCCGGAACCGCAGGATAGTCCACAAGCCGACCGCGAACGTGCCCGTCAACCAGAAAGTCATCAAGGCACTTTGCCACGAAAAGCGCGGACGCGTCGGCGCGGTCGGTACCGCAGCAGCCCTTGTAGGGGCGACGGCTTGCGTCCGTTCCCCCGTGCTCGCCGGCGGCGCGAACGCGGCAACCGACCGCGGCTCCATGCCCTCGCCACGTTCGTCAAAGTCGAGCTTCCGCTCAAACGGAAGGGATGCCCGCGTTTGGCGCTCCGGCGCCAGTGCCCGCCATGTTCCGCCCACCAGCGGCCCCACATGCAAGATGATGCCGGTCGGCAATGCGAAAGTCGGCGGCAGGATTAGTTTCACGATGACCAGGAGCCATAGTCCATATTTGATCTGCGGCCAAAGACGCTTTCGCAAGAGCACGTCGATCGCCCCAACGATGAGGATCAGGACTCCAGCCTGCCAGAACATCGGCCACATCCAGTCCCACCACGCTCGTCCCAGAGTGTTCACCTGCTCGATCATTTTCGCTCTCCTTTCTTCCCCACCTTGCCTTCCAGGATTTTGACCAGTTCCTTCCGCTCCTGCGCGGACAGTCTCTCTTCCTCGACGAGAAAGTGCATCATGGGCCCGAAGGCCCCGTCGAACGCATGGTCCAGGAGAATCTTGAGAGCGGTCGCGCGGGCTTGTCGCCGAGAAAGAAGCGGCTCGTAATAACCGGCGTTGCCGCTCCTGGTCTTTCGCACCGCTCTTTTGACCACCAGGCGGTCCAACATCGTCTTGACCGTGGTATACGCCCATCGGACACCTCCCGGCAGCCGCTCGGCGACCTCACGCGCCCGTGCCGGGTGTCTCTCCCACAATGCGTTCATAATCAGCCATTCGGGTTCGGTCAGTTTCATCAGGCATTCTCCTTTTACTACGTATGTAGCAGATTCTACTACAATCGTAGCAGCACGCAAGCAGAAATTAGGGAATTTTGAAAAAAATTTTCGGGGACGCGGAAAGGTGTCAGGCACGGATGGCGTAGAGTAAAGCCGTTGCGCCTTCTACGCCTTATCCTCACGCCATTCGTGTCGGGTACATTGTCGCGGCATCCTCAATCTCAAGCCGGCTGTTTGCACCGGCTCTCATTTCTCGCAGGGCGGTTGCGGGCCAGCCATGCCAGGGTTGATTATGGAAAACTGATGGACAATTGCCAATCCGTTGCCGCCATCGCCCTCGTGTGTGCCTACGTCCCCAGCGCCCTGGGCCTCGGCTCCCTCTGGAGCCTCGGTCTCGGCGTACTTGCCACCATCGCCGTCCCGTTCGCCCTCAGCCGACGCGGCCAAACAGAACCGCAACCCGCCCCCACGTCCGACGGGAATCGCCTGCCGGGCCTGGCCGCCTTCTCGGGCGCCGAGAGTGCCCGAAGCTGGACCGGACGCTCGCACGACTGCTCCGGCTTTGCCGCTCGCCGTTATCGGTCCGCGAAACCTCTACGCCTTGGCTCCGACCAGCTTATCGAAGTCCTCAACGCGGAGAGCAGGCGCGGTGGCGAAGGTAATCCCCAGCGCCTTGTTCAACGCGATAGAAGCCTTTATCGCCTCACTTGCGCCGGGAAACTCCACGATAAGCAACAGGTCGGTTTCCCCCATTGTGGCGTACGCGGCCACGAGTTTTCCGCCGCACCGCTCGATGATCTCGATCCCTTGCGTGGTGCGCTCGGCGCTTATCTGTTTGACCGCTTCCGCCGAGTATCTCCCCGTCATAATGAATGTTGTCATGGCACTTTCCCCCTTTCCTGGAAATGGATACTCACGTTAACGCCACTGCTTACCCTCAGAACACAATATATATAGGTAGATGGTACGACGCTCATTCCAACAGTCAAGCCGATTTCGCCAAACGGGACGGCGTGGCCCGGCAACAGCGCAGGGTGCAAGTACGACCCCACGTATATCCATGAAAAAGAACGTGTCCTCGCATGTTCGATCCACCAATTCACTTCCCTTCGTTGGTAACAGGGACAGCCAGCCGCTGTTGGCTGGCCCGGACATCCTCACGTTCAATGCGCGGTTTTACCGTTGCCAGGCGCGGGTAGGACCGGCATCGCGTGACAATACCGTCTGTCACCGGAACGCGGTTACTCTCCGTCACCCCCGCCGCACGCAAGATTCCCGTCCGGGACGCCCACACTGCCAACAGGAACAATGCCAGGTTGCTGGTCTGCCCCGTGCAACGAAAGGTGCTCTTAGGGTCGGCTTTATGACCACCGTCAGGGAGTGTGAAGCGGTTCTCAGCGTCTCTTTTCATGATAGCCGTTCTGTCCGGGGGCATGGGCGCCGTCTTCACGGGTCGCGTGCGCCGATAGTCGGCGGCTACCCCCATCAGATCTCCCTGCTACCGGAAGACCGTACGAAGCATGACAAGCAAAGACGCTGCCAAGAGTACGAAAACAGGTACCAGACTCACGATTATGATGATCCACATCGAGTTCAGGTGACGCATCTTCTCAATCTCCGAGCGGCGAGATATTAATCATGATCCGTATGAGTCAATAATCGAATCAATCCGCGGTACCGGGGGAGCCGCCGGGCCGGGCGCTCGGGCGCCAGAGGGCCTTGTCGCCGAGAGCGTTCGGGTCGGCGGTCGCCGGGTCCCTCACGGTGAGCGAGAAGCCCCGGCCGTCGGTCGTGTGGTACCACTTGTCCTCGAAGTGGAATTCGTGGATGACCTTGCCCAGAGCGTCCCGCAGCTCAATTCGCTCGCCGCCGTTGCTCAGGCTGCCGGTGTATTGTCCGGCAACGGGCAGACCCGGCGCGTACTTGCTTTCGAAGGCCGGCCGGTCCTTGACGACGAGACAATAGCCGCCGGGGGCCAGCTCGAAGACGGGGAAGGTGAAGCCGATGCCGTCGGTGAAGCTCACCAGGCTCAGATTGACGGTCTCGGCCCCGATGTTGGTCAGCTCGACGTATTCGGTGTTCGGGTCGGCGGGACTACCACTGTCGGCCGGATGGTACATGATCTCGCTGAGCCGCAGACCCTCCGCCACCGGCCCGACCGCAAAGACCGCCTCGTTCAACGCGCTCCAGGTCGTGCCGGCCAGGGCGCGGGCCTTCACGCGGGCACTGTGAGTCAGGGTCACGGGCCCCGTGGCAACCCGTGTGTGCGCCGTATTGACGGCGCCGCCGGGCAGACGCGGGTCGGCGCCGTCGGTCGTGTAATAGACGAGGGCGGGCACCGGCCCCAGCAGGAGCATGTCCGTCGCGGCTATTTGTCCGCCGGGACGCGGCAGACCGTTGACGCGGAACTCGGGGGAATCGACGCTCGGATACAGGTTGGCGTCCTTGAGCCAGTTGAGAACATAATCCGTCCGGCCGGGAATGAAGCCGGTCAGCCTGGCGTTCTGGGTGTTCAACCAGTCCAGCCGGGTGTGGGGCGAGCTTTGCCGGTTGTCGCCCCAGCGGGCGGATTCGCCTACGATGGCACGGTCGATCTGGTTCATCCTGAATCGGTAGAGGTCGCTGGCGGCGGGATGGGTGAGCGGGCCGGCATTGAAGAACGCCCGATGAGCAATATCCGCGAATCTCAGGCGATATTCGGCGCTGGCGGCCAGCTTGGCGTGGATGCCCGAGGGGCTCTGGCCCATCGCTCTGTTGCCGTTGTTTTCGACGGTGTGCTCGGCGTCCCAGGAGTGGAAGCGCCACGTGCCGTCAGGCGCGTTGCGATGCGTGGCGTACCAGTTCTTGCTCGGCCAGTCGCCATTGTCGGTGAACCAGTTTGCCAGCAGGTAGGTGATGAAGCTGTCCACGTCGAGCAGCCGGCACAGACTCTCGTATTTCGCGAGGTTGGCCGGGTCGGAGCGGACCGCGTTGGCCGCACTGACCATCGCGTTGAAGTTCGCCGTGGCGCTGCCGCCGATACCGTTATTGATAACACCGCCGGCGCTATGTTTGATGGCGTCGTACTCGTCCGCGTCGCCGCCGAAGACCTCGGCCGCCCAGGCGTGGTCCGGCCGCTCGTGTATGTAGTACATGCCCCAATAGAGCCCGTTGATGTACAGGTGGGCGTAGGCCCCGTGCGGGGAGTACCCGCCCATGACGTTGTGCAGGTCCGCCACGTACTGGTCCTGAATGTACATCACGTCGCGGTGCTGGCCGCTGTGCAGCCACGAGTGGTTCAGGACCGCATCGAGGACGACCGTATTGTGACGTTTCACGGGCGAGTCCGGGAACAGGCGGAACTCGAGTTTCGTCGAGCCGCCCGTGGGCAGGCCGTCGTCCGTGCGGGTCTTGAAGCGCGGGCGCATCGACAGCTTGAAAGACTTCCACCGCTGCAGGCTGGTTCCCCCGCCGCTGACGCCGCCCTGCATGGCGATGGCACAGTTGGCTTGAGTGTCCCGGCCGTTGACGGGATCGATATACTCCAGAGATGCAACTCTCTCCGTGCCGTCCTGCGATTTGTTGATGTAGATGCCCCGGCTGCCGAACCAGTCGTCCTTGTCCATCACCAGCGAAACGGTCGGCACGGCCTTCAGGTCGTCACGGATGGAGTTCGCATAAAGCCCGCCGAAGATGTCCCGGCCGCCTTGCCCGACGACATCCGGGTCCATCTGGTAATCGCCGGCCGCCGAGCCCCAGGACGCGGGACAGCCCGGCGGCGTCACCTGGGCGCCGGCCGCCGGGTCGGTGGCCTGGCCGATCACGCCGTCGAGAAAGATATAGGTGTGCGTGTCCACGTTCGTGGCCTTCCAGCCGGGCTTGAAGGCCATCGCGCGCAGGAGCGTGGTCGCAGTGATTCGGATCGGCCCCGTGTAGGTTATGCCGTGCGACGGCGTGGGCGTGCTCCCGTCCAGCGTATAGCGTATGATCGCCTCTTCCGTGGCGGTCGTGATCGCAACCTCGAAGGGCTCCGTGTAGAATCCGCGGTCATGGGTGAATTTCGTATCCGCGACGACCGCCAGGAAGGCGCCGTTGTTCGACGTGCCCGGGGTCGGTGACAACGTCACCAGGGTCGTCGCCCCGTCGGGCTCGCGGCCGAACGAGACATCGGGAACCTGGCCGTCGAAACGAATATGGTCGATGAGGGTCTTACCATCGGTGTCGAACAGGGCAACGTCCTCGCCGTCTTCATTGAGCTCGAACGCCGCGTGCAGGCCCGCGGCGCCGGGGTCGTTGTCGGCCCAGATTAGCAGATATCTGCCGGGCGGGACGGTGGTCGCGGCTGGATTGCCCATCGGAATCCGCCAGCGCGTGGGCTCGCACGGATCGTCCGTTAGGTACATGCCGCCGAGGTCGGTCGCCTCTTCACTGGCGTTGTAGAGCTCGATCCAGTCCTCGTACTCGCCCTGCGGGTCCTTGTTGGTCAG
>CAYFUB010000244.1:0-9550 GCA_964346195.1 uncultured Pirellulales bacterium
AGGGAAGGTGCCTCTTGTCCATAGCCAGATTTCTCCGCTCCGGCCTTCGGCCTCCGGTCGAAATGACAGTTCCAGAGGGTCTTCGCCGAATCTACCTACAAACATGACGTGCACCCGGCTTACCTGCGGTATGTTGATGACTTCGCCTTGTTCTCGGACTCTAAACGCCAGCTTCAGAAATGGCGTAACGACGTGTCGCGGTTTCTGGAATCGTATCGGCTGAAGCTCCATTCGCGGCGGGTCCACGTCTATCCTTCCCGGGTCGGCAGCAGGTTCCTCGGGCAGGTCGCGTATCGGTCGCATCGCCGTTTGACGGGGGAGAACGTCCGGCGGTTTCGAAGGCGTCTGCGAACCTGGGAAGGCAATCCCCCCGGGAATCTCCGCCAGCGCATCGCCAGTTGGTTCGGGCACGCAGGACAGAGCGATGCGCGAGGGCTGCTCGATTCGCTGTGCAGTCCACTACTTCGAGAGTTTCGACCGCCCCTTTCATAGCAAGTTGAGGCCTTTGCCCAGGGCGTATCGGCGGGGGGCGGAGAGTTCGTCGCGCGTGGGGCGACGGTTGATTTCGGGATGCAGATGGGCCTGGTAGCAGGGGCGGTACTGGTCCATGACGTTGACGGTGGTGTGCGGACTGATCTCGTCGGCCAGAAAGTCGATGACTTCGAGGCTGCCGGCGAGATTATTGGGCAGCACCAGATGGCGGACCAGCAGGCCGCGCGTGGCCAGGCCGTTCTCGACCTGGAGATTACCCACCTGGCGGTGCATCTCTTTGACGGCGGCGAAGTTCACTTGCGGGTAGTCCTTGGCGCCGGAGAGTTCCTCGGCCACTTTCGCGTCGGCGTATTTCATGTCCGGCATGTAGATGTCGATCAGACCTTCCAGCAGTTGCAGCGTTTCGACCGAATCGTAACCTCCGGAATTATAGACGGTCGGGAGCGTCAGACCATCGTCTCGGGCCAGTTCGAGGGCCGCGGCGATAGGGGCGGCTACGTGGGTCGGCGTCACCAGATTGATGTTGGAACAGCCCATCCGCTGGAGGTCCAGCATGTGGCGGGCCAACTGCTCGATGCTCGTTCGGTGGCCGGCCCGTCCGTGGCTGATGTCGTAGTTCTGGCAAAAAACGCAACGTAAGTTACAGCCGGCGAAGAAGATCGTGCCGGAGCCGCCTGGGCCGACCAAAACGCTTTCCTCGCCGAAATGGGGTGTGACCGAGCTGACGACCGGCTCATCGCTTATGCCGCAAAAGCCGATCTGACCTTGGCTGCGGCTCACCCGGCAATTCCGCGGACACAGGACGCAGGGATTCACCTGGTCCCAGAGCTTTCCTACGTTGTCGCTGAATGAGCTAAGGTCAGTCATAATAATAAGTTATATGAACCTCACGGCCCTGCGGTTCGGTCGGCTGACGATCCACCATGGCACGACCCTCGTAGGACCCGGTGCGTTCGCATATTGAGTCGGGCGGCCGGTTCGGGTATACTGGTAGCATACCCTTTGGGGTGGAGAAAATGCAAGAAAACGCCCAGGCAACCGAACAGAACGACGGGTCGGCGCATCTGACCAGCAAACAGGCCGCCGTCGGGCGGGGATCAGGATCCCGCTTGCGATCTACCACGACAGGGGACGCAGGTCGAATGTTGGCACAGGACCATGCAGCGCTGGCAGGCCGGCTCCGGCACGGTGAACGAACGGCGGCCCAGGAACTCGTCGACGATTATTACGAGCGGATCTACTTGTTCATGCGTGCTTTGGGCCACGACCGCCAGATCAGCGAGGATCTGACGCAGGAGACGTTCCTGCGGGCTTGGTATCACATCGGCCAACTGCGCGACGGCAAGGCCTTGAACGGCTGGCTCTTTCGCATCGCGGGCAATGTCTCCCGGCTGCACCGGCGCCGGTGCAAGGGCAAAGAGCCCGCCGGTCTGGATGAGGTCGAGCCCCCGGTAGGCGGCGTGGACGGCTCGCAGCGGGCCGGTGACCGGGAGCAACTTGACCATGTGCAGGAGGCGGTCGCGCGCCTGCCTTGGAAGCTCAAGCAGGCGATTGTGTTGCACTACATCGAGCAGTTGACGATTTCGGAGGCCGCCGACGCGGCCGGCGTTCGCCAGGGAACGCTCAAGAGCCGCCTGAATCGGGGTCTGGAGGCCTTGAGAAAGGAAGTGACGAACGAGTAAAGCGTCGTTTCCCGGAAAATGGGAGGCATGGAATCGTCATGGGAACCCATAAAATAGAAGACCTCTTAAGGGCGTTGGCCGAGCACGGCATTGAGCGTGCCAGGCCGGGGCTGCGTGAGGAGGTCAAGAACCGGATACCCCACCGGCTGGTTCCACACCGCCTGGACACGATCAATATCATCATCGATTTACGGATCAGCCGGATGGCGGCGGCCGCGGCTATCATTGTCGCCCTGCTCGTTATCGGCAGTTTCTTCGGCGGCCGCGACGCCGTCGGCCGGCAGATGCTGGAGGACAGCAAGCTGTTCCTGGAATATACCCTGCGCGGCGAGAGTGCCGGCCGGGGTCAGATTCTCAGTAACCTGGCCCGGTTCCGCGATGATTTGATCGCACAGGGCCGGGAAGTGGTCTATTACGGTGACCACGTCGATCTGGACGACCACTACACCATCATCATGCACTGGAAGATCTCGGACGACAAGTACGGCGTGATTCTGGGCGACTTGTCCGCGCGGACGATCAGCACCAGATCCTTGATCCGGCTCCAGGCCCACATGCTGCAAAAACGGGCCAAGTAGGGGGGACGGCACACGATGGTTCAATCTTGCACCCGCGGCCTGCGTCTGGTAGAATACAGACACCAGACAGATCGTGGGATTTGTCGACAATAGCCAAAGGAAGAGGTTTCATCATGACCAGACGCAAAGGGTTTACACTCATCGAGCTGTTGGTCGTCATTGCCATTATTGCACTGCTGATGTCCATCCTGATGCCCGCTTTGAGCCGCGTCAAGAAACAGGCCCAATCCGTCGCCTGCATGTCCCGGCTGAGGAGCTGGGGCTTTCTGTTCAAGCTCTACACGGATGGCAACGCCGGCTACTTCAACGAAGGATGGGGATACTTGCAGCACCCGCAGAATACCGGACGACCCGAAGCGTATGGCTTGTGGATGAACGCGCTCCGGCCCTACTACAAGGACGAGCAGTTGAAGTTTTGTCCGACGGCCACACGCATCGTCCTGGGTGATGCCGATTGGGGCACGTTCAAGGCATGGTATCGGGAGGGCGTCGCCAACCGGCATCCGGCCCCTGACGAGGGAGCGACGAAGACTTTCGAAGGCAGCTACAGCATCAATAACTGGACCAATTATAGTCCGAAGGGTCGGGGGGGGAATCGGCCACCGGAGAATTTCTGGAAGAGCGCACAGGGACTGCAAAACCCTAATGAGATTCCCCTGTTTGGCGATAACACCTGGCACGATGCGTGGCCGCAACAGACCGATATTCCCGTGCAAATGCCTTTTGACTTCGGGTGGGGCAATAAAGGCACGGCGGACGAGATGAATCAGTTCTGTATCGACCGCCATCATGGCTGGGTCAACCTCGCATTCACGGACTGGTCGGTCCGTCATGTGGGGCTCAAGGAACTATGGACGCTGAGGTGGCATGCTCGGTATGAAATCAACGGTCCCTGGACGAAGGCCGGCGGCGTGGCCCCGAGCGACTGGCCCCAGTGGCTGCGGAAGTACAAGGATTACTGACCCGAAGGTGCCGCTCGTCAGGCGGTTATCGTGCCGTGACGCAGTAGCAGGCACCACCTCCACAATTCCGACACCGGGAGGGTATATCCCGGATCCCCAAGTGGTGGCTTCTCCAATCCTCTTGTGGCGCCGACGGCGCCAACTAATAGATGATGGCCGTGGCTTCTTCGATTCTCTTGACGACCTCGGTGGCATCGGAAGGATTGGAGACGTAGCCGTCGAAACCTTTCTGAAGCAGCGCGGTCGCCTCCTGGTCGCTCAAGTGGTTGGCCAGAGCAAGGATTTTGACGGTTCCGAACTCCTCGCTGGTGCGGATGCTCGTGCACAAGCCGTGCGCGTCGATACCGTTGGTCAGCAGATTGATTAGAATTACGTGAGGGGAGAATTTCTGCGTGACGGCGCCGGCCTCGAAGCCGCCCTGCGCGACCTGAACCTCGTAGCCGCCTCGGACCGTCAGGGCGTCCATCAGCTCCGGCGCCGGGTGGCCGCCGCCGTCGACGACCAGCACTCTAAGCTTGCCCACCGGCACGGCCTCCATGGGCATGTTGTGTGCCTTCATGAAGCGGATGAGCTCGCTCAATGGGATGCGCCGGTCCTTGCTGCCCGGGATGCGATAGCCCTTGAGCTGGCCGGAATCGAACCACTTGGAAACCGTCCGCGGCGCCACGTTGCAGATTTTCGCGACGTCGCCGGTGGTCAGTACGCTCTTGCTTTTTGCCATAGTATGATTCCCGTATCAATGCACTTACACCGTACCGTTCTTCGGCACGAAGGGAATCGGCATTTAGCTGCGTGCGAAGAATTCCTGTCCCAGTGGCGAGGAGCGGACTCGCTGACGCCCGCGGGTCCCATAAAGTAACATCCTATGCCGATTACGATTGGATTGTCCGTAACTGGGCATGAGTACTGGGTGGCAGCGTGGGTTCCCAAACGCAATCTATCGCGTTTGGGGTCCCCGTCAAGACCGAAGGTCTTGGCGATGGTTCCTGCGCGTGCGCGTGACGCCATCGCCAAGCTGCGCTTGACGATGCCACCCGGAGATGGATTTTGATCGTAATCGGTATTACCCACGGCCTACCGTGGTCTCTTGGTCTTGAGCCACGCCTTGAGCCTGGTGACCGGCAGGGCGTTCACGACGTCGGCTTTGGTGGCCCAGCCCCGGGCGGCGGTGGCGACGCCGAAAAGCATCAGGCTCAAACTGCCCGTGCTGTGGGCGTCCGTCCCGATGGCCAGTTTGACGCCGGCCTCCACAGCCATCCTGCAATGGATGTCCTTCAGGTCGAGCCGGGAGGGGTCGGCATTGACTTCGAGGGCCGTCTGGGTCCGGGCCGCGTGCTCGATGACGGCGGGCATGTCGAGGTCCATAGCCTCCCGCTGGCCGATGACCCGCCCGGTCGGATGGCCGATGCAGGTGACGTACGGATTGTCCATCGCTTTGAGCGTGCGCGTGGTGACGCGCTCGCGGGCGCTGCCCAGTGCCGAATGGATAGAGGCAACGACGTAATCCAGGTCGGCCAATAGCTCATCCTCGAAATCAAGCGCTCCGCCGGCCAGGATGTCCACTTCAGCCCCGGCCAAGAGGGTGATGCCCTTCAGCCTCGCGTTGGCCTTGTGAATTTCCTTGATCTGCTTCGCCAGGCGCTGCGGTGATTGCCCGTTGGCGATCACGGTGGATTGCGAGTGGTCCGTGATGCAGAGAAACTCGTAGCCTAGCTCCCTGGCGGCCCGAACCATTTCCTCAATCGTGGCGCTGCCGTCGGTGGCATTTGTGTGGGCGTGGAAGTCGCCCCGGACGTCTTCGAGCCGGACGAGCCTGGGCAGGGCGTGCTGCCTGGCGGCCTCGACCTCGCCCCGGTCCTCGCGCAGGAGGGGGTCGATGAAGTCGAGCCCGAGCCTCTTGTAGATCTCCTCCTCAGCGGCGCCGGCAACCCGCTTTTCACCCTTGAACAGGCCGTACTCATTGAGTTTGAGTTTGGCCTTGATGGCGATTTCACGGAGGCGGACGTTGTGTGCCTTGGAGCCGGTGAAGTACTGGGCGGCGGCGCCGAAGCTCTCGGCCGGCACAACGCGCACATCGACTTGGACGGGCGTGGTCTCCGTGCGAATAATTGCCGAGCCCTTCGTTCCTCCGGCGCCCAGGATGCGCTCCACGAACGGTGCATTCGTAAACGATTCAATGATCTGCTCGGGTGTTTGCTCGTTCGTAGTGACGCCGTGAGGCGTTTCGTGGCGAGGCCATCCTGGCCTTGTCTTGTTCTTCCAAGGGCGGGACGCCCTCGCTACGGCCCTTACCGGTACACTACAGACGAGGATATCCACGTCGCCGACGGTCTCCGCCCACCGGCGCACCGAGCCGGCCGGCTGGATTCGGTCGACACCGGGCAGTTCCCGCAGGTAAGCCGTCACGACTTGGGCGGCCGCTATTGCCTGGTCGAGGCGGATGCGGCCGGTGGCCTTTTGGAGGAACTCGATGCCGCGACCGATGGCCGCAGCCTTCTTCTGGCCGAAGCCGGGCAACGTCTCGACAAGACCGCCCGCGAGTGCCTGCTTCAACTCCGGGATGCTCGTGATGTGGAGGTCCTGGTACAGGGTCTTGACGCTTTTCGGGCCGACGCCCGGGATATTCAGCAACTCCAGCAGCGAGGGGGGAATTCGGGCCAACAACTCGCCGTGTGCCTTGATGTGGCCGGTCTTGACGAACTCCTCGATCTTGGCCAGGGTCGATTTGCCAATGCCGGGTGTCTCGGCGAGCCGCCCCGTTTCGAGCAGGACCCCGGCATCGGCCGGCAACTCCGCGATAATCCGGGCGACCTTGCGGTAGCTGTTGACGCGGAACCGGTCTTCGCCGAGAATCTCCATCACGTCGGCCATCTGCTCGAAAACCGCACTCAGCGTTGCGTTCTCCATGCTCACGATTATATCCGTCACAGACCGAGAGTGGAATATCAAGCCTCAACACCAGGAAAATGCGGTACGGCCGGCATTCGTTGGCGGATTCCGGTTCATCCCCGCTCCTGTCATTCCGACGGGAGGCCGAAAGCCCCGGTGGAGGAATCTGGCCGCGAAGGAGCGACACGCCAAATTCGCAGCCTGATGTCTCGGGGTCGCCAAACGCATTACTGCGCGTTTGGGGGGCCCCTCGACTGCGCTGCGCTTCTAATGAAGTAGGCGTACCCACACCTGTCATGCTGAACGAAGTGAAGCACTGGCCTATGACCGGGAAGCCAACGGCGAGTGCGACGGGTGCACCTTGTTCGCCGGCCAGATCCTTCGCTGCGCTCAGGATGACAAGAGATGCCGATGTCTTCATTTCCGACACCCGCCGCGAAGCGGCTTCGGGACTCGACATGACAGATCGTGGCCGTGCATAGCTTCTCCAGGCCGCCGGCGACCCTGCCACCGTATTCCGATCGCACCAGGAAAATGGGACGCGGCGTACCTTTCCAACGGTGATACTATTCGAAGATCGTACTGCCTTTGGTATAATGGCGGTGCGGTCGTGTTGGGCGTATTGGCAGTCGCAGGTAGAGTCGAACCGGGGGCTTCGCGTGAGAGTTCAGTGTGAGTTGTGCCCGAAGATGTGCCTGATCGCGCCGGGTCAGAGCGGCGAGTGCCGGGTGCGCATCAACCTCGACGGTGTATTGCGAACCGTGGTCTACGGCTACCCCTGCTCGGCGAGCATCGACCCGGTGGAGAAGAAGCCGGTGTTCCATTTCCTGCCCGGCACACCGATCCTTTCCATCGCCACCGTCGGGTGCAATCTCCACTGCAAGAACTGCCAGAACTGGCAGATTTCGCAGGCGAACCCGGAGGACAGCCGGGCCTTCTCGTGTTCGCCCGAGAAGGTCGTTGCCCTGGCGAAGCAGTACCAGTGCCCGTCCATCGCCTATACGTACACGGAGCCCGTCGTCTATTACGAGTACACCTACGATACGGCGAAGCTGGCCCGGGAGGCCGGCATCCGTAACGTGCTGGTGACCGCCGGCTACATCAATGAGACGTCGTGGCGGGCACTGCTGCAATACGTTGATGTCGTGCGGATCGATCTGAAGTCGATGTCGGAGGCCTTCTACCGGGACGTCTGCGCCGCCACGCTCCAGCCCGTTCAGCACGCCCTGGTGGTCGGCAAGTCGATGGGCGTGCTGGTCGAGGTGGTCAATCTGGTGATTCCCACGCTCAACGACAAGCCCGAGGAGATACGGGCCCTGTCGCAGTGGGTGAAAGCGAACCTGGGCAGCGAGACGCCGCTCCATTTCAGCGGCTTTTCGCCGATGTACAAGATGAGGCACCTGCCGCCCACCTCGTTGCAGACACTGGAGGAGGCCCGTGCCATCGCGATGAGCGAGGGCCTGGAACACGTCTATATCGGGAACCGGCAGACCGAGAAAGGCGAGAACACCTATTGCCCCGGCTGCCGCAGGCTGCTCATTCATCGAGTCGGCTATACCGTTCTGCAGAACCGGTTGAAGGACGGGCGTTGCCCCGATTGCGGAAAGGAGATTTACGGAATATGGAAGTGACGCGAAGAAGATTCATGCGGGGCGTTGTCGGCGTGGCGTCCGTGGTCTGCACGGGCTTGTGCTGGGTAAGCAGGAAGAGCTCTCCCCGCCGGATCGTATGGGCCCTTCGGGCACGGAAATATCCGGGCCAAATCGTGCCGATGGCGGATATAGGCAAGCAGTCCACGTGGAGCGGTTGAAATGAGTAATCGGATGACCAAGAGAATCGCAGTTATAGTTGTGTTATGTGTCGCGCTGGCGGCCGTCGTCGGCACAACCATCTTTCGCTTGATGAAGGCGCCCACTGCCGAGCCGACGCAAGCGGTTAGCGATACTACCGTCGTACGAAAGGACGTGCTGAAGTCCGCACTGGCGGGCACGTGGTACAAGGCCGACCCGGCCCTGCTGCGAGCGGACCTTGAGAAGTACTTTCAAGAGGCGGACGTTGAGGCCAGAGAGGACATCATCGGATTGGTTCTGCCGCACGCGGGCTATGAATACTCCGGCCGGACCGCCGCCTGCGGCGTCAAGTCGCTCGGCAGGAGCTACGGACGCGTCGTGGTGATTGGGCCGACTCATCGTCTGCCGATGGAGGACATGTTCAGTGTGCCGCGTGCCACGCACTATGAGACACCGCTCGGCCAGGTTCCTCTGGATACGCAGTTCATCGGGGAACTGCTGAAGTATCCGCAATTCCAGCATGTGCCGGCGGCCGAGCAGCAGGAGCACAGCGTGCAAATTGAAGTTCCCCTGCTCCAATACAAGCTCGGAGATTTCCAACTCGTGCCGATTGTGGCGGGACAGTGCTCGTACGAGACGGTGGTGAAAGCCGGCGAGATTCTGGCCGGCCTGCTGGACGGCGATACGCTGGTCGTGGCCAGCTCCGACTTCACCCATCATGGACCACGGTATCAGTATGTGCGGTTTACGCAGGATATCCCGGCGGGCATCAGGAAGCTGGACATGGGCGCTTGCGAGTTCATTCAAAGGCTCGATGTCGAGGGTCTGCTCAATTACCGGGACAGGACGCGCGCGACCATCTGTGGCTGTGTGCCCGTGGCGGTCCTGCTGGCAACCCTGAGCGAAGGCACGCAGGCCGAAATCGTGCGATACACCACGTCAGGCGAGCTCACCGGCGATTACTCGAACTCGGTAAGCTACCTGGCGGTTGCTTTTCGAGGGAAATGGGGTAATGCCTCTCTGCCTGCACCGACCGCAAGCCAGGGCGCGCTCACGGCCGAGGACAAACAGCAGCTTCTTTCGCTGGTTCGTCAGACCATTCAGTACGGTCTGGACCATCAGAAGGTGCCCGGGCTTTCAGACCTGAATTTTACGGC
>CAYFUB010000245.1:0-4036 GCA_964346195.1 uncultured Pirellulales bacterium
TAGAGGATCTTTTCGGGCTGTTGCCGGAGCCGGCGAAAGGCCTGGACCATCAGAAGCGCCGAGGCCACCACGACAATCCACTGCGGGACCGCCTGATGCCAGCTCAGGGCGAAGACCGTCAGCATGGACAGGGGGACGCCCCACAGCAGGCCCAGGTCGTCGCGCCGCGTCGGCAGGAAGGCCAGCAGGAACACGCCCAGCAGGCCGCCGTAGGTGTAGGCCGCCATGGCCAGGGCGAACTGAATCAGGTCGGCGTACGAGCGGGCGATGACGTCGCAGTAGATGGCAAAGGCGGTCAGCAGCACGCCCCAGAGCAAGACGATGACGCGCGAAGCCCTGACGTAATGGCGGTCGGAAGCCCGGGGCCTGAGGAACGGCTGGTAGAGGATGGAGATGGTGGACTGGGACAGGGCCGCCAGGAGCGAGTCGAGTGTGGAGATGGCGGCGGCAAAGATGGCGGCCATGAGCAGCCCCGAAAGCAGCGGCGGCATCACGTCGACGATGTAGACGGCGAAGACTTTCATGGAGTCGGCATCGACCACGACCCGCTCGGGCACCGTCAGCGGGACGTGCCGGTAATAGACGAAGACAGCGGCCCCGACGAACAGCAGCAGAAAGGTCAACACCTGCGACAGGCTGGACCAGACGATGGCCTTGCGCGCGTGCCTTGGACCCTTGCAGGTGAACATGCGCTGTACCAGCAGTTGGTCGGTGCCATGGGAGGCCAGGGTCAGGAAGCTGAAGCCGATCAGTCCGCACCACAGCGTGTACGCTTCATGGGTATTGAGATTGAGGTTGAGAACCCTGAACTTGCCGGCGTGATGGGCCTCGGAGACGATGGCGGCCAGACCGCCGTCGACGGTGGTCGCGGCGAAGGCCACGGCGGCAATGGCCCCGATAACGAAGAGCAGGAACTGAATCGCGTCAGTCCACACAACGGTCGTGATCCCGCCCATGATGGTCCAGCCGATGGAGACGGCGCCGATGATGACGATGGAAGTGGCGACATCAGTGCCGGTGACGACCTGAAGGGCTTGGGCCGCGATGTAGACGCGGGCGCCCTGGGCGAGGATGCCGCCCATCATGAACAGGCCCGTGGTGATGTTCTTGACACGCGGGCCCAACTGCCGGCCCATGTACTCGTACGGCGAGTAGATCTCGCGCTCGTAATAGGCGGGGACGAAGAAGTAGCCGATGATGAAGCGGGCCAGGATGGTCCCGAGAGCCAGCTGAATGTAGGTCATGTCGCCGCCGGCGGAGAAGACCAGGGCCGGGACGATGAGAAAGGTCGCGGCCGACAGCTCGGTGGCGACGATGGAGCCGCAAACGGCCGGCCAGGGCAGCTTGCGGCCGCCGAGAAAGAAGTCCTTCATCGACGCCTGCTTGCTGGCCAGCAGCCCGCCCAGCACGGTCGTCAGGACGAGGTACGCGATGATTACGAGCCAGTCCCGCGCGGTGAAATTGTGCGAGACTGCATCGAGGGCGATTTCGACGCGACGGGACTGAATCTCCTTTTCCAGGGCGGCAGTGTGCGCCTCGGCTCGCTGGAGTAGAGCCTCGTGCTCACGTACCACGCGCAGGGCGCGGAGATACACAGGCCCCATGTCGTCACGGCCTTCCATGCGTTCGGCAAACGATGTCCAGCGGGCCGTGGCCTGCACGAGGTCACTTCGCTTGGCGCGGGCGGCGAGCCACTGCGCTCGCAACTCTTTCAACTGCGCCAGCACGGCGTCCTTTTTCGCGCCGCCGACGGAGGCGAGCAGATCGTCATCGGAAACATCCTCCCCGGCGACCTCGGTCGTTCGGGAATCCCCGGCCGTCTCGGGAGATTCCAGCGCCTCCCAGACCGCACGGGCACGGGCCTGCACGGCAACCGGAAATGAGCCGATGAAATCGTCGAAACGGACAGAGTCCTGCGCCGGCGCCGCGCAGGTTGCCGACGAAACCATCAGCGTGACAAGCGCCATCAACGGCATACGGGCGCATGATCGTGTATCCGCTGCCATCATGCCGTCTCCCCGGCGTCCACCATCGCCCGCCGCAGAATCTGGTCGTTCCTTTCCAGGATCGTCAGCGCCCGGTCCAGGTCCACGCGCCCAAAGTGCATGACGACGGCGGCCTTGAGTTGCCCATTGGCCCGTTTGAGCAGGGCCTGGGCCGGCCGGCGCGACAGGCCGGTCAGTTCCATGACGATCCGAACGGACCGGTCGCGAAGCTTGTCGTTGACGGCCCGCAAATCGACCATGAGGTTGCCATAGACCTTGCCGAGTTTGATCATGGCCGTGGTCGTGAGCGTGTTGAGCACCAGCTTGGTGGCCGTGCCCGCCTTCATGCGCGTCGAGCCGGTGATGACTTCCGGGCCGACGACCGGATTGATGACGATGTCGGCCGGAAGGGACTTCACCGCCTCCGGCGCACAGGTCACGAAGACCGTTGCCGCCCCGATCTGCCGGGCCCGTTGCAGGGCGCCGCGCACGAAAGGGGTCATGCCACAGGCGGCCAATCCCACGACCACGTCCCGCGGCTTGACACGCTTTTCATCCACGGCCCTGGCGCCGTCGTCCGGGCAATCCTCGGCCCCTTCGATGGAGCGGACGAGGGCCTGGCGGCCGCCGGCGATGATGCCCTGGACCAAGGTGCGCGGAACGCCGAACGTGGGCGGACACTCGGAAGCGTCGAGGACGCCCAGCCGGCCGCTTGTACCCGCGCCAATGTAGAAGAGCCGGCCGCCCGCGCGGAAGCAATCTACAATCAGGTCAATCGCGGCGGCGATACTCTCACGCTGCGAGCCCACCGCCTGCGGCACCGTCCGATCTTCCGCGTTGATGAGGTCGACGATTTCCAGCGTGGGCAGGGTATCGATTTTGGCGCTTCTCGGGTTGCGCTTCTCGGTAGTTGGCAGGGGCTCCCCAACGCTATGGTCCGCGTTGGGGACCCCCGGGCGCTTGTGTGTTGTCATCGGCCCGGCACGATCTTTCCCAAAACAACCGGTTCGTCCGCCCCCGTGACGCGGGGAATGTTGTTGGCAACGCCCTTGATCGTGGCATACGCCAGAATCGCGAACGAGACGGCCTCTTTGGCATCGACACCGATGCCGAATTCGTCCGTCGAGCGGATTCTAACCCCTGCGAGCCGCTGCTGCAACACTCGCACCAGCGTCTGGTTGTGTGCGCCTCCGCCGCACAGGAGCATCTCATCCGGCGGCCTCGGCAGGAACCTGCGATAGGCTTCGGCGATGCTCGCGGCCGTAAACGCCGTAGCCGTCGCGAGCATGTCTTCGGGCAGGAGTCCTTCCCGGCGGCCCTTCTCATAGAACCACTCGCAGTACTGCTGCCCGAACTCCTCGCGGCCGGTCGATTTGGGCGGCCGGCGCCGCACGAACGGATGTCGCAGCATCTCGTTCAGAAGCTTCTCACTTACAACGCCCTTCGCCGCCGTAGCCCCGCCCCGATCATAGTGCCGCCGGCCCTTGCTGACCAGGCGCATGACACCATCGATAACCATATTGCCCGGCCCCGTATCGAACGCCAGGACATTCCCACTAGCACGGGCATCTTGCCCGTGGTCTGGAATCATGGGCGGGACGCCCATGCTACTGGAACGCCTTGCGGCGTCACTACCAGCAGGAAGGAAGGTCACGTTGGCGATGCCGCCGATATTCTGAACGGCCCGGCACAGTCGGCGGTCGCTGAACAGCACGGCATCGGCATAGGGCACGAGCGGCGCACCTTCGCCGCCGGCGGCCATGTCGCGCGGCCGAAAGTCGGCTACGGTCGTGATTCCCGTGCGTTGGGCGATCCGGGAAGGCTCGCCGATCTGGAGCGTCGAGCGTATCGTCCGCCCGCCGTAGCGCGGGCCGTTGGGATTGTGCCAGATGGTCTGGCCGTGCGAGCCGATCAGGTCAATGGACCGCAGCGAAAGGCCGCTCTTGTCGCAGAGCTTGATGACCGCGTCGGCGAAGACCTCGCCCAAAACGTGGTTGTAGTGGCAAATCCGGTCCAGCCGCGCCGTCTCCGGCTGGCACAGGTCGAGAATC
>CAYFUB010000246.1:0-4084 GCA_964346195.1 uncultured Pirellulales bacterium
GGGTGCACGTCATGTTTGTAGGTAGATTCGGCGAAGACCCTCTGGAACTGTCATTTCGACCGGAGGCCAGAGGCCGGAGCGGAGAAATCTGGCTATGGACAAGAGGCACCTTCCCTTCGCGGCCAGATGTCTCGACTGCGCTGACGCTTCGCTCGACATGACAGACTAGGCAAGATATCTGTATTACCTACAAACATGACACGCACCCGAGCCGCCCTCCGGCCGATGATGGAATACAGTCAATATTATGCAGGAACCAGCGTTCGGTGAAGCCGCCTTCTTCCCCAAAGGCCGTGGCCTGTGCAGCCAACTGGTGGCCGATTGAAGCCTGCGCGTCAGGCAGAGGCGGTCGCTTTGCGTTTCGCGGCCACTTTCACCGGTTTGCCGTATTTCTCACAGAAGAACCGCACGCACTCCGGCGCCATGTCGATGGCCTGCTCGTCGTATGCTCCCGTCTCTGGATTTGGCCAGATCAACGCGTACTCCCCCCGCACCCTTTTGAATCGTTCTCGGTCCTTCAAGGGGGCAAAGACGCCTCCCGGATTCCCCTCGACCACCAATGGACGAAAGTCCAACTCGTAGATCGAGACATCCATCGTGTCCTCGAACCAGAGACGCAGAACGTAATCGTCGACGTACTCCGCCTTGAGCAATCCCTTCTCCTCCCGGTTCTTCCAGAGAGATGAGTCGTCCGCCACGGCGGTCCATTCCTGCCATTTCATAATGTCACCCCACAATCGAAACCGGCCGATGCTGCCGTGCATTCTCCCATTGTTCGAGGAGCTCTATTTCGTGAGCCTCGACCCATGTTTCAACCAGTCTCGCCAACGTTGTCGGCAACTCTTTGCCCGGTTTCATCCAGGTTCTCGTTCTGATTTCCATACGGTAGCCCCCGACGTCCCCCCGGTATTCCACATGAACATGCGGCGGAGCATGGTCGCTGTAGTTCATCAGAACCACCAGCGCGCCCTTCTTGAACGGGTGTGAGACAGGAGGCATGGGCTCCGACTCCTTGATCTCCGACTTCTGCCCGGCCGAGAACCCTCGACCTTCATTTGTTCTAATCCCTTAACAACTATCATAGTCGGGCTTCCCGTGTACGTCAACGAGAACCGAGATATCATCTTGATTGTGCGTCCCGCGTGAAGCGGGTCTCACGAAGCGGAGGGCTCCCATGGACAGACGAGTTCCAGAGAAGCGCACAAGGGGCGGATGATGATTCGCCCGTGCGGGCAGGACGGCCGTGCTGCTTTCTCGCAGGCGAGTGCGATTTATGGGACGGGCCGGCGTGCCATTGATGGCTATCCTGGCGGCTTGTGGCGATAATACTTAAAGCGGGGGTGCTCGTCGCCCGAAGTAGAGTAACAGACGGCTCTTTCTCTGCGTTTAAGGAGAAACGAATGTTCAAAAACAGGTCGATCGCAACGGTATTGGCGATAGCCCTGTTTGTCGCGCCGGCGCGGTCCCAGACCCTGCCGCCCGGACCTGGTCTTTCTCGCTCGGGGTCGAGCCAGACCTCCCGGGCGACGGAATCCCTGTCTTCCCCCTCGGTTGCGGAACGGTTCTGGGAGATCGCGCAGGACATCGCCCAGGCGGACCAGGTCAGCGGGCCACAGGCCGATCAGGCCATCCTGCTTCTGACGGCGGCCAAGAGCCTGAACAATGACTTCGCGGCCGTCGAGCCGTTGTTGCTGCGCCTGGCGACGCGCTACGCCCAGAAGGATTACTCCCCGCAGGTGCTCCTGTGGCTGCAGAACTACGTGCGCCCCTCCGCGGACCGCGCGATTGTCACGGATGCCGTTCGGTACCTGTTGGATCGGGCGAACTCGCGTGAAGAACGAAAAGAGCTGCTGGTGACCGTGCTGAGCCGGGTCGGCAACCGCAATGCCGCCATCGATTCCGAGTTGGCTACCCTGCTGGGCCTAATCCTGGCTGAGGAGGGGGACGTGGAGACGGCCAAGTCCTATCTGGTGCAGGCGTACACGAGCAACAAGTACAACAAGCTGGCCTTTGCCAAGCTGGGCGAGCTGGCTCCGAACGAGATTGGTCCGGCGGCTTACCTGGAGCATCTGCGGCTCGTGGTGCGCGAGGACCCGCTCGATCTCAATGCGTCCCTGAATTTCGCCCAGTACACGGAGCGGCTGCAACTCTACGACATCGCCGCCCCCTCGTACCAGTATTGTGCCGAGTTGTTCCGGTACCTCTATCCGTCGGAGCCGTTGCCGCCGCACATCTATCTGCCCTGGGCGATCAGTTGCTACAACACCGAGCGCGGCCAGCACATTTGTCTGCAGATCGCTGAGAACGTGCGCAAGATGGGGCGCTTCGACATTCTGCTGGAGGCGATTGCCGGCCGGGCGGCGGCCCGGACGGGTAATCCTCAAGAGGCCCGGCGGATCTTTCGGCAGGCGGAACAGAAGGCCCGGCAGTTGCTCGAATCGGGGCCGGAGCAGGGTCAGCCGGCGCCGCAGGGCGGGACCGCCGCCGTGCGGCAGGTGAATGCCCGGCAGTTCGCGTGGTTCTACTGCTTTGCCGACCCGAATGCGGCCAAAGCGCTGGACTGGGCCAACCGGGGCTACTCGGTCGAGCCGAACTCGCCGTCGGCGAGCGCCTTGCTGGCGTATGCTCTGAGCATGAGCAATCAACTGGAATGGGCCAGGCCGCTGTTGGCTTCCTCAGAGAACAATCAGATCGCCGACCTGGTGCAGGCCCGGGTCGAGTTGTCCGAAGGCCGTAAAGACGCGGCGATCCAGACGCTGAAGATCGCGATCACGAAGGACGCCGGCTCGCTGGCGGCCGAGCGGGCCAGGGACGTGCTGCGGGAACTGGGCAGCGAGTACGTGCCGCCAATCGATCCGGGCGCGCTGCTGACCTTCCTCACGGAGCGCCTCGGCCGGACGATTGCCCCGCAGTTTGTCCCGCCGGACAAGATGATCGAGGTGCAGTTCAGTATTCGCGGCAACGAGTTCTCCTATGGGAATGAGCTCGAGGGGACCATTACCGTCGCCAACAAGGGCTCCGAGCCGCTGGTCGTCACTCCCGATGGCCTGTTTCGAGGGAACATGCGCATCAGCGCCCAAATCGCCGGGGATATCAAGAAGGAGATTCCACGTCTGGTATCACAGACGATTCGCACCGAGCTGGCCGTGCCGCCGGGCAGAAGTCTTGTCCATCCCGTGAGGCTGTCCACGGGGGAGCTGCGACGCGTTCTCATGACCTACCCGCAGGCCTCCCTGGAGATCCGGTTCACGCTCTACCTGGACCCGGTAGAGGCCGGCGACGGTTCCATCAGCAACCGGCTGGTCGACATCAAGCCGGTCACGGTTTCCGTCACGCGTCCGCGGGTCGAGATCACCGCCGGGTACGTGCGGGACCGGTATAATTCCATCTCCTCGGGGCAGGAGGGCCAGAAGATACGCACGGCCCAGTTGTTCACCGGTTTGCTCAAGGAGCAATACGCCGTCGCTGAGCATGGCACGCTCTATCCATTCAAGTATGCCCAGTGGCTGCCTGGGCTGCTTCGCTCGGCCCTGCTGGCCGATTCCGGCCTGCTGCTGCGGGAGGGCGAGACGGAGTGGGTGGTGCAGGTCAATACGATGGCCTGCATGCTCTCCATGCCCATCGACCAGGAACTGGCGGCCGTGGTGGCCAGGAACCTCAACCATCCCAAATGGCCGGTCCGCCTGATGGCCGTGTACCTGCTGGCGAAGAGCCCGGAAAGCAACTTCGACAGGGTTTTGGACTGGGTGGCGCAATACGACAGCAGCGAGCTGGTCCGCGGTATCGCCATGTCCCTGCGAGCGGGGGCGTCCACGGCCGTTGCGACGCCGCGGTCCGGCACCACTGTTCGACCCTTTATCGGCATGGCGCCCTGAGTGTCAGATCGGGCCTCACATCCGGGCCGAGCCCTGTCCCCGGTACGCATGCCCGATTCCGTCGAGCGCAGCGCGGCCGCCCGTCATAACCCAAAATGCCTGCTGAGAAAACGGGATGTTGCGCCTTTGCCGTGCCGGAACCTTTCGAGATTCGCGGCGTAAGAGTAGCCGAAAGCCTGCCGGCTTTTTTGACGCGAATTTCGGAATTT
>CAYFUB010000247.1:0-6262 GCA_964346195.1 uncultured Pirellulales bacterium
CAAGCGAACCCTGTGAATGCCCACGGCTGACATCTTCAGGAAAGCCGGATGCGGAAAACCCGCACGTCCGGTTTGAAGAGGGGGAGGGACGCCTTCGTCCCTCCCTACTCTACCGCGAGCTTGACGCGTGGGTTAAGAACCCACCCTACGGTCTTCTTCGCGCGGCGCTTCAGCGTGCGCAGATGAGGAAGCAGTGCGTGGTACCCCTGCCTGCTCAGGGGGAGGGGCTGCCCAACGCGAACCGATGCGTTGGGGACCCCGAGCCTGCCCCGGCCTTGAGCCGGGCACCCTACCGTCTGTGCGTTCCGGCGTCGTGGCGTGAGTTGCCTGGGAATTCATAGGCGAGCGGGGACGCTCGCCCTACGCTGTCTTCTGCCTCGACACCTGCGCCTCTGCCGCTGCCTTCACGCCTCCGACTCGACATTTTCGGGCACGGACGAGTCCTGCCCGTCGGAGAGCTTGGCGCCCACGTATTCCGTGCGGGCGTTGGCGATGAGCTGGATCATCTGGTCGGCCTGCCGGCGGATGGCCGGGTCCATGCTGATGACGCGCGAGCTCCACTTGGCGTACTCGCGGTTCAATTGCTGGCGGGCCTCCTCCTTGCTCATCTCGTCGGTGACGCCCAGAACCATCTCGGCGTCGTGCGACTGGTGCATCTCGACCGGCAGAATCTTCTCGACCATGACGCGCAGCCGGTTGCGGTCGATGCCGAGCCACTCGGACACGTCCTTGAGCATCTTCAATTCCGCGAGGGTCACCTGCCCCTTGGCGGCAGCGACTCGCAGGCACAGGTTCATGAATTCGAGCCGGCCGCCCATGGGGGCGATCTCGGTGATCTCGCTGCAGACCTGCTGCAAGTCGAGGCGTCCGCCCCGACGGAAGAAGGCCGCCGTCTTCTGCAGGGCCCGCTCCAGTTCGAGTCGCGCGTCTTCGGCGGCTTCGGCGGAGCCGAAGCTGGTTTTCGCCCAGGCGCAGACCACATCGACCTCCGGGTCGCTCAGTTGCCCGCTGGCCGCGCCGACGCTGAAGGCCACTCCAACCGCCAGCGTTCTGGCCCGCTGGATGTTCTCCTCGATATCGAGGTATCCGACCTCGACGTTCTCGTAGTCTGCGACGCAACCGGCGCAGCCGAGCAGGTCGCCGGTGTCCTTCGACACGATCGAGGCGCTGTAGTGGAGCTTGCGAGCGCCGGTGCGCGGCAGGACGAACCAGTTGGGCTCGATCTGGGCCACCGTGGTCCAGTCCTCCAGAACGGTCATCCGCTGGCAGAGCCGTCCCATGTCGCTCTCGTGGACGAAATGCGAGGAGCCGTTCAGGGGGCCGTACTTGGGACGATTCAGAATGGGCAGGGGCTCGCTGGCGCTCTCCGTCACGTCGTCCAGCGCGATGCGCAGCCTGACCTCATATCCGTCGAGGGGGGCACGGATCGTCCCGCAGATGTCGACGATGAGCACGGACCGCCAGGAGTCGCCTTCGGCCTCGCGGCCGATCCTCACGCGGCAATTGAGCGCGCTCATGTCAACCGGCTGGCAGATACCGGCCGGCCCGGCGGCGCCGGCCTGGCTGATGCCGAGCTTGGGCAGGTGTTGCTTCCATTCGCCCAGCCGGCCGCCGGCCCCGGCCGGACCGGGACGAGCGCGCAGGCCGAACAGACGAAGGATCTTCGACAGGATAATCCCGAACACTGATTTGCGCCTTACCGATTTCATAACTATCCATCTTCATGGTCCGCGCTCTGCCGGACAAGCCCGGACGCCGCGGGACCGGCGGAAACGGGATACGCGAAACTTACTGTACGGTAAACGGTTCGAGTTCTGTTGCCTTCTCTGCCACATTGCCCTCGTCGTCCAGCGAGAAATCGAGTTCCAGCAGCCGGCCCGATTCGACGTCCTCGAACCGGCAGTGCATCCGCTGGTTGAGGTCGTAACTGTACGTTACCTTGATCGGGCGTTCCGCCGGTCGGTCCGGAGGCAAATCGAGACTGTGCGTCGCGATCCGGTTCACGTATGCCGGATCGGTGTCCTCGCCCTGGGTGATCGTTACCTCCACACGCTTCTGTCCCTCGGATACCGTGTAGAACGTCTGGGACGACTCGCAGGGCAGAGGGGTGTTCTTCTTGAGGATGATCCGGTTCGCCACGATACGGCGACCGGTCTCCTTGTCGATCGGCGCGCAGATGGTGCCGTAGCTGTGGTTGCACACGTCTGTCAGGCTGATGTCCTTGAGGCCCGCACGAACGCCCGCCGGCACCGCCTCGGGATCCTTGCGCATCAGGGCCAGACCCGCGTGCAGGGCCGCGCCGAGCGCCACACACTCGTCGACATTAATCGAACATTCCGGGGGGAAACCGAAGAGGTCCTGGAGATGGGTTCGCACCAGCGGCACGCGCGTGCTGCCGCCGACCAGCAGGACCGTATCAATATCAGACGGCTTGAGCCCGGCCTCGTCCAGGGCGACCTCCACCAGCATGTCCGCACGGCCGACGAGCGACGTGATTTCTTCTTCGAAGGTCTGCCGTGAGATCTCGGCGCGCATGCTCCCGGCGGAGCCGTACAACATCGTCTTGGCGGCGGGCCGACGCGACAGGGTCTTCTTGATGTCTTCCGCCTCGTCCTCGTACTTGGCCTTTTCCTCTTCGGTGGAAATCAGGTCGGTCCCGAATTTGTCCTGATACATCTTCTGGAGTATGTTCAAGATCTTCTTGTCGAAGTCCATGCCGCCGAGGGCGTGGTCGCCCTGCGAGCAGATGATTTCCATCTCCAGGCCGCGGACGTCCATGAGCGTGACGTCGAAGGTGCCACCACCGAGGTCGTACACGAGGACCCGTCCGGCGACTTCCTTGGTGGTCGCGTAGCACAGGGCGGCCGCGACCGGCTCGTTGACGATGCCGATCACGTTGAGGCCCGCCGCGGTCCCCGCGTCCATTGTCGCCTTGCGGCGAATCTCGTCGAAGTGGGCCGGCACGGAAATCACGGCGTCGCGAATCTCGCCCCGCTGGGTCGCCGCCTCCTGTCGAAGCTTCGTGAGGACCAGGGCGGACAACTCGACGGCCGTCCAGTCCTTGCCGTCAATCGTCACCTTGTAATCCAGATCACCCATGTGCCGCTTGACCCAACGCACCGAGCGCGCCGGATTCAGGTGCCGGGAATTGAGCGCCTCGATGCCGACGCGAATGATGTCCGAGTTCTCTTCATCGAAAAAGATGGCCGACGGGGTCGTCCGGTCGCCGTCCGCATTGGGGACAATCTCAGGCTTGCCGATCGCGTTGAGCATCGCCAAGGCCGAAAACGTGGTCCCGAGGTCTATGCCGACGATGTTACCCATGGTTCTCTCCTGCATGCAACTATGCGCTGCCGTGTACTCCAAGAGACGCAGCCGTCGCCCGATGCCGTTCAGCCAAAGAGCTTGACTTGCGCCGTTCTGACAACCTTAAAGTTCTCATCATCTATCATATATCGATAACCGGGCCTCAGGACTTTTGCGATTTTACCGGCTTCGTCCGGGTTTTTGGCCGGCTCCTTGTCCTTGATGGCCTCGGCCAGTTTCTCCTGGCCCCGATAATCGCTGTTGACCTCCGGGTGATACTGCTCGATCCCGCTGGACTCCAGGGCGAAGAACAGCTCGTCCCTGACCTCTTCCAGGTGCGCGAGGGCCTCGTCCCCGTCGGGCAGAGCCGCGATCCGGTTTTCCAGGTTATCGAGACACCGAATCACCTTCAGGCAAAACGTGCGAATGATCCCCCAATCGTAGCCGTCCTGGAGTTTCTCCACCCGGCCCTGCTGAGAGGCCGCGTAGTCGCGGATGGCCGACACCTGCTGCGCCAGTTCCTTGAGAGTGCTCGTCAACGGCTCCGACTGCTCCCGCGTCGTTTGCTGTACGTCCTGTGCCGCCTGCTTGAACTCAGCGATCTGCTTCTGCAGGTCGTCCGCCTGCTTCAGAGTGCCATCCAGGACGGAAGCCTCTTCCACCTGGGGCGTCGTCGGGGGTTCCTCCACGGCGGTGGCCGCTTGCAGGGCAGGTTCGTGTACGACGGCGAGCCCGCCCTGGAGACTCCATTGCACATCGGGTGACCACCCTCTTTCTCCCGATAGCTCGTCGGTAAACAGTTGGGCGACAGCGCTATCCGCATCGCTGGCGGACATGGCAAAGGACGGATGGCTCGCCTCGGTGTGTCGGGCAAAAGTGGAGGTGAGGAAGTCGTTCACCGTGGTCGGCTCTTCCGGGTCAGACGACGAGGGATGCGAGTCGCCGGCTGGTTCCGAGAGGGACAAGATACGTCTTCTTTGCCTTGGCCTTTCCTGCAAGGGTTCCGGGTCCTCGATGGGACCGTCAGGCACGATATCCGTCAGTTCCGCGACCTTCGGCCCGGACTCACTGGGCCGTCGCGAAGAACGTTGCCGGAGGGCCCTGACGATGTGAACGATGGCCCAAAGCGCGCCGATCGCCGCGCACAGGCCTACAAGGATCCCACCGATTGAAAGGCACACGGCCGAGATCGTCTGTGCGATCTCCATCTTCTCTTTGCGTTCTTTGTATTGCTCGACCTCGTCCTCCCAGCCTGGGCCGTAGAGGAAGTCGGCGATGTCGCCGGGATTCATCTGGTGGGCTGCCAGCTTATCCAGGTCGGCCCTCAGTCTGGCCCGCCGTTCTTTGTCAAGCTGCTCCTTCGTCTTGCTCTCACGGTCCCTGTCGAGTTCCAGGACGAGTTGGTTCTGCTGCTCGGGGGTGAGCTGATACCAACGACCGTACTTGTCCAAGTACTCTTCCGATCCCAGCGAGTAGTTGACGACGGAATCCTGCCCCTGCTGTTGTTCGCTGCGCGTCTCACTATAGACCCATGCATACGCCAAGCCACCTACCAGCAGCAGAACCAAGCCAAGGATCGAACACTTCAGCAGCATGATTTACGTCTATCCCTAAATCCTGTTGGACCGAATTTGCCTATTCCATCGGCTCTCCCGGCGCGCCAATTGAGAAAGTCTTTTGGCCGTCGCAGGCCACGGGAAGCCCGATTCGCCCACCGGTACCGCCCGTCACGCGTTTTTCTATTCAGAGTCTGCCGGGTCCGATGACCTTCCAGGCGGCTTTGCGACGCCGTAGACCGTGCAAACCGCCATCCAAAATATAAGAAACGCAAATAGAGGACCAAATCGCGTGATTCCATCGAGAACACCCGACGCCGGAAGAAATCTCGACGATTGTCCGATAACAGAACCTGATATGTGCGTCGCAGGCCACGATGGCCGGGCCCGCCGGAGTGGCTTCTGCCGGTGCAAGTGCACGGACGGAATGCTTCCGCCGTGTTCTCTGAGAGCGTGTGTGAGAAAACCGTTCTCTCGGCGGCATGGACAAGACTTGTTTGTCCGTGTTTGCCGGGATAGACCTCCTTCATGCTGCAAGACACGCTCGAACAAGTTGTATTCGTCCCAAGTCCTGGAGATTTGGGTGGCTGTATTAGGCCCATCTCAAGGATTTGAGACGTTGCCAACAAGTTTGAGCATGCCACCCGGCGACTCCCGGGACCGCGCGGGGCCAGGGTTTCTCACGCACCCTCTGAGTCGTGCCGGCGGCAGGAACACACGCACGTCCGAGAACCCCACCGGCGCTCGCGCGAAGTGAGTAAGCCGCCGGCCGGACTGTCCGAGCCGGGATTTGCGCACTTGTCTCATTTCTTCTTCAAAACCCTCTTGCAATCCAGCCCGTATCAATATAGGATGGTTTTGCAGCGTGTTCAGTGCATGGCCTCCTTCGGCTTGAGCCGCAGGATGGTTTGGGTGATTAGCTCAGCCGGTAGAGCAGCTGACTCTTAATCAGCCGGTCGTAGGCTCGATTCCTACATCACCCATCCCGTCATCCATCGGGGTTCCCCCGCTGCGCCCACACCGAGCGATGTCCACACTGTCGCACGACAAGAGGGGCGTGGCGGTGAATTGTGACATGGCGCGCTTCCAGGGCGGTCATCCTCATTTCGCCGGGCTTTTCGCTTGTCGGTTGCTGCTCCCGCGGTTAGTCTTGTGACATGGCACGAATCGCGATAGTCTCGGTTTTCGATGCTCGGGTCCAGTGGACGGGGGCCATGCCGGAGCCCGAGACCATCCCCATGCCTACGGACTGGGACCAGATCAGCTATACCTACGACCCGGCGGGCCGGCGGATCGAGAAGAAATACGACACCACCACCGTGGTCAAGTACGTCGATGCCTGCCCTGAGCCTGCCGAACGGGACGGCTCGCATTGCCTCGCCGAATACGACGGCAACAAC
>CAYFUB010000248.1:0-1929 GCA_964346195.1 uncultured Pirellulales bacterium
GGGCCGGTAGTGCTCAACGAGATCATGTACCATCCGGCGGATATCCCCGATGCCGAGTACGTGGAGCTGCTCAATATCAGCACGGCCCCGGTCACGCTGTACGACGCCGCCCGCGCGGCCCCCTGGCGCTTCACCGATGACCCGGAGGACCCAGGCATCGAGTTGCTCTTCCCGGCCGACACACCCGTGACGCTGGCCCCGGGCGCGTATCTGGTCTTGGCCAAGGATGAGGGTCTGGTGCGGGCCCGGTATGGTCTGGCTGCCGGGGTGCAGGTGCTGGCCTGGGGGGCGGGCAATCTGGCCAACGGCAGCGAGAAGATTCAGTTGAGCCGGCCCGGCGCGGAAGGGAACGACGGCACGCGCACCTGGATTCGGGTGGACCGGGTGGTCTACAGCGACGGCGCGCGGCACGGGGATTTCCCGGACGGCGTCGACCCGTGGCCGGTCGAGACGGACGGCGGGGGCCGGTCCCTGAGCCGCATCGACTCCGCCGCCTACGGCAACGACCCGGCGAACTGGCAGGCGGCAAGTCCGTCGCCCGGACGGTAGAATGGATACTATGAACCTCTGATGGAAGGTGTGCATGTTGAAACTCAAGCTGTTCTTGATTGTGTCTGTACTGTTCTTCTCTCCGGCGGCGAACGCCGACTGTCCGCCCGGCGACTTCAATAATGACTGCCGGGTCGATATGGCGGATCTGTCTCTATTCGCCGATTGGTGGCTGGCGACATCAGAGAATCCTGCGGACCTTGATGGCAGTGGGCGGGTGGATGGTAACGATCTGGCGTTATTCGGCAAACAGTGGCGTGAGTGGGAGTGCCCCATCGTGATCAATGAGGTGCTCGCGCACGCGCACGCGGCGGCCTCGGACTGGATCGAGCTACACAATACCAGCAGTGTCCCTGTCGACGTTGGGGGCTGGTTCCTGAGCGATGTCAAGAGCGACCTGAAACGATATGAGATAGCGGCCGGAACGGTGGTCGAGCCTCAGGGATACGTCGTCTTCTATGAGACCACTCATTTCGCCAGTCCGTTCGACCCCGGCGTGCGAACCCCGTTCGCGTTTTCCGAGAACGGCGAAGCCGCCTACCTATACTCGGCCGATGACGAGGCCTTCCCCGACTGCCTGGTGTCGGAGCCATTCGGGGCCTCGGACACCGGTTATTCGTTCGGCCGGTACCGCAAGAGCACCGGGACATACAATTTCGTCACGATGCGGGAGCCGACCCCGGGGGCGGCCAATTCGTATCCGCTCGTCGGACCCGTGGTCATCAACGAGATCATGTATCATCCGGCCGTCGATGCCGATGCGGAGTATATCGAGCTCCTGAACATCAGCGGCGGCCAGGTCACTCTATTCGATTTTGACGCCATGGAACCGTGGCGCGTGATGGACGATTCGGGGACGGATTTTCTGTTTCCCAGCGACGTGCCGGTGGTACTCGAGGCGAATGAGCACCTTCTGTTGGTGAGGGACACGGGGGCCGTGCGCGGTCAGTACACCGTGCCTGCCGGGGCGAAGGTCTTCGAATGGAGTTCCGGCAAACTCGCCAACCAGGGCGAGAAGGTTCGACTGCTCAGGCCGGGCGACGTGGATGAGCAAGGGACGCGCTACTGGATCGAGGTCGACCGCGTCAACTACAGCGACGGCTGGCACGGGGACCAGTTCGCCGGCGGCGTCGATCCCTGGCCCAAAGCGGCGGACGGGCTGGGGCCCTCGCTGAATCGCCTGTTCCCGTCGCGCTACGGCAATGACCCGAACAACTGGCACGCCACCATTCCGAGCCCCGGTTCCGTGAACGATTGACCGACGGGTGCGTGTCATGTTTGTAGGTAATACAGATATCTTGCCTAGTCTGTCATGTCGAGCGAAGCGTCAGCGCAGTCGAGACATCTGGCCGCGAAGGGAAGGTGCCTCTTGTCCATAGC
>CAYFUB010000249.1:0-15039 GCA_964346195.1 uncultured Pirellulales bacterium
CCTCTTGGCCGGCAGGGTGCCGATCAGCTCCGCCAGACGGGCGGCGCCTTCCGCCATCTTTGCACCGGCGAGCACGTCGTAGCAAGGCATCAGTCGGCCGTTCACCCGTTTGGCATGGCCCTGGAATCCGATGTCGCCGAGGAAGTGCTGGCCGCATGAGTTGGGGCAGCCGCTGATGCGAATCGTTATCTCATCCGCCTTCGGCGCCGACGGCCGGGCCAAAGCACTCTCGATAGCCGTAGCCAGGCCCCGTGACAGGCACAAGCCCAGTTTGCAGGTGGACGCTCCCGCGCAGGCGACCACTTTCGGTCGGCCGCCGGTCGAGACATTGATATTGAGGGTCTTCAGTTCCTTGCGCACCGTGCCGAGTCTCGCTTTGGGTACCGACGGGATGAGGATGTCCTGTTTTTGTGTGGTCCGCGCGATGCCTGTCGCGCAGGTCTCGGCGATGTGTGCAATCTTGAGCAGGTCGTCAGCCGGGATATTCCCCAGCGGCAACGCCAGTCTGAACGTGTAGAGCCCCTTGCTCTTTTCGGGCAGCAGGTCATGCGTGGCGCCTTCGACCGCAATGTTCTTGCCGCCGGGGGCTTTCGGAGCTTCCGCAATCGGCGGGATCTGGCCTTCCAGACCATGCCTTTTCACCCGCTCTCGCTCTTTTCGGTAAAGCCGGACAAACTCCTCGCGTCCGAATCTCGCCACCACGTAGCGCAGTCTGGCCTGATGCCTGTTGGCCCGGTCCCCGTACGCGTCGAAGAGCCTCTTGACGGCCTCGGCGACCTCGAAGATCTCGTGCTCCTCAATGAACTCCTCGACCTCGACGGCCACCGCCGGGTTGGGACCGAGGCCGCCGCCGGCGTAGACGGCAAAGCCTTTCATGCCGTTGCGACGATGCGCAAAGAATCCCAGGTCGGCCACGGAGGCGAGCGCACAATCGTCGGCGCAGCCGGAGAACGCGATCTTGTACTTGCGCGGCAGGTTGTAGGAGCTGTCGAGCTGCAGCAGGTATTGTGCTGCCGCCAGCGCGTGCGGCGCGACGTCGAACTGCTCGTGCGGGCAAATGCCGGCGCGCGGGCACGCCGTCACGTTTCGCACGGTGTTTCCGCCGCCCCCGCGCGAGGAGAGTCCGACCTCCAGCAGGCTCTCCAGCACGTCCGACGTCGATTCGATCTTCACGTCGTGAATCTGCATATCCTGCCGGGTCGTCACGTGCACGACGCCATTTCCATATTGGCGGCTCAATTGGGCGACGCGTCGGAGCTGCGCACAAGACGCAAGCCCGGCGCCGATGCGGATGCGAACCATGTACGTGTCGGGCTGCCTCTGCTCGTAGATGCCCATCGGCACGCGATAGCCCCGAAACGCCACGGCCGAAAGCTCGCCCTTCAGGAACGTCTCAACCTGGGTGCGGTATGTTCGTGTATCCTGTTCAATCCTCTCCGGCAACTTCAACACTGGTCCACTCCCAAAACACTCGGCATCAAAGGCCGAAATTTCCATCCTCGTGTACAGCGGCCCGGGCTCGAACCGCCGGGTGATTCAGAATCGCGGACCGCGGCGTATCCGTCAGGCGCGGTCCGTGATGGTCGAGCAGCGCGTGCCACTCGTCCGGAGTACGCGTCCCGGGGTCGATGAGTCTATGACAGGACGCGCATTTGGCCCGGTACAGCCGTTCGCCCTCCTCCATATCGGTCACGGCAATTTGATGGCAGCCGTAGAACAGCCCGACGAAGACAGCCGCAACGGCGTCAAAGAACACAACATTTTTCTTCGTTGACAACTCCATCTCACTGGGCCGTATACCACCGGAACGGGCTGATCGCCCGCATGGATGTCTGCACTTGTGTATACGTGACGCCCGTCAAGGGGCGTTGACGATTCTCATTTCAATCTCGGCCGTTCGGCCGTCGCGGATATCGAATCCTCTGGCGACCGGGCGGTCCCGGTTCTGCAGAGAGACGATGACACAGGCTACCCCGGGCGTCAGGGCCAGACGAATGTCCTCGGTGGACGGTCGGGCGGGCGTCGCAGGGTGACTGTGATAGATGGCCAGCATCTGCAGGCCGGACGCACGGATCTCCTTGACCACCCGGAACTGCTCGACCGGAGCCATCATGAAATGGCCGCCGCTCTGGTCCACGTTGGTCATTCTGTAGAGCCTTTGCACTCTCGGGCCCGCGCCCGCCAGAATGCCGCAGGCCTCGATGGGAAACTCGATTCTCGCCTGTTCCATCATCGCCTCGAGGATATCGCGGGGGATTTCCAGCGTCAGCATTTGCAGCCCTTCTTATTACAGCTCACCTGCCCCTCATCCACAAGCGTCGTGATGGTCGCGTTCGGGCCGCACAGGGCGCAATCCGGGCTGCGCGCCACGCACACCTTGCGAAAATCCATCGTCAGGGCCGAGTAGGTCAACAACGAGTCGGTCAGCAGGTTGCCGATTCCGAGCAGGTACTTGATCGCTTCGGTCGCCTGGAGCGAGCCGACGACGCCGGGCAGGACGCCGAGCACGCCCGCCTGCCCGCAGGAGGGCACGGAGCCCGGCGGTGGCGGCGTGCGGAAGAGGCACCGGTAGCAGGCCGTCCGGCCGGGCAGCACCGTGAGCAACTGACCCTCGAACTGCAGGATTCCCGCGTGCGAGAACGGGATGCGCTCGAAGTAGCAGGCGTCGTTGATCAGAAACTTGGCTGGGAAGTTGTCCACGCCATCGATGACGAAATCGTACTCCTTGACGACATCCCGGGTATTATCCGCCCGGGCCCATATGTCGTAAGTTCGGACGGTCACCTCCGGATTGATGGCCTTCATTTTCTCCTCGGCCGAAGTGACTTTTCTTTTACCGACGTCATTCGTATGGTGAATGATCTGCCGCTGGAGATTCGTCAGGTCCACCTCGTCGCCGTCCAGCAGGCCGATCGTCCCCACCCCGGCGGCGGCCAGGTACAGAGCGGCCGGAGCGCCAAGCCCCCCCGCGCCGATGACCAGCACCCGAGAAGCCAGCAGTTTCTCCTGGCCGGCCCCGCCGATCTGTGGCAGGATGATGTGCCGGCTGTACCGTTCAATCTGTTGTTCCGTCAGTGACACAGCCACCTCCCATGAAATAGAGGAACTCGACCTTGTCGCCTTCGTTCAGGGCGGTCGTGTCGAACTCAGACCGCCGCAGAATCCGCCCGTTGAGCTCCACGGAGACCATCTCGGGCATCTTCACGTTCTGGTTCGCCAACAACTCATTTACGGTCAGTGTACCGCCGAGAGTCAATTCTTTTCCATTCACAGTCAGGTTCATTCTACGTCCTACCGCCTTGTTCGATTGCCTGTTGAAAGTCTTTGCGAATATCTTCGAAATCTTCGATCCCGACCGCGACGCGAATCATATCCTCGTCGATTCTCATTTGCCGCAGCTCCTCAGGCCCGAACTCGTGAAATATCGTGGAAGCCGGATGGATCACCAGGGTCTTGGCGTCGCCCAGGTTGGCCATGTTTCGGGCGAGTTTCAGGGCCGCGATGAAGCGAAACGCCCGGTCCCTGCTGCCCAGGCTGAACGTGAGCAATCCGCCGCCCCGGCCGCCGAACTGCCGGCTCGCCCGGTCGAAGTAGGGACTATCCGGCAAACCCGGATAGTTCACCCAGGAGACCTCGGGATGACCGCTGAGGAATCGTGCCAGGCTTTCGGCATTGGCGCAGTGTCCGGCCATTCGCATCGGGAGTGTCTGAAGCCCTTGCAGCATGAGGAACGAGTTCATCGGCGCCGGACAGCCGCCGAGGTCACGGCAGATCCGGTTCCGTAAATGGGAGAGAAACGCCAATCGGCCCGTGCTTTGCGCCAATCGCTTGGTATCGGGAAATGGGCCGTTGCGCCAGTCGTAATTCCCGGTGTCGATGATTGCTCCGCCGATGGCCGTTCCGTGCCCGTTGATGAACTTGGACGTGGAATGGACCACGAGGTCCGCCCCGAATTCGCCGGGCCGGATGAGGATCGGCGTCGTTACCGTATTATCGACGACCAGCGGCAGGTTGGCCCGGTGCGCGACCTCGGCAATTGCCCGCAGGTCGGGCACGTCCATGCGCGGGTTCCCGATGGTCTCCACGAAGATGAGCCGGGTTTTCTCATTGACCGCTTGGGCAACGGCGTCCACATCCCCCGCCTCTACCAGATGCGTCCTCACGTCGAACCGTCGGAGCACGTTCTTGAACAGGGAGATCGTGCCTCCGAAGATGCCGGCCGCCGCGATGATTTCATCGCCGGCTCTGACCAGGCCCATCACCACGGAAGTGATAGCGGCCATGCCGCTGGCCGTCGCGATGCAGCCGATCCCCTGTTCCATCTCGGCCAGGGTCATCTCCAGGACCGAGCTGGTCGGATTGGCGATCCGGGTGTAGAGGTATCCCGGCGCCCGACCGCCGAAGACGTCGGCGAGCTCATCGGCCGTCGGGTACGCATAGGCCACCGCTTGGTAGACCGGGACCGTAGTCGCCCCGCTCTGGTCGGTGCTGACCGAACCGGCATGGATTGCCGCCGTCTCAGGCCTCATGATGCCACCTTTCTTACTGCTGTTCGCCCAGCAAGGGTCTGGTGTGGATGCCGCATTCGCCGCCGCATTTGCTGGTGCCGACCCATCGGCCGGCGCGCTCGTCGACGCCCTGTGTGATTTTCGTGCACGGCCAGCATCCCAGGGAGCGATAGCCTTTGGCATATAGCGGGTTCACGGGTACCCGGTTGAGGGCCAGGTACTGCCACACCTCGCGCTCGTACCAGGTCAGGATCGGGTTCAGCTTGATCAGGCCTTCGTCGCGCTCCTCGACTTCCTTGAAATCGGTACGCGTCCGGCCTTCCGTGCAGCGCAGGCCCGTGACCCAGCAGGCGACGTTCATCTCTTTGACGGCCTGCCGCGCGGGTCGGACCTTGAGAATCTCGCAGCACTGATCGGGGTCGGTCGCATACAGCTTGTCCGCGATCTCTTCCTCGCTGCTGAACACGCGCAGCTCTGGATGCCGCCGGACCTCTTCGGCCATGAACTGTCTCGTCTCGGCCGGCTTGAACCGGGTGGTCACGATGAAGCCGCGAATCTTCAGGCTGACGCGCTTCGCCAGATGCCATACGGCACAGGAATCCTTACCTAGGCTGTTGGCGACCACCAGCCGGTCACCGAATTCGCGACAGGCCTGCTCGATCAGGTTCACGGAGCGTTCGACCTTCTGGGCGAAATTCAACGTCTCGACCAGTTCCTTGACATCAGCATCAGCCACGCTTGCGATTGATCCAGTCACGATAGAAATCTCCTCAGTACTGTTATGAATCATCAAATCTGGTAGTCGGGCAGTTTCGGCCTGCCGAAGTTGAATCGGTTCCAGACGCGCTCATGCACATAGAAAGCCCCCACCTTGATCGCACTGTCGAGCACCCCGATGCCGACGGATAGGGTCGGCTTACCGGTCAGCAGCCAAGCGGTCAGAATCGTCACGAACGTCCCACCGGCCCGCCATGTGACGGCTTTCACGATGCTCCGATATGGTGAATCCATGCTCCCGCACCTCAGATGCACGATTATTCCTATGGGCTTACTCTATAATTGCCGCCAAAAAAATGGCTTCTCTGGTTCATTCATATCGCGTAATCGAGTACGGATGATTGGACCCTTGCCCGTTCCCATCCAAGCAGATCGGCGACGGTCGTCTCCCGGCAGATCTGGGCCATTGATTCGTCCACGGTCTGCCAGAACTCCTCGAAGGCCCAGTCGCCACGGAAGTACTTGTAGCCAATGGACTTAGTGCCACGGCCGGCGACAAGAGATATGGGGCCCTGAATTGCCTGGATGACGTCAGCCACGGTGATTTTGCCTGGGGGTAGTGCCAGCGTATAACCGCCCGTGTTGCCGCGATGGGACCGGACCAGCCGGGCATGCCGCAACTCGCTGAGAATACCCTCAAGAAAGCGGGGGGGTATGCCCTGTGCGCTCGCGATGTCCGCGACCGGCACAGGTGCATCCGTGCGGCGGTGAGCGAGTTCAAACATGGCTCGAAGAGCATAGTGGCATTTCTTGGAAATTCTGATTGCCATAGTGATAGCTTAGTAAATCAATCGGAATAGTGATAATTGCAAGATACGCTTTCTCACTGTCACGGTCAACACTATCTTCCAAGAAAAATGGAAATTTTTTTGAGGCCCGGTCGGTGCGGCGGGCAGAAGACTATCGCCCGAGGTGCGTGAAACCGCGTAACATTTGTGTTTTCAGGTACTTAGGAAAGCCCGGTCCCAGTCCTTCCAGACGGGCTCCAGCCCCTGGTTTCTGAGCATTTCGGCGATCTCGGCGGGACTTCTGGCGTCGTCCACCTCGAACTGTTCCGCGCCGGTCTGTCTCTTGGAGTACCCGCCCGGGCTGGTCCGGCTGCCTGCGCTCATTCTGGTCACGCCGAGCCTGACCAGCCGGTCCCGCAATTCCCTCCGCTCACGTGTGGACAGTACGAGACCCGCATCGGCAAAACACAGCCGCAAGGCCAGCATCATCTGGACGAGGTTCCTGTCGGTGACAAGATGGCCAAATGCCTCAGACGTAACGCCGCACGCAGGCCGCAATCGTGGGAATGAGAATGAGATACGCGATTTCCAGTAGCGTTTGAACAGGTGAAAAGCGTGCTCGCCCAGCGCCAAGGTCTCAAGGCGCCAATCGGCCAGGCCGAGCAGCACGCCAAGCCCGAGTTCCCGCATACCGGCGGCAGCGAAATCGTCCGGACCCCGCAATCTCATGTCGTAATCCGCTTTCGGACCCCCGCGATGGTAACGGGCATAGGCCGGGCGGTCGTACGTCTCTTGGTACAGCGTGATTCCTTCGATGCCGGCGTGGAACAGCCGGCCGTATTCCGACGCCGTCATTTGGTAGATTTCCGCACTGATGAAGCTGAACCTGCCTCTCAGTTCCCCGGCCAAATCGGTCAGATAGGATACCGTAATGTGCTCCCTGTCCTCGCTGCTGACCAGGAGCAGGTCTCTGAATCCCTCGCGGGCGAGGACTTCGGCCTCGGCCAGTGCCTCGTCGATGCTCAGACGGATCCGCTCGAAGGCATTGTCCGTGTTGAAGCCGCAGTATTGGCAGCGGTTCACGCAATAGCTGGAGAGGTATAACGGTGCGTAGAGCCTGATCGTTCGCCCGAAGCGCTGCAACGTCAGCCATTGGGACAGTTCGGCCATTGTCTCCAGGTAGCTCTCGGCCGCCGGTGATACGAGGGCGAGCAGCTTCGACGGGCTGTACGAGCCGGGCCGGGATGCCAGCGCGGCCTCCACGTCGCGCGGGGTCACTTCCCGCAGGCGTTGCTGCCGCACCTCTCTATGCGCGCCAAGCCACTGTGTCGCGAGGATTGTCTCGATGGAATCATCCGAAGACGTTGGCGTGCCAACCGTCATTTGGTTAGTCCCTCAGAAAACCCGTCAGGGGGCTGGATGCTTCTGCCGTACGTATCGCGGCTCGCGGCCCGGCCAGCCAGGCTCTGCGTCCGGCTTCGACGGCCAGCTTGAAGGCCATGGCCATCTCGGGCGGGTCGGCTGCCGTGGCAATGGCGGTATTGATGAGCACGGCATCCGCACCTGCCTCCATCGCTTCCGCCGCGTGGGACGGCAACCCCAGACCGGCGTCCACGACGACCGGCACGGTGCTTTGCTCGATGATGATCTCTATGGCGGCGCGCGTCTTCAGACCCTGGTTGGAACCAATCGGGCTGCCCAGCGGCATCACGGTCGCCGTGCCGGCGTCCTGGAGCCTCTTGGCGAGGATGGGGTCCGCGTTGATGTAAGGCAGGACGACGAAACCCTCTTTGACCAGTATTTCCGCGGCCCTGAGCGTCTCTACCGGGTCCGGCAGCAGATAATAGGGGTCCGGTGTTACCTCCAGTTTCACCCAGTTGACACCCGTGGCAGCACGAGCCAGCCGGGACAGGCGTACGGCCTCCTCCGCGTTTCTGGCTCCGGAGGTGTTGGGCAGGAGCAGAAACCTGTCGCGGTCGATCTCGCGAAGGGTATCGTCCTGCGGATTGTCGATATCGACGCGGCGCAGCGCGACCGTGACGATTTGGGCCCCCGAGGCGGTCAGGGCCTGCGCCATGACCCGCGGCGAAGCGAATTTCCCCGTTCCCAGCAGCAGCCGCGAGTCGAACTGCCTGTCGGCGATGACCAGCTCATCCATCGGATCAGCCTCCCCCCATGAATTTGACGAGTTCGACCGCCTGCCCGTCTTGGAGTGCCGTGCGGGCAAACTTGTCCGGCCGCACGATCTTGCCGTCCACCTCGGCCACGATAGCAGCGGCCTCGAGGCCCAGCTTCTCCAGCAGGGCCGCCAACGTCGCGGGCATCTCCTGGGGCCCGAACTGCCGCACTTGGCCATTGATTCGGAGCGATTTCATCAGTGTCCATCCAAAACAAAAAAGCACTCCCGCAAAAGGAGTGCCCTTATCTGCTGCCCAGCCTCCCTTCGCAGGTGCTAACCTGATCAGGTTCATAGGGTCATCACCGGAGTCCCAAACGCGATTCCTGGCGTCTGGGAGCCCTCACGCCGTGATTTCTCAGCCGGTCAGGTGATTCCTCACCTGGCGGCTCCCCTGGCTTCGTATGTACTGCCCTATTATCATAGAGTAATTGGCAAAGGAGAACAACTGTATTCTACACGTGCGAAGGCAAACAGGTGCGGCCGGCATTCAGTGGCGGATTCGAATCGTTTCGCGAGCCGGGCGCCTGCACTCACGTAGCATGGGCATCTTGCCCATGAGTATCACGGGCGGGACGCCCATGCTACGAAAACCACAAGGACCGCCACTGAATGCCGGCCGCACCCAGGCAAACTGAGAGAGGACTGGTCGAATGAGCAATCGCTTCGTGGTCCAGGAGCATACGACGCCGGAAGGGGTTCATTGGGACCTGATGATCGAGAAGGGCGAGGTATTGATGACCTTCCGTCTGCCGGAGCGGCCCGGGAACGTCCTCGACCACGCCATTCCGGCCGTCAGGATTCTCGACCACGCCCCGAGATTCCTCACCTATGAGGGCCCCGTCCAGAAAGGAACGGGCCGGGTGAGGATCGTGGAGCGCGGAACCTTTCGTCTGCGGGTCGAAACGGATGACGTGATCACGCTGGGCCTGCAAGGCACAGTTCTGCACGGCAGCCTCACGCTGACTCGGATAGAAGGGGCATCCTGGGAACTTGTGCAAGGCGAACGAGATTGAGCCCATGCGTCGTCAGGATATTCCCATGCGGCCGTTCCTGCACGGGCTTTGCCGGGGATGACATACGCGGGCGGTCGCGGTATCATATTCGGCCTGTTTCGCAACTAGTGAATGAAACTCGCATTTCGGTTTTGGAGGACCAGAATGAAACTGAACCGCCGTTCCTTGATGAAATCGACGATGGGCCTGTGTGGCTGCACCGTTGCCTCCGGTTTGGCCGGCAACAAAGCGAGCAAGCCCACGATCGAACAATTGGATCGGGCCGCTTCCGCGCGTCTGCTGAAGCTCGATTCACTCACCTCGCCCGTTCGGATCGCCTCGATTGAACTGCTGCACGACAAGAGAAATCACTTCGTGCGCACCCGGTCCGCGGACGGGGCGGAAGGAATCAGCGTGACCAACGGCCGCATCAAGTACCTGTATCCCATGTTGCAGCAGCTTGTGATTCCGTACTTCCTGGGCAAGGACGCCCGGGACCTCGAAGCGCTCCTCGACGGCGTGTACGTGCACAACAGCAACTACAAGCTCTCCGGCGTGGCGTTCTGGTGCTGCGTGGCGTGGGTCGAGTTCAGCATCCTCGACCTGCTGGGCAAGATCGCCCGCCGGCCGGTGGGCGATTTGTTCGGCGGCGCGATTCGGCGAGAGGTCCCGATCTATGTCGCCAGTGGGAACCGCGATACCACGCCCGAGCAGGAGGTGAAGGTTCTGGCCGGACACATCGAGCGCACCGGAGCCAAAGCGGTGAAGTTCAAGGTCGGCGGACGCATGAGCAACAACGCCGACTCGTTCCCCGGACGCACGGAGGGACTCATCCGCCTGGTGCGCAAGGCCCTTGGCGACAAGGTCACGATCTACGCCGACTCGAACGGCTCGTACGACGCCCTGAAAGCCATTGAGGTCGGCAAGCTGCTCCAGGACCACGGCATCAACATGTTCGAGGAGCCGTGCCCCTTCGATTATCTCGAAGAGACTAGGCAGGTGGCGGACGCCCTCGAGATTCCCATCGCGGGCGGCGAGCAGGAAACGAGCCTGCGTCGTTTCCGCTGGATGATTCAGCACGACGCCGTCCGGATCGTCCAGCCGGACCTGCACTACAACGGCGGCTTCATTCGTGCTACGCGCGTCGCTCGCATGGCGGCCCAGGTCGGGATGTCGGTTATCCCGCACATGTCCGGCGAGGGCGTCGGCTACGTGGATGTGCTCCAGTTCACCTCTTTCACGCCCAACATGGGCCCGTTCCAGGAATACAAAGGCGCGATCGAGCAGACGGGTCCTTGGTACGACCCGCCGCTGCGGCTCAAGGACGGCGCCATCAACGTCCCCACCGGCCCCGGCCTCGGCATCGCCGCCGACATCCTCCGCGACGCCAAACCGTTGTGAGGACGGGTGTCGGCGGCGACCGGAACCCTCGCAGGGTGTCAAAGAGCATCCGGATGGCAGCATCAGGGCCGCAGACCTCGTTTGTAGTGACGCCGTGAGGCGTGTTCCCTTGCTTGCAGTGACACCATGAGGCGTTTCTGTGGCGAGGCCATCTTGGCCTTGATACCGACTATGATTGAGAATTCTGTATCTCCGGGTGGCAGCGGCAAGACCGAAGGCTTTGCCAATGACGCATGGACAGGACCATCGGCAAACCGGCGTTTGCCGCTGCCACCCAAAGCATGGTGATACGCTACGAACGACTCCTGCGGAGTCGGTATGACTTGTTTCCCAGGGGCGGGACGCCCTCGCGCGGCTCTCACGACCGGGTGGCAGCGTCAAGGTCGAAGACCTTGGCGATGGTTCCATTGGACCTGCGTAAGACCATCGCCAAGCTGCGCTTGACGCTGCCAACCATAGAGCGCAGCGTTGCTGGGCCGAGTGTTACAGCGCAAACAGGCTGATTACGAACAGCGTGCCGGCGGCGGCACAGCCTTCCACGAGCGTGCCCAGGGTCTGGTACTTATAGCCTTCCTTCACGGTCATCTTCGAGAAGCCGGTGACGACCCAGAAGTAGCTGTCGTTGACGTGGCTGACGACCATGGAGCCGGCGCCGATGGTCACGACGGCCAGCGCCCGCCCCGTCGGATTGTCGAGGCCGAGCGGTTCCAGCAGGGGGGCCATGATGCCGGCCGTGGTGATAATCGCCACGGTGGAGGAGCCCTGGGCAGTTTTGACGGCCGCGGCAATGACGAACGGCAGCAGAATGCTCAGACCCGAGCTTTGACCGATGTGGGCGGTGATGACATCCGAGATGCCGGAGTTCTGGAGCACTTTGCCGAAGGCCCCGCCGCTGCCGGTGATGATAATGATCGTGGCCGCGGCCACCACGGCCTCGCCGACCCAGCCCGAGGTCGAAAGCATCTCCCGGGTGACTTTCTTCGGCAGCAGGAAAGCGAGGAATACGCCTATGAGCAACGCCACTACCGGCTGCCCGATGAAACCGATAACCGTCGCGGCTTGGCCTTGTCGCAGGGGGTGGCTCGGAAGATCGGTCACGGATTTCAGGACAATCAGGACGATGGGCAGCAGGATCGGGACAACGGCCTTGAGCGCCGACGGGCGACGTGTCCCCGGATTCAACGTCTCCAGTTCGACGGGTTGCACCTGGGCCTCGACGGGGGCGCCGCGTGCCGACAGGATGGCAAAGAGCCAGCCGGCCACGAGGGCGACCAGGCTCACCGGGATGCCCCAGATAATGACCAGCCCAAGATCCGCTTTGAGGATTCCCGCTGCGGCTATCGGCCCCGGTGTCGGTGGGACCATCGTATGCGTGGCGTACAGGCCCAGGCTCAGCGCCACGGCGCCGGCCGCCAGGGGAAGCCCGGCCCGGCGTGACATGGCCCGAGCCAGCGGGGAGAGGATCACGAAGCCGGAATCGCAGAAGACAGGCACGCTCACGATATAGCCGATGATGCCCATTGCCAGCGGCACGTTCTTCTGGCCGACCGCGCCGACCGTGCGCTCGGCAAGGGCAAAGGCGCCGCCGGATTTCTCGAGAAACGTCCCGATGATGGAGCCCGCCAGGATGACGATGCCTATGTAGCCGATGGTGCCCCCGAAGCCGGTGTTCACCGAGGCCACGACGTCCGCCAGGGACATCCTGCCGCAGAGGACCCCGTACCCAAAGGCGGCCAGCAGCAGCGCCAGGAACGGGTGCAGCTTCAAGCGCGTGGTCGTCAGGACAACGAAGATAATCGCCAGTCCGAGAAGTACCAGGAGCCACATAGGATTCACCTCTTCCTTAAAAGGGCCTTGTGCGGATTGTGAAAGAACCCTTGCGTGACAGCACCGTGTCATCCTGAGCCGAAGGCGAAGGATCCGGCCTGCAAGTAGGAGATCTTCTCCTTGCGCGACCCAGATCCTTCACTGCGCTGCGCTCCGTTCAGGATGACAAAGCGAGTACGGACCGATCATAATCGGCATAGCGACGTTTAGACTGGGCTGAATGATATCCGCCCACGGCCGGCGCTTCCAGAGGGAAAGCTGGTTGAAGGCCGGGCGCTTCGCACGGTACAATCCGGCCATGAAGAGAATGTATTGGACACATCCGGATGTTTTCGAAATCGAAGTCGAAGTCACCACGGCCGGGCAATGCCAAGTCACGACCGACCCGGTCATCTTCCACCCCGACGAAGGCGGACAACCCGCCGATCGAGGGACCATCGGCGAAGCCGCCGTTTGCAGAGTCGAGGTCGTTGAAGGCCAGGTCATCCACACGCTCGACCGACCGCTTCCCGACGGAAGACATATCGCTCGTCTGGACCGGGAGCACCGGCTCTATACCGCGACCCAGCACACGGCCCAGCATATTCTGTCGGGAATTGCCGCCGGGCAGCTCGACCTGGGGACGGTGGGAGTACACATCGGCCTCGAAAGCTGTACTGTCGATTTCGACAAGAAGGTCGAGTGGGATATTGCGGAAGACCTCGAACGCCGCGCGGCGGAGATTGTCGCCAGTGATATCCCCATCGAGACCGTATTCGACGACGAGGATGCGCGGGCCAGAAGTCGGTTTGGAGGAATCGGATCGGATGTTATCCGCGTGGTGAAGATCGACGATATTGACAGGTCCGCCTGCTGCGGCGCTCACGTCAAGACCACCGGCCAAATCGGCGTCATTCGCATCTTCGACCTCGAGAACAAAAAGCAGGGAACCCGAGTCTCTTTTCTTGCCGGGCGCCGAGCTTTGGAGCAATCGCAGTCTGAAACATCCGTCCTGAGAGAATTACGGAAGCTTGCCCGCTGTGCCAACGCGGAACTGCCCGCAGCGCTGCAGAAGGCCCTTGAACGGTCGAAGGAGCTTGCCAAAGAGGTCGAGCGGCTGTGGTCCGTGCGACTGGGCGATCTTGTCAAATCAGCCGAGGTCGTTGCGGTGGGGTCATCCAGTGTCGGTCTCCACGTCGGCGCGCTGCCGCGCGAGCTGGTCCCCGTGCTGGCCGGCATGATGGCGGAAGCGACGGGCGGCGCCGGGATCGTCGTCAGCGACGTTCAAATCGCCGTCAGCGCCAAAACGCTCGATGCCGGCGGCCTGCTCCGGGAGATTCAAAGCCGCATCGGCGGCAAGGGCGGCGGCTCGGCCAAAGCCGCAAATGGCCGGCTCGACAGGCCCCTCGCCGCCGACGAACTCGTGAAGATTCTCACCTCTCTCCGACAAGGATGACCGCCGAATGATAGGTCTGCTCTCCACCGCCGTGTTTCTGGGCATCGACGCCCAGAACGTCTGCTTCGCCCCGAAAGGTAAGGGCAAACCCGGCGCCCTGAAGCTGGCCTTCGGCTTCCGCAACCAGCGTCGGCTCATTCTTGTTCACGATCTTGATCACGATGGCTGCCATATCGCTCGCTCCTTGCACTAATTGTGACTATTATCCGGCAGTCTGTCATATAGCGCCAGGATGGCGGCGCCGCTCATTGCCGCATCCACGAACAGACGCTCCTCTGCGGTCTCGAAATCACTGCACTTCTTCAACTCGTCCTTGGCTTCGTCGGATAGCTTCGAGCCGTCTATCAAGCCCGCCCATTTGTCCGGAACGAGCGTGTTGTTCGGCGCCGCGTATCTCAGAATCTTCACGGCCTTCTCCTTCAGCGATAGCGCCTGGGTCATTCCCTTCAATCTTGCTATGGCTGTCTCGTCCTTGATTGCCTCGGCCATGCCGGCTTTGGCCTGTCGCACGGCTACAAGATGCGGGGTCAGCTTCGTGTCGCCGTCGAACACTTTTGTCTTGATCGACGCGAGGGCCTGCAGCGCCGCCTGGATAGATGTCTGATCGATCTCCGACGTCAGCGGGATCAGGTTGGTGACGTCCGCCGAGTCGATCCCGACCACGTCGACGCAGATGCTGCCCTGCAAGGCCTTTCTTTCCGCTTCCAGGCCCAGCGCCAGCAGACTGCCCACGTTGAGTTTTGCCTGACTGGTGTTCACGACGGCCCGGATTCGCAGACCGACGCCGATCCTCCCGTTTCCGACGTATTCCTGGCTCTTCTCGTCGAAAACGTCCTCGACGCGGTACTTCATGTAGTCCATCACCACCATGTAAATTCCCCTCCCGCCGGTGACGGAATCCGACACATATCGTACCGCTCCGGACTCGTCTATCCGGGATACCGACACCTGGGCGGATTGCAGGGGCAGCAAGTCCCTGACCTGATTCCCATCCGTAATAGACACCCAGAGGGCCTCTTCCATTTGTCCATTGGAGCCATTGTATATCTCGACTCTCTTGGCCGGGAGAGGGTCTATCGGCTGATAGCCGAGATAATCGTTCGGCAGGACGCCGGTCGACGCACTCCTCGAATTGTTGCCGCCTATCAGGGCACATCCTGCGGATAGCACCAACGCTGCCAAGATGATACTC
>CAYFUB010000250.1:0-7043 GCA_964346195.1 uncultured Pirellulales bacterium
GACCATATCGCCACGCCCGATTACGACCCCCAGGCCCTGGATGTCCCCGAAGCCCGGCTACTGGGCGAGCGGCAGCTCCGGTTCCTGCGGCAATGGGCAGCCGACTGGCACGACTGTGATATGAAGGCGGTGCTCTCACAGACGGTTTTCGCCGGCGGCGCGCATCTGCACGGCCAGCGGAACAACCGGCTGTACGTCGATCTGGACTCGAACGGCTGGCCCCAGACCGGCCGCAATAAGGCCCTCGCGGAAATGCGCAAGGCCTTCGCGCTGCACATCGCCGGCGACCAGCACCTGGGCACCATCATCCATCACGGCGTCAACGACTGGAACGACGCGTGCTACTCGTTCTGCGTCCCGTCCATTGCCAATCTGTACCTGCGGTGGTGGGCGCCGCTGGAGCCCGGGCGCAACCGCGAGCCGGGGATGCCCGAATACCTCGGCGAGTTCAAGGACGGCCTCGGCAACAAGATCACAATGCTGGCCGCGGCCAACCCCAGCCCGGAGGAAAATCACGACAAACTGACGACCCGCGCCGCGGGCTTCGGTATCGTGCGTTTCCACAAAAAGAGCCGTGAGATCACGCTGGAATGCTGGCCCCGCAACGTCGATATGTTCGACCCCGGCGGCCGGCAGTACCCCGGCTGGCCGCGAACGGTCCGCCAGTTGGACAACTACGCCCGGAAACCCGTCGGCTATCTGCCCACGATCAGAGTTACCGGCATGATGAATCCCGTCGTCCAGGTGATCGATCAGGAGGCGGACGAAATCGTTTACACCCTGCGGATCAGTGGGTCGGAGTTTCGTCCCATGGTGTTCAAGCGGACCCGACACACGATCAAGGTCGGCGAGCCCGACACGAGCAGGGTCCGGATTCTTGCCGACGTGGAGCCCCTGGAATCGAAGGAATCAAAGGTCCTGGAGGTTGGGTGGTAGGCAACACTCGCCGCGTGGGGCCGGGAATACGGAAGGCCGCGGGTCATGGCCTACCCGCGGCCAACGTACTCCTGCGCAATATCCCCCTTCTTCCCGGCCCCGATCCGTTTGGGACCGGGGCCATCTGTAGCCCCCCTCGGCGAGGTAATATCGTCAGCCGTTATCCGTCCGACTGAGACCTTTCTTCATCCATCTTTTCTCGAATCAGTTCGGCCGCGCATTTGGCCGCCTCCCGGCTGAAATCGATGCACTTGTGCATCCCTGAGTTCACGGACCGGGCCAGCTCCTGCGATTTCAGCGCGACTTGCGCCCGGGTTATCCGCAGCGGCTCGCGGGCCGGCGGTTCGGGCGCAGGCGCCAGACAATACACAGCCGTCACGAAACCCGCAGCGTAAACGATCAGCAGAAAGACTACCTTTGTTCTCCAACCCATCCTCAGGCTTTCTCTCCTTCCTTCACAGAACCCCATCGGCTGGCCCAACCGCATGAGCTTCCTATCAAATACATACGATAGAAAATCATACCGACAAAAAAAGAAAGTGAACGGGAAAGAGGCGAAGGAGACCCGGCACGACGGTACTGATTTCGCCGCCCGGCCGCTCAGGGCAAGCAAACATCCAGGACGGCCCGCAGTGTTCCGCAGACGATGGCGACCTCGTCCTGCGTGAGGCGATTGTGGAATGGCAACGCGATCGTCCGCCCGCTCACGGATTCCGCCGCAGGAAAGTCGCCCGGCGCACATCCGTACTTCTCCGCGATGAAGGGCTGTAGATGCACGGGTGGGAAATAATTGGCCACTTGAATGCCCTGTTGGTTCATTTCCTGCAGGACCCTGTCCCGCTGCCGGACCCCGAATCGCTCCGCCAACTGCACGACGAAGACGAACCAGCTCGTTTCGCAACCGTCGGCCTCCTTCGGCACGATGAGCCGGTCGTCCGGTGCCAGCATCTCCTGGTACCACGACGCCACCCGCCGTCGCAGGGCCTTGATTTCCTCGAGCCGCGACAACTGAACAATCCCAAGTGCGCAATTGATGTCGCTGAGGCGATAATTGTAGCCCAGCCGCTCGTGAGCCAGCCACGAAACCCCAAACGCGGAAGGTTGGGCTCGGGAACCCCCGTCGCCTGCCGTACTGCGGCCCTGGTTGCGCAGCGAGACGCACATGTCGGCCAGGTCGTCACGGTCCGTCAGAATCATGCCGCCCTCGCCCGTCGTGATCTGCTTGTTCGGATAGAATCCGAAGACGCTGAGGGTGCCGAATGTCCCGGCCTTTTGGCCCCACAGAGCCGAGCCCAGCGCCTCGCAACTGTCCTCCACCACCGCCAGGCGGTGGCGCTCCGCAATCTCGCAGATCCGGTCGAAGCCCGCCGGGTTGCCGAAAACTTCCACGGGAAGAACAGCCCTGGTGCGGTCCGTGATGGCGGCCTGGAGGCGCTCGGGGGCCAGGTTCAGGCTGGTACGGTCGATATCGACAAACACCGGCCTGGCGCCGGTCATCATGATCGTTGTCGCCGAGGCGATGAACGTGAAAGGCGTCGTGATTACCTCGTCGCCCGCGCCGATCCCGAGCGCCAGCAGACTCAGGAACAGGCCGCTCGTGCCACTGCTGACCGCGACTGCGCGCCGGCGCCCCAGATACGTGGCGAACGCCTCCTCAAATTCCCTCAGGACGGGCCCCAACGAAAGACGCGGACTATGAAGGACTTCGATCACGCGCTCGATCTCCCGCTCCGTGATATCGGGCCGGGACAATGGTATCCGCATGGCAAACTCCTTGTCAGAGGTAAGATATCCGTATCAGGAAACCCCATTGTAAATGGTCGGCTTTTCGGAGGGAACATTTTTCGCAGGTTCTTGACTCCAGGGACCGGACCTTCTATAAGATACGGGCACTTCTTGGTACGTGCCGGCAGATGCAGGTGATTCTTTGAGGCCCGCAGTATCAGCCCATGTTGACGCAGTTGTACAATACGGATGGAAAGCTCACGGAAACCGGCGTGGGCGAAGCACCGGTCTGGGTCTATACGGCCCCCGATGAGACCGAGCGCAAGTATCTCATCGAGGACCTGAAGATCGACGAGCACACGCTCAACTCGGCCCTGGACCCGGATGAGCTGAGCCGACTCGAGTTCGAGCCCGAGCACGCCGCCATGATTTTCAAGAGGCCCAAACATTACACCGCCACGGACAATTTCCTCTTCAAAGTGGTCTCGACCGGCGTCTTCCTTTTCAAGGACCGCCTCGTCATCGTGCGGACCGACGACGCCCCGCTTTTCGAAGGCCGGCCCTTTATCAGAATCCAAACCGTTCAGGACGTGTTCCTCAAGCTCATTTACCGCGCGATCGCCCACTTCGTCGAACATCTGCGTGCCATCAACATGATCTCCACGGAACTCGAGCAGCAAATCAACGTGTCCATGGAGAACAAGTACCTGCTGAACCTGTTCACCCTGGAAAAGAGCCTCGTGTACTACCTCAACGCCATCAACTCGAACGGCGTGCTCATCGAGAAGCTCAGGAACGCCGCCCCCCGGATCGGGTTGAGTCCGGAAAACATCGAGTTCCTGGACGATATTCTGATCGAAAACACCCAGTGCCGCGGGCAAACCGAGATTTACTCCCAGGTGCTGGCCAGCATGATGGACGCCCGTGCCTCGATCATCAGCAACAACCTCAACGTGCGGATCAAGGCGCTCACCATCATTACCATCGGCATCATGCTGCCGACGCTGGTCGTCAGCCTCTTTTCGATGAACGTACCGATCCCGCTGGAGGATTTCTGGTACGCCTTTTGGGTCATCACTGCCATGGCCGCCATTTCCGCCGCCACCGTCGTCGTTCTCTGGCGCAAGCTCCGCTGGTAGCGACACGCGCTGCTGCCACGACGGGCCTCCCCAGAGGTGTGTGGTCAACTCACGTGTTCCAAGTGAGCAAGGGCGAGCGTCCCCGCTCGCCTGAAGAACTCGTGCGGAGACGCACGACCTGCAGGGCCACAAGACGTAGTCGCACACCCACAAAGTGACCGTGCTGGACACAACGAGACCGGGATGTTAGAATAGCTTTCGGCTATCGGTGTTTCTTGGAGGAGCCGGAATGTCGAATCCAAGCGCGCCGCTATGGGTGGTTGTGACGGCGGGACTCTGCGTGCCGGTGGCGCTCGCCACGACGGCACGGGGTGCCTCGTCGTGGCAGGGAACGCTCCCGACCGATACCCTGTGGGGTCCGAAGCAGAGCCCCTGCACCGTGGTCGACGAGTTGACGGCGCCCATCGGCGTAACACTCACCATTCTGCCCGGCACCACGGTTCTCTTCCAGGAAGGCTCCCGGATGCTCGTCTGTGGGCGGCTGCTGGCTGAAGGCACACCGGCTGAGCCCATCCGGATTACGCGGGCCGGCAACGAGGGCTGGTGGCTGGGCCTGCAATTCAACGGGACGATGGAGGACAACCGCATCCGCCATGCCCTGATCGAGCACGCCCGCACCAACGATGGGATGATCGGCCTGCTGGAGTCGCGCCTGCTGCTGGAATACGTCGAGTTCGACCATTGCGACCGGCGCCGCATCCGGACGGAGGATTCGAGTCTGATCGTGCGGCGCTGCCGCTTCAACGACATCTTCGGTCCCGACGAGCGGCCGACCACCGACAACATGAGCGAACATCTTTGGGGCTCGGGGATCCCCGACGGCGGACATCTCATCCTCGAAGAGAACGTCTTCGGCCGCACCAAAGGCCACAACGATCCCCTCGACTTCGACGGACCGGCGCAGCCGAAACCCATCCCCCACATCCGCAACAATCTCTTCCTCGGCGGCGGTGACGATGCGCTGGACCTCGAATGTGACGCCCTGATCGAAGGCAACGTATTCCTGAACTTCGTCAAGGACAGGCACAACACGGCCCCCGGCGAGGCCAACGTGCTCTCGGCAGGGGCCGCGAAGCACTACACCCTCAAAAACAACATTTTTGTCAACGCCCAGCACATCGCCCAGGTCAAGGACGGCTCCTTTGTGACGCTCATCAACAACACAGCGGTGAATATCTCCGGTGCCGCGATCTACTTCGATCTCGATCTGCCGTACCGCAAGCCCGGCCGCGGCGCAACGGTCGAGAACTGCATCTTCTGGAATGTCCCGCTACCCTTCGAGGGCGTCACGCAAGATACCGAGCTCACGGTCAATTACTCCCTCTTGCTCGAGGCATGGCACAGTTTGGGCGTCGGGAACATCGATGATGACCCGCTCTTCGCCCGCGTCGGCTATTGGGACCCCAACGACACGCCGGAAGATACCAAGGATGACTTCTGGATCGAAGGCGACTACCATCTCAAGTCACAGGCCGGCCGCTGGGACCCGAACAGCCGGTCATGGGTGGCCGATAACGTTACGAGCCGCTGCATTGATGCCGGCAACGAAAGCCTCGAATGGAAGAACGAGCCGTGGCCGCATGGCGGGCGCATCAACATGGGCGCGTACGGCGGGACCCCCGAGGCAAGTATGTCGCTCTCGCTCGTCGGCTCGCCGGCCGACCTCAATGGTGATAACCGAATCGACCTGCGGGACTACACGGCCCTGGCCGCCCAGTGGCTCTCTCCGGAAGCTCTCCGCAAGGAAAACCTCAGCCGCGACGCCAAAGTCGATTTCACTGACCTCGCCGCATTCGCTTCGTGGTGGTTATGGCCAGCAAAACGATGAGAATCCTGCTGACGGGCCCGCCGGGGTGTGGGAAAACGACAGCGGTGAGGACGATTGTCGGCGCGCTCCGGGGAAAGCTGAGGATGGCCGGGTTCCACACGCAGGAGATACGCAAGGCGGGACAACGCACGGGCTTTCACTGGTATCGGCTTGACGGCCGGACCGGCATACTGGCGCATGTCGATATTAAGGGCCCCCACCGAGTTAGTAAATATGGTGTAGACATCGAGAGTTTTGACAGAAAGGTCGTCCCTGTCCTCGACCCGGATGCGGCCGATGTGGACCTGTTCGTGATCGATGAGATCGGAAAGATGGAGTGTTTTTCCGACAGGTTTGTCGCTGCCGTCCGGCGACTGTTGAGGTCGAACGTATCGGTGCTGGCCACGGTGGCTCAGAAAGGCCCGGGCCTTATTCAGGAGGTCAAGAGCTATCCGGATGTTGCACTGCTGCACCTGACGCGCGAAAACCGTGACGAAGTCGCGCGACAGGTCACTGACATGCTGGCCGGCTCAAGGCGATGAACATGGCCAATACCATGGAAGGTTCCCACTCAGTCCAGGTCGCGGGTGTGGACGGCTGCCGAGCCGGCTGGTTGGTCGTGCTGCTCTCGGTGGCAACGGAGAACGGCGCCGGATTGCGATGCCCGTTGGATGCCGAGGGTCTCTGGGTGTCGCCGCACTTCGCGGACGTGCTTCTCAGAACATACAACTGCAAGCTGATCTGCGTCGATATCCCCATCGGGTTGAGCGACGGTCCACAGCCGAGGGCGTGTGACGTGGCCGCTCGCAGGCTGCTCGGCCGCCGCGCGAGCAGTATCTTTACTCCGCCTGCGCGAGCTTGCCTCTCGGCCAGGTCCTACCCTGAGGCGAGCGCGGCCCAGCTCCAATGCACCGGCAAGAGACTGAACAAGCAGAGCTTCCTGATCATGGACAAGATTCGACAGGTCGATGAGCTGGTCACGCCGGTAATGCAGCAGCGCGTCCGCGAGATCCATCCGGAGGTGGCATTCCACGTGCTCAACGGAAACCGGCCGGCCGAACATAACAAGAAGACAGTGGCGGGCCGCAACGAGCGTATCGCTCTGCTGTCCGGAATATTCCCGACCGCGGCAGAGACAGTCAACAAGGCCCGCAGAGCGCGTGAGGTGGCGCCGGATGACATTGTCGACGCCCTCGCCGCCGCATGGACAGCCGCCAAGACCATAACCGGGCAGGCGGCCACGCTCCCCGAACAGCCCGAATACGATAGCAAGGGCCTGCGTATGGAGATCCTCCTGCCTTTCGCCTGATCACGCCAAGGGTGCGGCCGGAATATAGTGGCGGTCCTTACGGCCCTGGTGGCGTTGGCGCCCGGGAGGTCCGCTCCGCGACAGAGCGCTTCCGCCACGGCGTGGCGGGAGTTTACCGCTTTCGGGC
>CAYFUB010000251.1:0-8034 GCA_964346195.1 uncultured Pirellulales bacterium
TCGGTGGGCCGCTCCGTGCCGTGGCCGAACTGAGACCTGCCCTGGAGGACGTTGCCGCTCTTGCGGGCCCCATGAAGGAACTGGTCGGCCTGCGCGATCCGATGGAACAGGTTGCCGCTCTACAGCCAGACCTGGAAGCGGTGGCACAACTCGGTGGGCCGCTCCGTGCCGTGGCCGAACTGAGACCTGCCCTGGAGGACGTTGCCGCTCTCGACGGCCCTATGGAGAAGCTGGCCGACCTGCGGGACCCGATGGTGCAGCTCTCCGCGTTGAAAGTCTCGCTCGATCGGGTCGCAAAACTTGAGAGGCCGATGTCGGACCTGGCCCGGCTGGAGGAGCCCCTGAGGGTGGTGGGGCAACTCAGCCATCCTGTGTCGGTCCTCACCCGTCTAACTCCCGTGCAGCTCGCCGCAGCAATTACTCTCGCCACCTTTGTCTTCTTCGTCCTGCTCTTTCTAACGATATGGGGAGCAGTCCGGCTGGGTTTACGGCATCGTTGTGCCTGAAGTGGCTGTCCTGATGGCAGTCTATCCACCGGACTCTATTTACAACGCGCAGCAGCCCCCCGCCTTCTTGTGCAGGAGTCGATGAGACGGCAGGATGAATTCCGGGCAGGCCGTCCGCGTCGCCGGGGACGCCGTCCCCGGACCCCTGGCATTTGCCGCTTTGGGCCAATAGCATGACAGTAGAGCAAGACGATGCCGCTTCGATAACATCGCCCCCATACCACGGCTCGGTCCACGGACAGCGCGGTCTGAATGACAAAACCGCGTCATTGTGTTATCATGCGATTGGATGGGCTTTTCAGGGGTGGCCATCACTAATGAGCGGAGTTATGTGAGAACGGGAGAAAGAGATGAACAAGTGTGCCGCGATGGTTCCGGTCATCGTTGCCTTACCGGCTGTCATTTCCAACGGCTGTCGAGAAGCGCGCTGCCCAGATGATGGCGCTGCCCTGACTGAAGAGCAAATCATCGAAAAGGCAAACAAGGTGATAGTGGCCGAGGAATTCAGCCTGGACATGATGTCGCGCATCTACCTGGACCCGGACAACAAGGAATGGAAACAGGAACTCGCAGAAATGTTGACCGAGCCGTACGCCGATTTTGCGGTGCGCTACAAGAAAATATTGAAAGGGCGGTGCTATCAGACTGTCTGGTATGTGCCGGACATGAATGAAGTAATCGCAGGGCGGCTTTGCGTATTCGTAGATAAGCATACAGGGGAGGTCATTACGTTCTGTGGTGGGCTTTAGCAGGGACTTGGGACGACCCCCGATAAAGGACGTACCGCGACAATTGCCTGTTTCGGCCTGGCGCTGAGCGTGGTGTCCTCATATAGGTCGCCCCTGCGCCGTGAGGCAAGTGACAAGAAAACGCCCGACACGTCCGCTAATTCTCGCCAAAGCAGGAAAGGTGCCATTTTGACAGTCGAGGTGCCGGATAGGAGAGCCGAAACCCTCTGTTTTCTGCGATTTCTCGGGGCTTTCGCACCGGCGGGCGCATGGCACGCGATTTGCACATTGTCCCAATGAAAGTAAAGTTTGGAATTGGCATGATGTAAGGTTGTGTTCCAGTGAGAAAGGAGGTCAGACGTATGGCGATTGTACCGTGGACCCGAAGAAGCAGAAACGAGTTGAGCGCGCTGCGCAGCCACATGGATGACCTGTTCGAGGGCTTCTTCCGCGGTTTGGACCGGCCCTTGTCGTTCCTGGCGGAGCGGGCCTGGCCGGCGATCGACGTCGCCGAGACCGACGACGCGATCCTGGTCCGGGCGGAGGTCCCCGGCTGCAAACCCGAGGACATCGACATCTCTGTTTACGGCAACACGATGACGCTCAGCGGCGAAAAGAAGGAATCGCGCGAGTCCGGCGGCGACGGCTGCTACCACACGGAGAGCACGTACGGCTCCTTCCGCCGGGAGATTCCGCTGCCCGCCGAGGTCGATCAGGACAAAATCGAGGCCGTCGTCAAGGACGGCGTCCTGTCCGTCACGCTGCCGAAAGCCGAGAAGAGCAAGGCCGTAAAGGTCAAGGTCAAGGGATGACCGCCCCTCGTTCCCGCACAAGGAGTTCATTGCGCAGCGTATGCCACCTGTTCCCCAGACAGGTGGCATGCGCCTTAGCGAGGCACAGCCCTTCCCGGCAAAATCGGTCATGATACCGATTCCGATTGAACTTTTCGTAGTGTGGCATGCGCGCCGGGTGGCAGCGTCAAGACCGAAGGTCTTGGCGATGGTTCCCGCGCAGGCAACCAGGCCATCGCCAAGCTGCGCATGGGGCCCCCCAACGCGATGTATCGCGTTGGGGACCCCTTGACGCTGCCACCCGGAGATACGAAATTCTCAATCGTAATCGGTATTAGTTGTCAGTTCAGAGTCGGTGTGCGTCCGTGGATGATGTACTTCCCTCACATGGCAATGGCGCAACATCTTGTCTCCTTCAGTGGTGGGGCGAATGATTATGCGGTCCTACTTTGGCGAGAAGCGGGCTCTCCGGGTTGGATATTGTTTTGCAGAATTTCTTTAATCCTTGCGACACAAGAGCTTGGGCGTCTCCCTTCGCATTTTTTCGACAACCTTATGGTCATTGTTGATTATATACCCAATGTCGCTGGAAGCGATGCGACGGTCGCCGGCGCGGGGCCGGCGGTCTATGGCGAATCGACCATCCAATAACCCATGGCAAGCCAGCCCTCGGGCTGTGCGGAGGTGAGAGCATGAAGAAGATACCGTTGGGCAACGGCCTGCACGCAACCGTGGACGACGAAGATTACGAATGGCTGTCCCGCTATGAATGGTATGCCTGCTATGATGCCGAGGGGAAAGGGCCGTATGCGGCCCATACCACAGCCACCGGCAGACGGGTATTCATGCACGATGCCATCATGGGCCTCGACACACTGGAAGAGCCGTTGTTGAACTGAGACAGGAAGCCCCCGACCCGGCCTGTTCGGCCGCGCTCGAAGCCGGCCCAAAGTTGAGCCCGATAGAGCAGGCTCTCCACCCGCAGCCGGATTCGACGCACACAGAGGCGGTATGCGTCTGAGAGGGTGTGTGAGAAGCCCACTTTCCGGGTGGCATGGACAAACTCGTTTGTCCATGTTTGCCGGGACAAACCTCTTTCACATCCCAAGACACGCTCAAACGAGTTTGAGCGTGCCACCCGGCGGACTCCCAGGACCGCCCAGGGCGAGGGCGGTCCGGTGGAGACCATAAATACGTGTCGCGCGAAATGAAGTGAAAGGGTCGGGCTCGGGATTGACGTCCGGCGCCGTCGCGGGTACAAGTAGCCCTCTGGGGTTTTTCGCGGTGAGTTCGTTCCCATGGTTGGGGCCTGATTAAGGTAACGATGGATCGCCGGACAAGTGAATCTGCAGGCCAGCCGCAACGCCGTCTCGGGCTGTTCGATGCCACGGGCGTCGGGGTCGGCGCCATTGTCGGCGGAGGCATTCTGGCGCTGGCCGGAACCGCCCTGGCCGCCACCGGTCCCGGCGCCTGGCTGGCGTTCCTGTTGAACGGGCTCATCGCGATTGTCACCGCCCTGAGTTTTGCCGAGTTGTCGACGGCGTTTCCGCAATCGGGCGGGACGTACCTGTTTGCCAAGCGCGTGTTGTCGGTGGGCGCGGCGTTCAGCGTCGGATGGGTGGTCTGGTTCGCGTCGATTGTCGCGGCGGCGCTTTATGCCATCGGTTTTGCCACCTTCGTCCTCGACGGTCTGGCGGCCTTGGGGTCCGGGATGCCGGCCTGGCTGAGCGGGCAAGGCACGGTCACTTGTCTGGCACTGCTCAGCACGCTGTTGTGTACGGCGCTCCTGTGTCGTTCCTCCGGAGCCGGTGGCAATTGGATCAACATCCTCAAGATTCTGGTCTTTGGCGTGCTCATTGCCGGCGGCGTGTCGGTATGGCTGCGCGATCAGCCCCCCGCCATCAGGCGTCTGAGTCCGACGCTCCTGCACGGCTTCAGAGGGCTTGCGCAAGCCATGGGGTACAGTTTCATCGCGCTGCAGGGCTTCGACCTGATTGCGGCCGCCGCGGGCGAAGTCCGCGAGCCGCGCCGCGTGATTCCACGGGCGATGCTCTTATCACTGGGTCTGTCGCTGGGCGTCTATCTGCCGCTCATGCTGCTGATTCCTGTCGTGGGTCTGCCGTCCGGCGCCAGCCTGTCCGAGCTCGTCGCGCAAAATCCCGATACCATTGTGGCCCGGGCAGGCGGTGTGTTTCTCGGACGTGCGGGGTTTTGGCTGGTCATCGCGGTTGGCGTATTGTCCATGCTTTCGGCCCTGCTCGCCAATCTCTTCGCCGCCTCACGGATTGCCCAGGCCATGGCGCAGGACCGGACCTTGCCGCCGGCCCTGGAGCGCGTCAGCTCGCGTTACGGAACGCCGCGGCTGGCGTTGTGGTGTACGGGAGGTCTGGCCTGCGTGGTCCTGGCGCTGGTCGGCGACGTGGGTCGGGCCGGTGCGGCCGCATCCTTGATCTTCCTGGTGACCTTCGGGCTGGCGCACATCGTCTGTATCCTGGCCCGCCGGCGCAAGCCGGGCCACCAGGGTTTTCGCACGCCGGCCTGGCCCGTCCTGCCGGGCCTGGGGGCCGTGGCCTGTGGGGCGCTGGTGCTGTTCCAGGGCCTGACGGTTCCGGCGGCCGGTCTGATTACCGGCGCCTGGCTGGTGGTAGGCTTCTTCTGTTATCTGTGGCTGTTCGGTCGGCGGGCGCGCGTGTACGACGCCGCCAGCGAGTCGACCGATCCGGACCTGCTGGAGCTGCGCGGGCGCAGCCCGCTGGTCCTCGTACCCATCGCCAACCCGGCCAACGCGGGGGCCATGGCTTTGCTGGCCGCCTGTATCACCCCGCCGCGTGTCGGCCGGGTCCTGCTGCTCAACGTGGCGCGCCTCGCGGCCGATGACAACCGCGCGGATGACGATCTGCTGACGACCGCCGATGTCCTGCGTCAGTCCATGAGCGCCGCCCGACGCGAACGGGTGCGCGTCGAAGGGCTGGCCACCATTAGCGCTGATCCCTGGGCCGAGATCAACCGCGTGGCGCGCGCCCACCGGTGTGCCAGCGTGCTGCTGGGCATGTCCAGTCTTTCCGACGCCGGTGTACGCAGCCGCCTGGAAAACCTAGCCAGCCGCCTGCCGGGAAACGTGGTGATTTTTCGCGCGCCGCAGGGATGGCAGCCGCGCGCGGTTCGCCAGGTGCTCGTGCCGATCGGCGGACTCGTCGTTCACAACGCCTTGCGCGCTCGACTGCTCAACGGCTTGCACCGGCGCGTGGGCGATGAAATGGCGATCCGATATCTGCTCGTGTTGCCCACCTCGACCAGTGAACAGGAGCGCCTGCGGGCCGAGCGCCTGTGGTCGCGGCTCGTCACCGACGAGACTTCCGCTCGTTCCCAAGTGCACGTGGTGTTACACGATGACGTCGCAACTGCGATCCTCACCGCGGCCTCCGAGATGGACTTGGTCGTGTTCGGACTGAACCGACCCAATCCCAGAAGACGTGTGTTCGGTCCGCTCACGACGCGCGTCGTTCAGGAAGTCACCGGCGCCGTCATGGTAATCGGCCAACGCGGATAGAAGCGAGTGCGGCGCGCTCGCCGCCGTCCGGGCCGGGGTTCAGCGAACGAAGCCGAGCTTCTCGGGGATGTACATGGAGAGTTGGGGGACGAAGGTGGTGATGAGCAGGAACACAACCAAGGTCATGACGCCACACTGCAGGAGGATCCGCGGCTCCTTTCAAGAGGTTTCCACAGGTGTTTATCGGCCAGACCTACCGTCTGGAGATAGTCACTTAGGGTACCGTCCTAACGGCGGTCTTCGCAACGGCCTTCAATATCTCTGCCGGGACCTTCGTGAGTTCAGTCTCCCAAGCGGGCTTGGCAAACTTGGAGAGTGGACGACTTGGATCGTTCAACGCTTGAAGTTCCTTTACGTCTGGTTCCAGCTCGAATCCGGAGGGCCTCACCGCAATCCACAGCAGCTGCATGCTCCCTTCCCTCTTCTTGGCTCTATCGACGAGAAGCGGCAACTCCTGCTGTGAGATGAAGTCCGATGCAAGAAAATCCGAGCTCACAAGCATAATCGCGACGGTAGCGGCGCCGAATGCCCTCTTGATCTCCTCCCGCCACTGCTCGCCAGCGTCTATCGCCGTATCGTCCCAAATACGGATTCGCTTCTGTCTGACGAGCGGTTTGAGAAACTTCCGAAGTTCGTCCCGCCACTTCTTGTCGGCATGACTGTAGCTGATGACCACCAGCGCACCTACTACGGCACGCTCCGCGACATCGATAATCGTTATGATCTTTTGGGTCGCGTCAATTCGATACGTAATCTCCAGAGGAGGATCAGGGTGCTTGTAGAGCAGATCGCCCGCCATAGAGATGCGCTCGACTCGGTCGGGGAAACGGTCCGGATCCTCTGATAACTCGTTGACTATCCGGTACAACTCAAGTTCCGATCGTGGTGAGAATCGCGATTTCGCTTCTTTCGCGGTCTTTTGGTAGTGCACCGCATAGCTCTGGAATTCGTGGGTCGTGTCAGTCACGAGGTGCCTCCGCGGTTCGACGGGCCGACGAATTGCCGTCTCCCTGCCCGAGCGACAGCAACTCAATCCGTCGCGCTGCTTCATCCTGGCGACATGGGATCTCATATGGAGTCTTGGTAACGGGTACGCGCCAGACGCCGCCAGAGTCGCACAATGCATGCGGTGGGGGAAACTCACTCGCGAGTTCCGCGATGCGCGCCTCGACCCAAAGCCGGGTGGCCTCGTCGAGCTTCGCAATGTCGGCGGTCATGGCGCGGCTTTTCAGAACCGCGTAGCCACGACCGCTGTCGCGGAATTCAGCCATCGCCACTCCACGGCGCCGTTGGATATGAACGTCCTCAATATCTCCCATTTCCTTGAAGACTTCTGTGGGGATGGCGATTTGGTCAACGCCCGCCGGACTTTCACTATCGTCCAGTCCAGTCAAAAACGCGGCAAGCTGATCCGCGTTTCTGAGCACGTCCAATCGTCTTCCTGCAAAGCGAAGGAAGAAGAATGGTAGCCACGCAGGAGCTACTACCAATGTACCGCCTAGGAAGGGTGCAAGTAACACCGCGCCAAATACAATCATGAGACGACGAGGCCAACGTCGGCCGGTGCGTTGTCGCGCTACTAACTGCCAAAGCCTGGTCCTGAACGCGATCCGAAACTCGCGCCAAGTCTGCCAGATCAGCTTCATGTTCCAGAAGAACAACAAGATCATCGATAGCAAGCTACCGACAACCAGGAATCCAAGGAAGTCTAAAAGCCGTTCGACCCAATACCATCGGGTATCTGTCGGCGGTGCCGACGGCCGGACTATAATTAGCAAAATCGCCAGGACAAGGGCGCTAAAGAAAACCACGATCGATATGCGGTACCAGAAGAGATGCTTTCTCTGAGCAGAGGAGATCGGGTGCATCTGTTGCTCTTCCCGGAGCACGGCGAGTGCTTGTCTGATCTGTTCTCGGCTCAAGATGCTCTTACTTGGCTCTGTCATCATCGCGATTTTCGGTCTGGCCTAACGTTAAAGCTGTGCGGCGCAAACAAAGCGCAGCGTAGTTTGCGTCCGAACAAGCGCCTGGTTGGGCCTGCACTATCTCTTGATGACTTCTTGCTTGAACAAATAGATCGCCCACCCAAACGTCTCTCGTCCCCACCTCAGATAATTTTCCCTATCCTCACGTACTCGTTTCAATACTTCTTCCACATCAGAATCGTCCGGATTCTTACTCGCCCACTCATCCGCTGCATACCACTGCAACCCTTCATATCTGTCCCAATCATCCTGGTTGCTAACCAACGTGTAGACAAGCTTCAAATCAAACTCTTGTCCAACCTTCATATTTGCGTAATGCGTGCCATACGCGTTACGTTCTTGACCGATAGCCTCTAAATACTCTGCCGTCGGCTCTCGCTGCCAATACGGCTCCCCAACGATCACCCAACCTCCGGGGGCTGCCATCTCATTTAAAGCCTTCAACGTCCCTCTATGACCGCCATAGATCCAGCT
>CAYFUB010000252.1:0-2617 GCA_964346195.1 uncultured Pirellulales bacterium
CCGGCTTGCTGACGGTCATCCCGGCGGGCGGTACTTTAGCAGGAATCTCCTCGCGTCACAAGACCAAGCCGGATATGCTGCCACGTGACGTTGGCAGCCGTGGGTGGCTGCCAGGGCAGCTTTCGCATCCAGGGGAAAGGGGCCACGATGGCAGCATCGCGCACCTTGAACAGCGGACAATTCTCAAGACGCATGTTTCTTCAGGCGGTCGGTGGGACCGCGGCCGGTCTGTCATTCGGGCCGCACGGGGGACTCAGCAGTATCCTTCTCGCCCAGCCGGCCGGACCGGCGAAGAAGCCCCCGGTCGTCCGCGCGGCCTTCGTCTATCCGCCGACCGAGTCGCTGCGCCAGGTCGGCTACTATAGCTGGCCCGGCTCGACGTTCGACGCCGAGGGCCGGCAGGCACAGTACGTGGGCAGATTGCAGGCCCTGGAAGGGAAACTCGGCATACGGGTCGCGGTGGAACGGCAGCCATTGGACGAGGACGACAGCGTCACGCGGTTCATCAACAGGGTAAAGGCCGAGTCGCCGGCGGCCCTGTTCCTCGTCCCCTTCAAGAAAGGCCACTGGCCCCACGTGACCCGCATCATCGAGGAGACGAAGCTGCCGACCGTGGTGCTCGCCACTCTCGGCGTGCTCCTGGCTCCCCAGGTCCGCGAGCCGCACCGCCAGCCCGGGGTCTACATGATCAACTCGCTCGACAACTTCGATGCCGTCGAACAGGGCATGCGCATGGTCCGGACCGCGGCCTGGATGAAGCAGAGCCTGATTCTCAATATCGCTCCCGCCGACGCCGGCGACTACGTCGTGCCGCACCTGGGAACGAGGGTCCGCACCGTCGCCAACACCGGCTTCATCGACGAGTTCAAACGAGCCGGCACGACCGATGAGGTCAAGGAAGTGGCCACGCGATACAAGAACGATGCCACGAAGATTCTCCAGCCCAGCGACGAGGACATTCTCGATGCGGCGCGCGCCAGTGTCGTGCTCCGGCGGGTGGTCGCGGCCGCCCAGGCCGACGCCGTGATGATGGAATGCCTGGCCGGTCTGCGCCATCCGCATCAGCACGTGCCGCCCTGCATGGGCTTCATGGACCTGCGCGACGCGGGCATTCCCGCCGGCTGCGAGTCCGACCTCGACGCGACACTGACGATGATGCTCCTGCAATACCTCTTCGACCGGCCGGGCTTCCAGCACAACCCGACGGTCGATACGGAGCACAACCACTACTTCTGTGCCCACTGCACCAGCGCCACGAAAATGGGAGGACGGGACGCGCCGCCGGAGCCGTACATGCTGATGAACCACGCCGAGGCGGGCTGGGGCTGTGCGCCTCGGGTGCTCTTCGCGCCGGGCCAGGAGGTGACCATCGCCAAGTACCTGTCCGTGAAGGCCGAGAGCGCGACACCTCAGATGCTCGTCTACTCGGGCGAGATGGTCGGCTGTCCCAGCGTGCCGCAGGCCGGCGGCTGCCGGACCAACGCCGAGACAACGATCAACGAATTGCAGGATGTCGCGGACCTGAAGGGGCACCACCTCGTTATGATCTATGGCAATCATGCCAGGGCTCTGCGCCGATTCTGCCAGATGTACGCCATCGAGGCAGTCGTGTGAGCTGTGACATCATGAACGACCATGAATTTCGGGAGGCCACGAGATGGAATTCAAGCCAGTTGTATCACGAAGGCGCTTCATGGCACAGTCGGCAAAGGCGACGCTCGGCACGGCGGCGGGTCTGAGCCTGTGGGGCACGAGCCGGTCGTGGGCCGGGGCGAACGACCGCGTCCGCGTGGCCGTCGTCGGCATCCACGGCCACGGGTTCGGCAGCCACATTCGCAACTACCCGCTCTGAACAGCGACAGGAACACCAAGCAAGAAATCGAAGACCATTGGCGATAGAGGATGGTCCTGGGTGGCTTATTCCGGTAGTCTATCCACATGACTGCCAAACAATTCTACGATTGGCAGACCGCCGGCGGAACAAACGACGTCATGAGGCTCGTTGACTGCCTGGAGAGGGCCGACATCGCGTGGTGCGCCGTCGGCGGCGTCGCGGTGAACCACTGGGCACGACAGCCCCTGGTAACGCAGGGCGTGGACTTCGTCGTGACCTCAGACGCCATCGAGCGCACGGTCTCGTTGCTCGAGAACGCGGGATTCCGCGGCGAGAGATTCGAATGGTCCGTCAACTTCAAAGGACAATCCACGGTCAGCATCCAACTCAGCACGGAGGATTTTTACCGGGATTTTCCCTCCCGTGCGGTGGCGGCGGACGTTCATGGCATTCTGCTGCGCGTGGCTGCCCTGGAGGACACGCTCCGAGGAAAGATGAAGGCATGGTCCGAGCCGGAACGCCGACAGGGCAAACGGCTCAAGGACCTGGCGGACATCGCCCGCCTCGTTGAGGCGCACCCCCATCTTTGGGATCTGCTCACGGATGATCTGAAACAGCAGGTCCAGCGGCCCGAAAAGTCCTAAGAGACCATCTCAAAACGGCAATGTCATTCTGAGCGAAGCGAAGAATCTGGGCTGCGCATTTACGAAACCCCTCATCCGATGGCCAGATGGTTCGGGGCCCCCCAAACGCACTACTTCGCGTTTGGGGACCCCTTCGCTT
>CAYFUB010000253.1:0-2577 GCA_964346195.1 uncultured Pirellulales bacterium
GTGCCGGGACAGGCCCTCATGTCGATATCCGCCATGAGTTTATAGTGCTTGTCCCATGCGTGGGGAAACAAACCGATCATGTTCAGGTCGTCGGCGGTATGGATCAGATAGGGGTCCTCCTGGGTCCCGGACCCGATGAATGGCGGAGGAGACACCGGCGTGGAGAATGGTCCTCCCGGCCGGCCTTCCCACGCCAGCCGTGGATAGTCGAGACCTTCCAGGATCGTCCAAGCCCCGTCGGCTCCCCACCCCCCGTAGGTTCGCGCAAGCTTCATCTCGACACTGGTCTTGCCCGCCCCTGCCGCGCTGGTCGCCTGTCCACTGGCCTCGACGTCCCAGAAGCAGTACCAGATATCCTTACCATGGGTTTGGCCCAGGAGGCCGCCCACCCGGGATTCCCCCTGCACCATCCCGGTCGAGTAACAGTGGCCGATGGCGGCCTGATTGGAGCAGTACCCCACAAGCCCGCCCACGACGGTCGTTCCCCGTACATCGCCAGATGAATAGCAATTGGCGATCGTGCCATAATGAAGATAGCCAACAAGCCCACCCGTTCCGGATCCCCCCGCCACGTCTGCGGATGAGGTGCACTCGCGGACATTTCCCCCATTGAATCCGACCAGCCCGCCGACATCGGATCCTCCTCGCACGTACCCGCCGCGGACGGCGCAGCGGATAACTGTACACTCTTGGCAGTACCCCACGAGCGCCCCCACGTAGCTATAGCTGCCGTCGCCAACGTTGGGATCTGCCAGGATCAAATCCTTGATCTGCCCCCCGCTGATCGCGCCGAACAGACCCACGCTCAGCGCGGTGCGCTCATTCGTGCATGTGAGATTGCGGATGGTCCGGCCGCTGCCGTCAAAGCTGCCGGAGAAGCGCTCATAGTAATTCCCGATAATCCGGTATTCGTCCCGGCACGCCGCCATGTCAATGTCGGCCATGAGCTTGAAATGCTTGTTCCACACGTCACGGTTGGCTCCAATTGCGCTCATCTGCTCGGCCGTGTAGATGAGGTAGGGATCGTCGGCTGTGCCACTACCGCCGCCATATTGGGCCTGGGCAGGCAGACTGATGAGAAAGACGGCGAGCAACAGGGGGTGGGTTCGCGGGGTCGGCGGTTTCTTCGTCGTCATGCTTTCTTCTCCCTTCCCGAATCCGGGCCAAAGGTCGATTGCAGGCCGATCCGGTTGCTCCGGCACACGAGCCGCAAGAACCGCCGCGAGATCAGCTCCCGATTTCCAATCCACAGTATACCCGATGCCGAAAGCTCAAGTCAATCTCCAGGAAAGAAAAAGGGGACATGAACCATGCCAATTTCCTGGAGGCCAGGGACGAGTCAACTATTTGCGCGAAAAAGAGTTAAGCAAGAGACTTTGGATCGTGCGGACGCAAAGAAGAGAGCCCATAGGAGAGGTGCTGATTTTGTCAGGTGTCCCCTGTATTGTCAGGGGATTTCTGGTACTATGGGCATGTCGATTCGTGCCGGACAGGGCGACTTGTTGGAGACAGTCCGAAATGGGTAGCAGTGATCGTGTGCTTACCAGGCCGCTGCGCGGGATCATCCCGCCGATGGTGACGCCGTTGCTGGGCCGGGATGCCCTCGACGTGGACGGTCTGAAGCGGCTGATCGAGCATATCCTGGCGGGCGGCGTCCATGGGTTGTTCATTCTCGGCACCACCGGCGAGACGCCGAGCCTGAGCCACCGGCTTCGGCACGAGCTGATCGAGCGTGTCTGTGGGCAGGTCAAGGGCCGGGTGCCGGTCCTCGTCGGGATCACGGATACGTCCTTCATCGAGTCCGTGGAGCTGGCCTGCAAGGCGGCGCAGGTCGGCGCGCAGGCCCTGGTACTGGCGCCGCCATACTACTTCCCGGCCGGACAGCCGGAGTTGCTGGAGTATCTCAGGCACCTCCTGCCGGAACTGCCGCTGCCGCTGTTTTTATACAATATGCCGAATCGCCCGAAACCGGCGTTCGAGCCGGCCACCGTGCGGGCCGCCGCCGATTTGCCGGGCATCGTCGGGCTCAAGGACAGCTCCGCCAGCATGATCTACTTTCGCCAGGTTCAGTTCGTGCTCCAGGACCGTCCCGATTTCACGCTGCTGATGGGGCCGGAACAGCTCCTGGCCGAGAGCGTCCTGCTGGGCGCTCACGGCGGCGTCTGCGGCGGGGCCAATCTTCTGCCGCGACTGTACGTGGACCTCTACGAGGCGGCCCGCGCCAAGGACCTGGCGAGAGTCGAGTCGCTGCACCGGACCGTCATGCGCATCACCCTGACGATCTACAACGTGGGCCAGTACGAGTCGAGCTTCCTCAAGGGTCTCAAGTGTGCATTGTCGTGCCTGGGCATCTGCAGTGACTTCCTCGCCGAGCCCTTCCACCGGTTCCGCGAGTCCGAGCGTCAGACTATCCGCAAGTACCTCGAGGAACTCGGCATCACGAGAAACGGGCTCGCCTGAATTGAAACGGAAAGGAGACTATGCAGGGAAACCTCGGGACGCTTGATATTGCCATCCTGGTGCTCTACGGTGCCGCGCTGGTCGGGCTCGGCCTGTACTACAAGCGCAAGTGCCGCA
>CAYFUB010000254.1:0-2519 GCA_964346195.1 uncultured Pirellulales bacterium
TGCGTGTCTTCGTCCAGGCAGCCCAGCGGCTCATCGAGGCAGGGAATCTGGGGCCGGACCTGTGTGTATTCCTGTTCCCGGACGTCAACTGAATCCGGCCGGGCCGGCGCGACGGGGCCCGGGATCCGGTGCAACGCCACGCAGGGGAATCTTGCCAGGCTGCTCGAAATCCCATATAAGGGCGTGGCTAAGATGTGGAAACCAATACTGATGAAGTACATCGACAAAGCGGTTGCCGGCGCCAGGGCACGTTGGGCGGGGACCAGGTTCGACCGCAACGAGCTGGCGGGCGCGTTTGGGGATATCGGCACCGACTTTCCTCTGATCGTGGGGATGATCCTCGCTTCGGCCCTCGATACTGCTAGTGTCCTGATCATGTTTGGCACGATGCAGCTTGTGACGGCACTGGCGTATGGGTTTCCCATGCCCGTCCAGCCGCTGAAGGCTGTAGCGGTCCTGGTGATTGCCCAGAAGCTCAGCGGAAACGTCATCTACGGGGCGGGATTCGCTATCGGAATCACGATGCTGTTCCTGACGGTCACCGGTTTGGTGGACTGGCTGGGCCGAGTCATTCCCAAGAGCGTCATTCGAGGAATTCAGTTCGGATTGGGGATCAAGCTTGCGTCCGTCGCGCTGCAGAATTACGTGATGGTCGACGGCATTGTCGGCTGCGGATTAGCGGCGTTGGGGTTCGTGTTGACCGTCTTTCTTCTTGGAAACCGCAAATACCCTCCGGCCATATTTGTCATTCTGTTGGGCGTGGTTTATGCCTTTGTCTTCCGATTGGATGGCGCCGGGGTACTCAAGCATGCAGGATTCAGCGTGCCGCAATTCCACGCGCCCAGGCTGCCCGATATGCTCACCGGATTCGTCGTCCTGGCGCTGCCGCAGATCCCCCTTTCCCTCGGCAACTCGATATTTGCCACGAAGCAACTTGCCCATGACTTGTTTCCGGACAAGCCCGTTACCGTGCGCAAGATCAGCTTCACTTACGCGGTGATCAATCTGATCAACCCCTTCCTGAGCGGCATCCCCACCTGTCACGGCTCGGGGGGAATGGCGGGACACTATACGTTTGGCGCGCGAACGGGCGGGTCGGTCATCATCTATGGATCCCTGTACTTGATATTGGGATTCTTCTTCAGCACGGGGTTTGAAGATGTGATCAGGATCTTCCCCTTGCCCATTCTGGGAGTGATTCTTCTATTCGAGAGTCTGACCTTGATGACGTTGATCAGGGATATTTCCGCCCGCAAAGGTGATTTCTCCGTGGCGCTGCTCGTGGCATTGATGGCGGGTTTCCTGCCGTACGGCTTCGTTCTCGGTCTGATCGTCGGAACCATACTGGCCCACTTGGTGGAGAACCGCATCACGGGGTTGGCAGCGTAATGGATTGTCGCTTAACATAACTGCGAGCTTGGGGTATCATGCTGCTCCAGCGCGTGTTCCGAGGCCGGAACTCTTGCAGGAGATACGTTGTGATCGGTCAATTGTCTGCGGAATGGTGGGTCTTTGTTGTTCTGGGTCTTTGTGCGGGTCTCATCAGCGGCACGCTGGGCCTGGGCAGCGGGATAGTGGTCGTTCCGGCCCTGGTGTTTCTTGGCGGCTTCGGACAAAAGGCTGCCCAGGGTACGGCATTGGCGGTTATGGTGCCCATGGCCCTCGTCGGGGCGATTCGCTACTGGCGAAATCCGCAGATCGAGTTGAATGGTGTCGTGATCGTGTTAGTCGCGTTGGGGGCCGTGGTTGGAGCCATGGGGGGGACGGAGTTGGCCGCCCGATTGTCCGCCGGCACCCTGCGAAAGGTCTTCGCCCTGTTCCTGATGATTGTGGCAATCAAGATGTTCACCGCTTCACCCCGGCCTGAGAAGGTGCGTTTCGAAGGCAATTCGGGTGGCCAGGCCGGCGCCGAGGTGATTGACCGTGGAGGCACAAATGACTCAGCACCACAGTAACGGAGTCGTACGAATTTTCAGCGCCAGGGCGTGTGCGGCGCCGCTGGAGAAGGCCGCGGAGCTCTTCGAGCGGCAGACGGGTATCGCCGTGGAAATCAGTGTGTGCAGCCGGCATTGTGTGCAGCCCGTGGCCGAGGAGGCGACCGGCGAGACCGGGGGTGACGATTTCCTGATCGAGATTGCCGATGCGGGCATTCGCGACTTGGCCATCGGCGGCGCGGAATACCTGCTCGACGACGGCGAGGTGAGGGGGATCGTGCAGAAGCGAAAGTGACGGACGATCGGCTATCGCACGTCGGCGCTGCTCGTGCCGGCCGGCAATCCGAAGAATATCCGTTCGGTGGAGGATATGGCCCGGCCCGGCGTGCAGATCGCGGTCTCCGTGATTGACTGTCTCAAGGGGTTGTGGGAGGACATCTGCGGCCGGCTGGGACTGGTCGAGCCAATTCGGGACAATATCTGCTACTACGCCAACGGCTGCATCGCCATCGTCGAAGCAGTGGCCACGGGTGAGGTCGATGCCGCGTTCGGCTGGACGGCGTTTCGACACCTGGAGCCGGACCG
>CAYFUB010000255.1:0-4754 GCA_964346195.1 uncultured Pirellulales bacterium
GGGAAGGTGCCTCTTGTCCATAGCCAGATTTCCGGGGCGGGCTCTGCGCTGCGCTTCGTGTCTCCGCTCCGGCCTTCGGCCTCCGGTCGAAATGACAGTTCCAGAGGGTCTTCGCCGAACCTACCTACAAACATGACGTGCACCCGTTGGTTACCGGCAAAAAAGTTGATATTGAAGAGCAGGCGATTAGAATGATGCGGGAGGAGTGCGATAAACAGGTTGATGGTTGGGAAAGGAGTTACGGCGATGGGTAAAGTCAATGAACAATCGGAGACGGGGTGCTGCCCGCGGTTCGACCCCGGGCCGTGGGACGAGAAGGAGGTCACTTTTCAGGACAAGCTGTTCGTGAAGGATCGTGTCCGGAGTTTCTTCCATATCCCGTTGAATTTCGGCAAGGTCATGGTCCGCAACATGGCGAAGATCGAGGCCGCCGGCGCCCTGGCGCCGGAGCCGCTGCTGCTGTCGGATGAGAACTCCCTGTGGGGGGCGGACGTGTATATTGCCGTGGCCCGAGACGTGCCCGGGGCGCAGATGGCCAGGCTGTCCGGCACGTTTCTGACGCGGGTTTTCGAGGGTCCGTACGCGAACGTCCGCCGATGGGTCGAGGAGATGAAGAGCTACGTTGCCGACCGGCAAAAGACGCTGGAGAAGCTCTATTTCTTCTACACGACGTGCCCGAAGTGCGCCAAATACTACGGCAAGAACTACATCGTTCTGCTGGCGAAGGTCTGAGGCCCGGACTCCTGACGCAGGACAGGACCGCTACGATTCCCTCCCGGCGTGCGCGGGCTCCATCTCCCGCTCCTGCCTGGCCTGCTTCCTGTGCGTCCTGGCTGGGTGAGGGCTCCGTTCGGCGAATTCGCTCGGGACGATCTCCTTGCCAAGGCAGTGGGCGTATGCCTGGGTCAGCTCGGCGCCAAGAAAGAGGATGATTGACGAGTAGTATATCCACAGCAGCAGGACGACCAGGGCGCCGGCGGCCCCGTAGACGGAGCTCCTGCCACTCGAGCTCAGGTACTTGCCGATGGCATAATCGCCGATGACGAAGAGGATGCCGGAGATTGCGGCCCCCACGAACGTGTCCTTCCAGGTGATTTTGACGTCGGGCAGAACCTTGAACATGATCACAAAGATTACCGTGAAGACCGCTAGGGAAACCACGACGTTGATGATTTGTGCACTGGAACCTCTGCCCTGGAACACGAGCGAGACAACGGAGCCGACCACGACCGAGGCGACGACCACGGCCCCGATCCCCAGAACCATGAGAAGCGACATGGCGCGTTTGTAGAGCCAGCCCGACACGGCGCCCCGCCTGGTGCGGACATTGAAAATGCGGTTGAGGGAATACTGCAGTTGCACGAACACGGTCGTCGCTGAGACCACAAGAACGACCAGCCCGATAACGGCCGAGACCGTCGCTTGCACACGCTGAGCTTTGGCATTCTCAAGGAGCATGTCCAGGCCCTCGCCGGCCTGAGGCCCGATCAGGTTTGCCGTTTGCTGAATGATCCGCTGTTGCGCCGTATCACCCAGGAATCCGAGAATTGTGAGCGTCAGGATCAGCAGGGGGGCCAGGGACAACATGGCGTAGAACGCCAGCGCGGCCGCCAGGGTAATGGCATCATCGGCGATGAAATCCAGTACGGCCTTCTTCGGGACTTGCCAGATCGCTCTCCACTTCATGATTCTTCCCGCTCCTGTCACATGCTTTACCGGACGATGGTCCGCCCGGCGGGGACATCCTCCTGTGACCGACGGAGCGAACAGCCGCCGCTTAGGATAATGCCGGATGAAATCGCGGCTGTCTGCACCTCGGATATACTTAGCGGCTTGGGGTGTACCCGTCGCTCGGCGAATTCCCCGTTTAGAATGAGCCTTTTGCTGTCCTGGGCGGGATTCGCGGCGCGGGCGGGCGAAATCACACCCCGTCAGTGGGGCTGTGCTCGGAAGGATTGCGTCAAAAGGCAATCCTGAAATCGGTGTAGCGGGAATTGGGTGGGACAGGTTCGACCCGGGTATCGCGGATATAGCCTGAGAAGGTATCCTGGATATCCTTGAGGCAATTGTCAACGTCCTGGGCCGGCCCCTGCATGAACAACTCGACCGTGCCGTCGGGCAGGTTGCGCACGAAACCTGTTAGGTCGTAGCCCCTGGCGATATCGTTGGCCGTGTAGCGGAAACCCACGCCCTGAACGTGGCCACTGAAGATAACGCGTTGGGCCGTCTGATTCATCTACCTGCTTCTTGACATATCTCTGCCGGTCGGTATTCTTTGGTCGTGTCTCTTTGGAGTGCCATCGTAACCGCCGTCTCGCAGTTACGCAAGGGCTTGGGCCCCCCAAACCGATGCGACGGATTTGGGACCCGGCCCCCAACGCAACGCGTGCGCTAGGGAGGCCCCTGAGCAGCCCTTGCGATTCCAGATTACGGCTTTGAATCACGGTGACGGTCGCAGGGGCGGGTCTTGAATCCGCCGTCCAGAGGGGAGAATATTCTATGTCTTACCTTCAGGTAAACGGCGTGCAGTCAGTGCAGCGGAGCTTGCCGCAGGTGCACGGCACGCCTGGTCGGACAATCCGGAATCGACGATCCTCAGCCTGGAATCTGAGCCGGGTCCTGGGGTCGAGATATTGGCCGGCGGTCCTGACTCTGGCGGCGGTCGTGACCTCGCTGCCCGCGGTGCACACGGGGCCCTTGACGGACGATTTCGTGCACCGGGCCATCCTGATTGGGCCCTCGCCTTGTGTGGACCGCTTGTCCGAGGCAGGGCTGCCCCAGGAGAAGTCGGGCAATCTCCTGCACGCCCTGCAGAACATGTACATCACCGTGCACCCGCAGGAGAACTTCGGTCCGCTTAGAGCCTATGGAGCACTGCCGTGGTGGACGTACGAGGGCTTCCGGGTGGCCTTCTGGCGACCGGTGGCGGCGTTCACCTGCTGGCTGGATTACCGGCTGTTCCCGGAATCCTTCGAGTTGATGCACCTCCACAGCATCCTGTGGTTTGCCGTGGTGGTATCCGCCGTGGCGGCTCTGTACCGCCGGGTCGCCGGGGTGGGCTGGATCGCCGGATTGGCGGCCCTGATGTATCTGCTCGATGACAGCAGCTATTTCCCCACGATGTGGATTGCGAATCGGAACCTCCTCGTCTCTCTATTCTTCGCGATCCTGACGCTTATCATCCACGACCGATGGAGAAAGGGTGAATGGAGGCCCGGAGCCGTGGTGGCTCCGATATGCCTGTTTGTCTCCGTTCTGTCCGCCGAAGCGGGCATCGCAACCTTCGCTTATCTTTTCGCCTATGAAGTGGCCCTGGAGCGAGGACGGCTGGTCCGGCGCGTCATGGCACTGGCTCCGTCGATCACGGTCATTCTCGTGTGGCGGCTGCTCTACAATTTACAGGGTTACGGGGCCAATGGCGGCGGTTTCTATTTCGATCCGGCGCGAGAACCGCTCGGCTACCTACTGGCCGTTCTATATCGCCTGCCTTTTCTCCTGGGCGGCCAGTGGACAACGGTGCCTCCGGAACTGTACGGCTTTGCACCGCCGGCAACCAGGGTCGTGTTATGGCTGTTCCTCACTCTTGTTGTCGTTCTGATGCCGGTTGCGCTGCTGCCCCTGCTGCGGGCGAACCGGAGGGCGGTGTTTTGGCTGATCGGCATGTACGGCGCCGCCCTGCCCTTCTGTGCCACGATTCCCATGAGTCGCACGCTGCCGTTCGTTGCCATCGGGGCATTCGGTCTGCTGGCCGAGTTCATCACAGGCTGGCTGACCAGGGAGAACTGGGTGCCCACGACGCTGTGGCGCCGCAGGATAGGCGGACTGCTCTTCACCGTGCTGTTTCTGGCCCACGTTCCAGTGGCGACGGCCTCGCGCATCGGCGCCCCGCGCCTGACGATGAGGCTCCAGGAGAAGGTGGCCGAGACGATGGACGTCGGTTCCGTCGATGTTTCGGAGAAGCAGGATCTCATCATTGTGAATGCGCCCAACCCGGCCTGTTTCCTGTGCGACCCGTTCATCAGGGCACACGAAGGAAAGCCCTTGCCCCGCGGTATCCGTATGCTCACGCCGGGCTTCGGCCCCCTTCATGTCGTTCGGACGGGACCGCGCCGGCTGGTGATCAGGTCCGTGGCGCAGAGCCTGTTCGATTGTGAGCGGGGCGACCGCGTGGACTTCGTCTTCTTCTACCATTACTTGAGCGACGTCCGGAGTCGGCAGCATCCCCTCCAGGTGGGACAGCAGATCTCGCTGCCGCGTATGCAGGTGGAAATCCTGGCGGTGGACGAGAGAGGTTTTCCGATGGAGGTGGCCTTTGACTTCGATGTTCCGCTCGAAGATGCGTCGTTGAGGTGGCTGCAGTGGGATTGGGATGAGGATGTTTATCGACTGTTTGATCTTCCGGCCGTCGGGGGAACTGCAGATCTCGTAGGACCGTTCTAGGAAGGTATGTGAGAAGCCCATTCTCTGGGTGGCATGGACAAACTGGTCTGTCCGTGTTTGGCGGCATCGACCTCTTTCACATCGCAAGACACGCCCCAACGAGTTTGAGTGTGCCCCCCTGACGGGCAGCGGTGCTGCGGGCCGACGATTCCCGGGACCGCGCCGGGCCAGGGCCTCTCACACACCCTCTAAGAAACCATCTCAAAACGGCAATGTCATTCTGAGCGAAGCGAAGAATCTGGGCTGCGCACTTGAGAAACCCCTCATTCGATGGCCAGATGGTTCGGGGCCCCAAAACGCACTACTTCGCGTTT
>CAYFUB010000256.1:0-2731 GCA_964346195.1 uncultured Pirellulales bacterium
GCCGAAGGATCTGGCCATCGAAAGGGAGGTTTCTCTCGCTCGCAGGCCAGATCCTTGGGGCCCCCAAACGCAATCATTCGCGTTTGGGGAACCCCTTCACTGCGCTGCGCTCCGCTCAGGATGACAGACCGCGCACGAATTAATCATAATCCGTATTACTTCTTTTCCTGTGGTTTGGCCGGCGGGATGTACCACGCCACGCCCTGGTATTCCCAGAGGTGCGTGAAGTCTTTGGTCAGCAGTTTCTTCTCGGCCTCATTCAGGGTGAAGAAATGCCGCCACAGGCTCGGGGACCAGAAGCGAAACACCGGGCGTGCACCCCGCGGCTGAAGTCCCTCAGGATACGCAAAAAAGGCAATGCCGGCGTACTTCCAGGTATCCGACTGCTCGTCTATCAGCTTGTACTTTTCCTGTTCGTTGATAGTGCAGAAATGACGCACGGGTGATTGTGCGATAAAGTGATAAACGGGCGCCGCGTTCGGGTCGGCGCCGATATCGGCATCGGCGGCAATACTCTGGCGGAAGAAATCGGTCGAATTGATCGGAATATTCGGCTCGATGACCGGGGGCGTCTTGTCCTTGGGCTTCTCGACGGGAGCGGTTTTGGCCTGATCTGAAGCGTCGGGCCGGGTCGGGGCGGCGTTTGGCTCGACGGCCGGCACTGGCTCGACCGGCAATGCCTGGGTGGGCACAACTCTGTCGGCAGCGAGAACGTCGATTCGGTCGCCCGCATCATTGGGTTCTTTGGCAGCAGCGGTCTTGATCTCGCCTGAAGTTTCGGGCCGGGCCGGGGCGACGTTCGGCTCGACCGCCGGCACCGGCTCGACCGGCAATGCCTGGGTGGGCACGGCTCTGTCGGCAGCGACAACGTCGATTCGGTCGCCCGTATCATTGGGTTCTTCGGCGGCGGTCTTGATTTCACCTGGAGTACCGGGCCGGTCGGGGCCCGCGTTTGGCTCCGCAACGAGCGGCTTCTCAGGGAGGGTCACCTGAGTGGCGACGGGCTGGGCTTGCTGGGAGGTATCGGCGCGATCAACTGTTCCATTTGGCTCGGGGATTGGCTGTGTCTCGACCGCAGGCACCTGAGCGGTCGGCGTTGCGATCTCAGGCGAAGTATCGGGCTGGCTCACTGCGATGTTTGGCTCGGGGACCGGTGCGGCGGGTATGTCCGGCCGTTGAGCAGGCGCCGCTTCTACGCCGGTGACACCAACGACCTCTGCACGAGCGCCGTTCGCATCCTGTACCGGTTCCGCCGGGACGGTAGTTGCCTGTTTGACAGTTGTGCCTTGCGTCTCGCGGATGACCGTGACTTCCCCCCGGCTGACGATGACAGGCGCCGGGCGGGTCGGAGTCCCCCGGATCGCCAGACCCTGGAAACCGCCGGCCGCCACCAGGGCGAATCGGCCTTCCGACGGCGGTTCAGCGAGCGCGTAACTGTTCGGGCCCCAGGCGACAATGCGGCCGTTGCGTCTGAGGGCCAGATTATGGAGGCAGCCCGCCGCAAGGGCCGTGAAGTCGTTGCCAGCCGGCACCCGGCATTGGCCTTCCTCGCTCCGGCCCCAGGCGACAAGTGTGCCGTCGGCTTTCAGCGCGACGTTGTGCAGGGAGCCGGCGGCAATGTCGATGAAATCGTTGCCGGCCGGCACGTCGCACTGGCCGTCGCCGTTGCCGCCCCAGGCGACGAGCGACCCATCGGCCCGGAGAGCCAGACTATGACAATAGCCCGCGGAGACTCTTACGTAGTCATTGCCGGGCGGTGTCACACACTGCCTGTAGTCGTCCCAGCCCCAGGCGTCGAGCGAGCCATCCGTCCGGATCGCCAGGCTGTGCCAGGTGCCCGCGGCAATAGCCACGAATTTGCCGCCCCGCGGGAGTCTGCACTGGTCGCGCGAATTGTCGCCCCAGGTGACGACGGCCCCATCGGACCTCAGGGCCAGGTTGTGATAGCGTCCCGCCGCGATGGCGATGAAGTCGTTTCCCGTCGGCACGTTGCACTGGCCGTTGCGGTTCTCGCCCCAGGCCACGAGCGTTCCGTCCGCCTTCAGGGCCAGGCTGTGATAATCGCCGGCACAAGCGGCCACGTACTCACCACTGGAAGCGGGCTGGTGTTTCCCCCCAAAGGCCTCGCCCCAACTGACCAGCGCCCCTGGCACGCCCGATTTCGAATTGGGGGACCTGTACCCGGCCTGGCACAGTGCCACGGGTGTGGCAGCAAGCAGGCACAGGACCATCGAGCGTCTCACTGTTTGCGTGCACAACACAGACCATCCCCTCGATTGCGAATCCCCAACCCGCAAACTAAAATCCCCAATCCCAATGGCCGGCTGTCCTTTCATCATCCCATCTCCATATCGATAGCCGACTGGCCCGCATTATCCGTGCGAACAAATACTATTATACACTCTTGGGGGGATGAAAACAAGCGCCGAGCCGGTGGATTTCTTCGGGTAATTTGCCCGCCCGTGCCTCAATTCTGGCCGGTTGGCGGTGCCCATTGAAAGAACACTCCGTTCGTGTGATAATATCGGCGTTCTTCTGAACGCAGAGCAGGAATGAACGATATTACGCGCATCCTGGAGGCTATCGAGCAGGGCGACGGGCGGGCCGTCGATCAACTGCTCCCGGCGGTATACCAGGAATTGCGTCAGTTGGCCGCCTGGAAGCTCGCCCGGGAAAGGCCCGGCCAGACGCTCCAGCCGACCGCCCTGGTCCACGAAGCGTATCTGCGGCT
>CAYFUB010000257.1:0-1537 GCA_964346195.1 uncultured Pirellulales bacterium
GGCGGGTATCCGTCGCCGCGCAGCTTGAAGTGTTCCGCCCGCATCTCGGGACGGATAATGTTGATGTCGTACCGCGGTTCCGCTGTCGCCCGCTGCCGTGCCATGTCGATTCTCCTTCACTCTGTGGGCCATCAGGGCCCCGCCGGTCGCCCCGGCGTCATCCTATACGCCTTCCCCACCCGGCGGTTCGCAACGGGCGACATTGTCGCGTCGTCGACGCCCGCTGTCAACCGACTGCGGCATGCAAGGCTCTCCGACCAGCAGTTCTCAGCGTGGGGTCCCTGGAATTCCCGGGTCGCCTGCTGTCAGGGAATGAAGAGCAACATCCTTGACCTCGATGCCGTCAGAGGCGAGAATCTCAAGAGACCGGACAGGTCAAAGGAGATCAACCGGCCCATGGAGAGCTTCAGGTAATGTCAGAGCGAATGAACGGAGAACGGAAACAAATGCACATCGAGAGTCGAATTTGCCTGATCGCGGCGCTGACGCTGGCGAGCTTGCGCGTTTATGCCCAGAATGATATCCCCATCGAGTGGGTGGACCCGGACACGGGGCATCGCGTCATCCGGCTGTCACGGGAGGACGGCAGCCAGAGCTCGTATTTTCATCAGCATGAATTCACCCCCGACGGCCGGAAGCTGGTCTTCACCTCACCGACGGGGCTGCACACGGTGGACCTCCAGACCCGCGCGATCGAACAAATCCGGGCGGGACGGACCGGCCTGCTCTGCGTCGGCCGCAAGACCGGCCTGGCCTATTATCTGTCCCGAGGCGCCCCGGGCGAGCTGGCGCTCTGGGCCGTGGACCCAACCACTAAGGAGGACAGGAAGATCATCGATGTCCCCCGGGGAGTGTGGATTGCCAACATCAATTGCGATGAGACGCTGGCCGGCGGCACATTCGACCTGAAGCGGCCGCAGGGATTCACCGGCTTCGGCGCCGCGCGCGGCCGGGGCGATAGGGTCACCCCCGCCACGCCGGCGGACGTGTCGCGGGCTTCCAGCCCGCGCTCCGAGGGCGAGACGCCCTCGACACGAGACCGGACCGCGACCGATGCGTCGCGGCCATCCCGTCCGCGCGGGGAAAGACGGCCGGGCTTCGGCACTCCCAATACCGACCGCCTCATGCAACTGGTCACGCTGGACCTCAAGACCGGCGCCGTCAACAAGTTCAACGAGAGCCGCGCCTGGCTGAACCACGTGCAATTCTCGCCGACGGACCCGCAGCAGATGCTGTTCTGCCACGAGGGAACCTGGCAGCTCATGGACCGGACCTGGATCATCCGCACCGACGGCAGCGGCCTGACGAACGTCCACCCGCGCACGATGAACATGGAAATCAACGGCCATGAGTTCTTCAGCCCGGACGGCAAGAGCGTCCTGTACGACCTGCAGACCCCGCGCAGTCGCGTCTTCTGGGTCGCGCGCTACGACATCGAGACCAAGGTGCGAACGTGGTACAACCTCAAGCAACGCGAGTGGTCGGTGCATTTCAACATTTCTCCCGACCAGACGCTCTTCTGCGGCGACGGCGGGGG
>CAYFUB010000258.1:0-2967 GCA_964346195.1 uncultured Pirellulales bacterium
TTCGCATGTCACCGAAACTCCGTCCCACTGTGTCGGCCATCGTTGGGCTGTTGTTCTTGGTAGGCATCGGCTACGGCGTGCTCGTCGCGGTTCGCGGGACTTTCCGCGCCCTTTCCTCGGTGGACTCGGACATTGCCGTGGGGATCATCGCGGGCGCCGCAACCGTGTTCGTGTCCGTCATCTCGATTGTGCTCGGGAAGCTGTACGAGTCGCGGGCGCAGGTGCAAAGGGAGCATCGTGAGAAGAAGATTCCCGTCTACGAGGATCTCATCCGGTTCATGTTCCGAATGCTAATAGGCGTGAAGACGGGAGAGCAGCCGTCCAACAAAGAGATGCTCGACTTCATGTCGGGCTTCACGCAGCGCATGATGGTCTGGGGGTCAGACGGTGTTCTTGCCGGGTGGGTCAAGTGGCGGCGTCTGTCAATCGACGAGGCTGCGGTGAAGGGCGATCCGATAAAGCTGATGCTCCTCTACGAAGAATTGATCCTCACTATCCGTAAAGACCTTGGACACAAGAACAAGGGGCTTGTGACCGGCGACATTCTCGCCCTGTTCGTGAGCAACATTGACTGATTTGTTTCAATCAAAGTGAGACAGTTCGCCACGCTGGGTAAGAAACGGTTTCAGCCTCCGGCCAGGGTAGGAGGCGTTGTCGCAGCCTGATGTTCTCCTGCTTTCGCAGTTCCCTGGCCGTGCTCAGTTTCCGGCGACGCTCGGCCAGCAGCGCCGCCGGATCTCCGCGATAATAATCCACCGGCCGCAAGAAGAACAACGCCGAGTGCAGCCGGACGTGGTTGTAGTTGTGGATGATCGACGCGATCACTGCCTTGGCCTGCGTGTAGTCCTGCAGATGGTGCTCGTCGATCTGATCGGCGATGGTCCGGTGATACCGCTCGATCTCCGCGTTGTCGGTTGGGGTGTGCGGCCGGATCTTGGTGTGGGTCACGCTCGATTCGGACAGCGTCTCGGCAAACTCCCGAGCGATGAAGCCCGAGCCGTGGTCGCTCTGGATGTCCGGGGGGGCGTCGCCGTGGAGGGTCTCGAGAGCCGCGGCCGCCTCGGTCGAAACGCTCAGCCCATCCATGCAGGTCAATAGCTCATGATGCACGATGTACCGCGAGTAGACGTCCATGAAACTCAGCAGATAGTAGTTCCGGGCTCCGACCCGCACATACTTGATGTCGGTCTGCCACTTCTGGTCAGGCTGACCGGGCTTGGCATCCCGACCGTTCCCCTTGACCCTGGCCTTGGGCTTCCACCGGCAGACCAGGTTAGCCTCCCGCAGGACGCGATAGACGCTTGATGAAGAAACGCCGCAGACCCCCTCATCCAGCATCCTCCAAGCCAGTTCGCGGTGACGGACCTGTGGGTGCTTCAGGGCATAGTCGATGATGGCCTGGCGTTCCGAGTCCAACAGCTCGTACATCGAGCCGGTCGGCGACCGGGGTCGCGGCCTCTGCCAAGCCACGGCTCGGCGCCAGCGATAGTAGCTGGCCGGAGGAATCTCCAAGACCCTGAGGGTCCGTCGCACTGGCCAGCGGCTGCGTTGTCGGGTCTGCTCGACCAAGGTCATCACTTCATTTTGCAGCTCCGGCGGGAGCTGCGGGTGATCGCTCAATCCGAGAGCGTTTTTTTTAGATCGAGATTCTCGGCGGTGATCTCGGCGATGACGTTCTTCATCCGCTGGTTCTCGGATTCGAGCCTCTCGACCTTGTGCTCCTGGCCGGTCTTCCCCTTGGGGCCGAACACGGCCTCGGCCGAGCCCAGCAGTTGTTTACGCCACTGATAGACCAGCGTGGGCGACAGGCCCTCGCGACGGCAAATCGCAGCCAGCTTGCCGTCGGACTGCAGGGCCTCCAGAACGATGCGGAGCTTTTGGGTTGGGCTCCACCTGCGGCGACGCTTCTGCTTGCTCATGACGCTTCCTCCAGGCGACAATGCCTCTCCCCCTGCTAGGAGGGGAATGAAGGAAGGAGGGGGGAGTTTGAGGGGGGAACCTGGGAACTCTGGTTCCCCCCTCAAGGCACCCCCGAAACCGTCACTATACCAGAACGCCCGACTGTCTCACTTGCTCTGAAACGCTACAAGATCCGCTTGTAGTGTGCTGACCAGACGCAGCTTAGCGGCGCAAGGATTCTTTGAACACCATAGATAAGGTTCTTCTTATTACATATGCCTCACAGGGTCTGAGTTAGCTGTGCGGTAGGCCAACGCGCTTGCACCGGCAGCGCCGCGCTTGTGAGCGACGTATCGTACTCCGAAGCCGGTCCGGGCGCCTTGCACCGGGCGAAGGCTAAGGGTCAACGGGCCCTGGACCTTTGGTGGATCTGATGGGGCCGCACCTGGGATGTCGGACGGCGGGTCGGTTGGCGGCCGACCTGTTCCCGGTGGAGCCCGCACGGGCACAGCAGCGTTCCTGAGTTGGCTCGGTCCGCCCACATCACGGACTAGGTGTCTGGGCACCCAGCGCGCACGCCGTGGTGTTGCCTTTCGGCACCTTTCGCTGCAGGCTCAGATTCGCGAAGCGAGATTGCAGCTGGACTGTTCTGCGGGATATGTGGGCGAGCAGCAGCGGTTTCCTCCGCGGACACGCCGCCGAGGCACCGCAGGACCACGACCTCAACCTCGCGGGGGTCTGTCTCCTCCGACTTTTCGCGCGCCCCTTTGATCGCGAGCACCTTGGTCGGATCCTCATCGAAAACCGTTGGGCCGTCTTCCAGCATGTCCGCACGCGGGCCGCCTGGCCAAGTCGCCCTTTTGGACCGGCTGGCCGCGCCGCCTGAGCTAAGGGATCCCGCTCGACGCCCGCCCACGCCCCGCTGTCATGGTTTCTCGCATGACTTCATAGGGGATTCCCCCATCCCCACATCCGGTTCCGCCCGATGCCGAAACCGGGACAGCCACCGATTGTATCGCCTCTCGATCTGCACGACCATCCAGGACGAACTTGTCAGCAGGATGTTAT
>CAYFUB010000259.1:0-5097 GCA_964346195.1 uncultured Pirellulales bacterium
TTCCGGGCCCCGCGTTTCGACAGCCGCGGCAACAAGGAAAGGGATGCGGCGGTCACGGTGGCCCACAACGGCATAACGATTCACGACCAGCGGAAACTGCCGGGCCCGACGGGCGGCGCGCTGGACAACAACGTCTCCGAGCCGGGCGGTATCTATTTGCAGGACCACGGCAATCTCGCGCAGTTCCGCAACATCTGGCTCGTGGAACAGGAGTGACTACGACGGCGGCATGCGTACCGGCCGCCGTTCGAGCAGGCAGGTCAAACCAACGATTGTTTGTAAGGACCAAAGGACATGAAAAAGACAAAGAACACGCGAGGGCGGGACGAGAAGCTTTCTCGTCGCGATTTCATGGGTGCGGCCGCGGCGGTCGCGGCGTTTACCGTCGTGCCGAGACACGTCCTGGGTGGCGCGGGGCAGACCCCGCCGAGCGAGAGGGTCAACGTCGCCGCCATCGGCGCCGGCGGCATGGGGGGCTCGAACACGAATGCCTGTGCGGCGGCGGGCGCCAACATCGTGGCTCTGTGCGACGTGGATTGGGCCCGGGCGGCGGACACGTTCAAGAAGTTCCCCAACGCCAGGCAGTACAAGAGCTTCGTCGAAATGCTCGACAAGGAGGACAAGAAGATCGATGCCGTCATCGTGGCGACGCCGGACCACATGCACGCCATTGCCTCGATTGCGGCCATGAGACGCGGCAAGCACGTCTATTGCCAGAAGCCGCTGACTCGCCTCGTGTCGGAGGCCCGCGCGATGACGGAAGCCGCCCGCAAGTACAAAGTCGTCACCCAGATGGGCAACCAGGGCCACTCGGGCAACGGCGTTCGCAATATCTGCGAGTGGATCTGGGCCGGCGTGATCGGCGAAGTCCGCGAGGTCCATGCCTGGACGAACCGGCCGGTCTGGCCGCAGGGCATCGACCGACCCAAAGAAGTCCATGACATCCCCGATACGCTCGACTGGAATCTGTGGCTCGGTCCGGCCCCGGAGCGTCCCTTCAACAGGATTTATCTGCCGTTCAACTGGCGCGGCTGGTGGGATTTCGGCGGCGGCGCGCTGGCCGATATGGCCTGCCATGTCCTGGACCCGGTCTTCTGGGCGCTGAAGCTCAAGTACCCGACGAGCGTCGAGGCAAGTTGCACGGAAGTCAACAAGGAGACGTTCCCGCTGGCCTCTATCGTCCATTATGAGTATCCGGCCCGTGAGGGCATGCCGGCCGTCAAGGTTCACTGGTACGATGGCGGCCTGAAGCCCGAGCGCCCGCCCGAGTTGGAGATCGCCCGCCCCCTGAACCAGGCCGCCAGCAACGTGCTGTTCATCGGCAGCGAGGGCGTGCTCCGCTGCGGCGAGTACGGCAACGACCCGCAACTGCTACCGTACGAGCGGAATCGCGAGTTCGCCAAGAACAAGCCCCCGCAGACGCTCAAGCGAATCGAGACCAGCCACGAAGGTAACTGGCTCGAGGCCATTCGGACCGGTGGGCAGGCGACGTCGCACTTCGACTACGCCGGACCGTTCACCGAGATGGTCACGATGGGCAACCTCGCCATCCGTCCGGAGAACGTCGGCAAGAAGCTCCTCTGGGACGGCGAGAACATGCGCGTCACCAACGACGAGAAGGCCAACGACTACGTGCAGATGCACTACCGCGAAGGCTGGTCGCTGGATATGTGACGGGCAACAAGACCCTCTCGCGCTGGATAGAGCCAATGGTCTTTGTGAAGTGTGTAGAGAAAGGTAAGCAGCTATGAAGAACTCGAAGGTCAAGAAGACATCCGGCGCCGCGGGTCTGTCTCGGCGGGAGTTCGTCGGTGCGGCGGCGGCCGTGGCGGCGTTTCATTTCGTGCCCGGGCGTGTCCTAGGCGCCGCCGGGCAGAACTCGGCCAACAACCGGCTCAATATCGCCGGCATCGGTGTCGGCGGTCGCGGCGGCAGCGATATCGAGGGCGTCTCCAGCGAGAATATCGTGGCTTTGTGCGATGTGGACCTGAACCGGGCCGGCGCGACCATCAAGAAGCATCCTGAGGCCAAGGTCTACCGGGACTTTCGCGCGATGCTCGAGAAGGAAGACAAGAATATCGACGCGGTGGTCATCGGCGCCCCCGATCACATCCACGCGCCGGCGGCGATCATGGCCATGAAGATGGGCAAGCACGTCTATTGCGAAAAGCCCATGGCACACACGATTTTCGAGGCCCGGCGGATGACCCAGGTCGCCAAAGAGACCGGCGTCGTCACACAAATGGGCAACCAGGGCCACGCCGGCGACGGCTTGAGGCTCTATTGGGAATACCTCCACGCCGGCGCGATCGGCACGGTCAAGGAAGTTCACGTTTGGAGCGACCGCGCCGGCACGCCGGACCGGGCTTGGTGGCCGCAAGGCGTGACCGCCCCGGAAGGTAGTGAGCCGATTCCTGAGAACCTGGACTGGGACCTCTGGCTGGGCCCGGCCAAATGGAGACCCTATCACTCGGCCTATGTGCCGTTCAAGTGGCGCGGCTGGTGGGACTTCGGCTGCGGTGCGCTGGGCGACATGGCCGTGCACAATGCCGACCCGGCGTTCTTCGCGCTGGATCTCGACGCCCCGACCGCGGTCGAGGCCCAGACCAGCGGACTCAACGGCGATACGCTCCCCAAATGGAACATCATCCATTATTACTTCGCGGCCAAGGGCAATCGGCCAGCCGTCGAAATGACCTGGTACGACGGCGCCAAGCTGCCGCCCCGGCCCGCGGACCTGGAGGAGGGGCTCAGGCTTGGTGACAACGGAATCCTTTTTGTCGGCGAGAACGGTTCATTGTTGGGCGGCAGCCACGCGAGTACCCCTCGGATCATCCCCGAGGCCAAAAGGAAGGAGTACGGCCGGCCGCCGAAGACGCTGCCGAGGTCGTCGGGCCATTACGGGGAATGGATTGACGCGTGCAAAGTGGGCCGGCCCGAGGACGCGAAGTCCGGGTTCTGGTATGCCGGGCCGTTCAGCGAAGCCCTGCTCGTCGGCAATCTGGCTGTCCGCCTGCAAGAACGCGTCAAGTGGGACGCCACGACCATGCGCTCGCCAAATTGTCCCGAGGCCGACAACTACATTACCAAGTTCTACCGCGCCGGGTACGACTTTGTGTCGTGACGTGTAATTGATTTGAACATGGGGCCTGCGTCAACGAGTGCAGGCCCTATTTCCAGTAGCACGGGTATCCTGCCCGTGGAAAGACCAGGATATGCAGGGCCAGGATGGCCCTGCGACACATGGGCAAGATGCCCATGCTACGGTTGCGCAGTGGGAAGGAGACGGATGGACAGACGGCGGTTTCTCGGCGGTGTGGCGGGGGCAGCGGCGTTCGTAGTCGTGCCGCGACACGTTCTCGGCGGGCCACGACACGTGCCGCCGAGCGAGAAACTGAATATCGTCGGCATTGGCGTGGGCGGCCAGGGGGCGGGCGACATCGCCAGCGTCAGCAGCGAGAACATCGTTGCGCTGTGCGACGTCGACCGTCGGCGGGCCGCTGAGACCTTCAAGCGTTACCCGAACGCCAGGCAGTACACCGACTTTCGGGCGATGCTTGAAAAGGAGCACAGGAACATCGACGCCGTCGTGGTGGCGACGCCGGATCATACTCACGTCGTGGCATCCATGATGGCCGTCAAGATGGGCAAGCACGTCTTCTGCGAGAAGCCTTTGACGTACTCCATGCACGAAGCCCGCGAGCTGGCCAAAGCGGCCCGCGCGGCGAAGGTCGCCACGCAAATGGGCAACCAGGGCCATGCCGGCGAAGGGATCCGACTGATTTGCGAGTGGCTCTGGGACGGTGCGATTGGCCCGGTGCGCGAGGTCCATGCATGGACGACGCACGCGGTCTGGCCGCAGGGGATGGAGCGTCCGAAAGAAACGCCGCCCGTGCCGGAAGCGTTGGATTGGGACCTGTGGCTGGGTCCCGCTCCCTATCGGCCGTATCACCCGGCCTATCTGCCGCAGTTGTGGCGCGGGTGGTGGGATTTCGGGACCGGCGGACTGGGCGACATGGGCTGCCACAACCTCGATCCGGTCTTCTGGGCGCTCAAGCTCGGATACCCCACCGGTGTCGAGGCGAGTTGCTCCATCTTCGTCCCGACGATCACCTGGGACAAACCTTTCAACACGGAAAGCTATCCGCAGGCTTCGATTGTGCGGTACGAATTCCCCGGGCGCGAGGGCCTGCCTCCGCTGGAACTGACTTGGTACGACGGTGGTCTGATGCCCCGCCGGCCGAAAGAACTGGAGGACGGGCGGCAGCTTGGCGACAGGCTCGGCGGCGTGATCTTCGTCGGTGACAACGGCAAATTGACCTGTGGCAGTTACGGCAGCAATCCGAGGCTCATTCCCGAAGCGCGGATGAAGGACTACAAACGACCCGCGCCGAGCATCCCGCGCTCGGTGGGCCATCACCAGGAATGGATCGAGGCCTGCAAGGGCGGCCGGCAGGCGGGCTCGAATTTCGACTACGCCGGGCCGATGACCGAGGTGATCTTGCTGGGCAATATCGCCGTGCGCATGAGCCTCAAGACCCAGGAAAAGGGCCTGCGACTCGCCTACGACGGCCCGAATATGAGAATCACGAATCTGCCCGAGGCCAACGAATACGTCCATCGCGAGTACCGAGAAGGCTGGACGCTGTAATATTGATGAAGGATGATTGATAGTTGATTATTGAGGACCATTCGACAATCCTTGTCATCCTGAACGGAACGAAGTGGAGTGAAGGATCTGGCCATCGTATGAGAGATGGGCATAGCATGTGTGCGATACCTTCTGTTCGCTGGCCAGATCCTTCGCTGACGTTCAGGATGACGGGGTATGACGGGTGGCAGCGTCAAGGCCGAGGGCCTTGGCGATGGCTGTCTGTGCGAAATGAAGGCCATCCCCAAGCTTCGCTTGAGGCTGCCACCCGGTGCTGCTGCGTCGCGAGGATATGGAGCCGGTGAATAAGGAGTGGCACAGATGAATGCCGGAAAAGAAAAAAGACTGTCGCGCAGGGGGTTCGTGGGACGGGGAGCGGGGGTGGCGGCGTTTTCGGGCGGGCCGCGGCACGTGCTCGGTGGTTCGCGGCGTGTTGCGCCGAGCGT
>CAYFUB010000260.1:0-8344 GCA_964346195.1 uncultured Pirellulales bacterium
GGCTATGGACAAGAGGCACCTTCCCTTCGCGGCCAGATGTCTCGACTGCGCTGACGCTTCGCTCGACATGACAGACTAGGCAAGATATCTGTATTACCTACAAACATGACACGCACCCAATCATCGTGTGTCCCCGGAACGCAACTGAGGCCGGCTCCGGCGGCCAACGAGCCTTCGTGCGAGACAAAGCCAATTTCCGGGTAGAGTGGCCGGCCCCGCGCTGCGGCCGGAATCGGCTTGCAGGGGACCACCGGAACACTATAATCTGCCCTCTTGGAACAGATTGGAGTTCTGAGGTCTCTTTACAGGAGTCGTGCTTATGCTTATTCCGCTGCCCCCGTTCATCCGCAAGCTGTTGGCCATCTGTCGGGGCAGCGTGGCCCCGCCGTTGATTTTCCTGTCCGTACTGCTGGGCTTCTGGATGGGGCTGATGCCGGGCTGGTCCGGCCTGCACACGGCGCTGGCCGTCATCGTCGTGGTCGTGAACGTCCATATCGGCCTGTTCATGCTGTCGCTGGGCATCGCCAAGGCCCTGAGCCTGGCGGCGGCCCCGGTGCTCTACCACGTGGGCGTCTGGGTCCACGGGCACCTGGCCTGGCTGCTGTCGACGCTGGCCTCGATCCCGGTCATCGGCATAACGGACTTCGGCAAGTTCGCGCTGGCCGGGGCACTGATTCTGGGACCGATTCTCGGCGCCGTCGGCGGTGTGACGCTGGCCCTGATGGTCATCAACTTCCGCCGGATGATGGTCAAGCTCGACGGGAAATCGGAGAAATTCCGCACGTACTACTCCAAGTTCTGGGTGCGTCTGCTCGACCGGTTCATCGTCGGAAAACGGGCCCGGGACGTCAAGTCCATGTTCGCCAGGCCCAAGTACGTCCGCAAGGCCGGGGCCGCTCTGGCCGTGGTGCTCGTGGCGGGATTCCTCGTGGTGACCCACTTCGTGCAGGACACCGCGGTCAAGGGCTACGCCACGAAGACGCTGACCCAAGTCAACAAGGCCGAAGCCAATCTCGACAAGCTGGGCATTTCGGTTCTCGGCGGCAGCGTCTCCGTCACGGGCGTGCAGCTCACCGATCCGAAGAACCCGCAGCAGAACCATCTGGCCATCGAGACCGTCGCCGCGGATGCGGACATCTACAAGCTGCTGTTGGGTCGGCTGGTTCTGGAAAAGGTGGAACTTTCACAGGTGCGATTCAATCAGGCGCGGCAGACGCCTGGGGCGGTGTTGGAGCAGCCCACCACCGAGGAGCCCTTCGACCCGAATGCCTACCAGGCCGATGCGAACGAACCCGCCAAGCTGGAGAAGTACCTCAAGGACGCTAAGAAGCTCAAGGAGCAGTTGGAGAAACTGCGCAACTGGCTGCCGGACAGCAACGAGGCACCGACCGAAGTCGAGGCCGGAGAAGCGCCTCATAAGTACCTGGAATACCTCCAGGTACGGGCCCGGACCGCGCCGGTGCCGAGGATGCACGCCAAGCTCGTGCTGGCCGACAACACGGAGATTCCGTCCCAGCTCTTTGGCAACAGCCGCATCGAGATGGCGAACCTCAGCGACGCGCCGAAGGCACTGGACTTGCCCGTGACGCTGCAGATCAAATCGTACGACACGCCCGCCCTGCTGAGAATCATGATGGACTATTCCCAGAGCGACACGCCGGAGGTCTCCGGCACATTCGAGGGCTTCGACCTGAGCAAGGTCCAGGCCAACATGTCGCAGGATGCGGGCGTCGCGTTCCAGTCGGGCCTGGCCTCGGGTACCTTCACCGGCGTCCTGACCAAAGAGCGCGTGGACCTGACTATCAACATGAGCATCAAGGACCTCCAGGCCCAGGGCACCGGCCGGGGCGTGCTGGGTCTCGGCGCCCAGGAGACGTCCGAGGCGCTGCAAGCCTTGAAGGAGCTGACCACGACGATCCGGGTCGTAGGCCCCGTGACCGAGCCCCGGCTGGTCTTCGACGTGAAAGGGCTCACCGAGGAGTTCAAGCAGGCCTTGATCGCGGCCGGCAAGGACCGTGCCGTCAGCGAGATCAACAAACAACTCGAGAAGCAGCTTGGCGACAAGGTCCCCGCCGAGTTGAAAGACAAGCTCAAGGCCCCCACTCAGAACCTCGTCGACGGCCTGGGCGGCCTGCTCGGCGGCAGGAAGAAAGACCCGAACCAGAGAGAATAATGTCGGTCGCGGGGTGGAGTCGAACAAATCGATGACCGCCGGTTTTGTCGTCAGATGGTGACGGGTGGTCCGTTATGAACGCCTCCGACAGATTGACCGAGTGGCTGCGAAAGGTCCCGCTGCCCGTTCCCACGAGCGCCTACGGGTCGCTGGTTCTGGCTCTGGTCCTGGCCGTTCTGCCCGCCCTGGCCTACCGAGTCGACGTGGCCTGGCCGCGCTGGCACGTCGAGTTGGGCTGCGTGCGTATCGTCGGGTTCCTTCTGTTCATCGCCGCCCTGACCGTGTACTGCTGGAGTTCCTTCTTGCTAACGCCACGTGACCGCGGCGCGCACATCGAGTTGGAACCGCCGGCCGAACTGGTGACCACGGGCCCATTTCGCTGGATGCGGAACCCAATCGCGGCCTGCGTGGTCCTCATGCTGCTCGGCGAGGCCATCGCCCTGTCCTCGACCGGCATCTTCCTGCTGTTTGTGCTGGCCATCCCGCTGGCCCATTTGCAGGCCACGCGGATCGAAGAGCCGTTGCTCGCCAAGCGGTTCGGGGCCGCTTACCTGGAATACTGTAAGCAAGTACCGCGCTGGTTGCCCCGCAAGCCGGAAGACTGACCTGTGCAAAGGGCACGCGTGACAACCTGAATGCGATCATTGTCGTGATCGGGTCGCACCGCCTCTCTGGCGTTGCCTGCCGGATTCTCGTTGCGGGGTATCGGCAGGCTTCGACTGCTCATCCGACTCGGGTCCTTGCACCTGCTGTCCCCGCTCCTGTCGGGCGGCCCGGAGCCGCTGCTGCCTCTGCTCCAGTTGCTTGAGCCTCTTCTGGTAATCCTCCTCGTTCCGGGCGATCAGCTTCTCGAGGGCCCTGGCCGTCTGGGTGGCCTTTTCCTTGAGGGCAAGCTGCCGGATGGCCTGCAATTCGCCCCGCGTGAGCTCATACTGCTTTTTGAACGCCGCCAGCTCGTTGGCAAAAGCCCTTTGTGCCGCCTCAGGGCCCGGACGCTCGCCACCGGCATTCTCCCGCATCCTGGCCCGGAACTGGGCCCGCTCCTCCGCAGACATGTTTTGCCACTTCTCCCGAAGCTGGGCGCGTTCCTCCGGCGTGAGGTTCTGGACCCTCTCGCGCGGGCGTTCGGTCTGAGGCCGTACCTGCTGATTGGCCGGCGTTTCTTCGGCCCAGGCCGCGGTGCTCAGCAATGGTGTGGCAACGACGACGATCACGAATGCGATCTTCTTCATGGTGACATCCTCCAAGAGGTCGAAAACGCGTGCGGAACAGGCAAAGCTCACAATGAACTTCTCACCCGAGCCGCGCGTTCGGCCCTCGATTGCATGATTACGACGGACAGCGGCCGCGCGTTATTGCACGAATCCGGCGCATGGCACGGCGACAGATGCGCCCGTCCATGACGAAGACCATACACCCTTCAGGGCGCTGCCCTCGGCGGCTCGACCTGGAACCTGTGTCTCGCCCTCCTGGCCCGAAACCTTTCGCGGCGGGCCGCGACTGATCTGGTAGAGAGACATAGCGACAGGATGCGCGAGGGGTGGGCGAAAAGGCCCCCTGAGCAGGATGGGACGCCATCAAGGGCTGAGTAAGCCTTTGCAAAAGGGCACGTGCGGTCGTCTGCCGGATAAGACCCACGTGCCCTGATCTTGTCCGTTTGCCGGGCGAGAGACGCGTTCTACGGTCTCACCGCCTGGTTGTAAATACGGACCTCATCGATCAGGCCGGACCAGTAGGCGCCCGCGTCGAGGTCCTTGCCGGCGCCGATGTTCAGACCGCCCGTCGAGCCCCGCAGTTGGGTCTGCCTATCCTCAGCGACGGCGACTCCGTCAACATACAGAGTCCTATTGGCACCGTCCCAGACCAAACCTACCTCGTGCCAGCGGCCGTCGGTGATGACCGTCGTCGAGGACAAGCTTGTGCCGAACCGGCCGGAACCGGTGCCCCCCAGACGCGTCATGAGCCGACCCGCCGGATCCGCAACCAGCCAATCCAGCCCGGCCTGGCTGCCGTCCTGAGAGAGGATCACCTGGCCCGGCCTGCCGCCCTTGACCCAGGCAAAGACGCTGAACGGCCCATCGGCCGGGTCCAGGACGAAGTCCGTCACCACGGAATCGTTGACCCCATCGAAGTTCAGAGCGCCGCCGACCTTTCCTCCACCCGGCTGCCACACAGGGCCTCCCACGGTAACCCCGTCGACGCCATTGACACTCTCGGCGGCGACACGGCCCGATGTTTCATCCAAGGCCCAGTGCGCCACGAGGTCGGCCGAGCCGGGGCCGGTCGCGCCGGGGGCCATGGGGTATACGGCTAGGCGTCGCACGTCCATAACGTCAGGCACAGCGCCGCAGTCGGAGAATCGGACGAAGCCACGGTAGGTATCACCGGGCAGAAAGTGTTTAACCCAGGCGGCGGCTTGGCCGCTCGAATCACGCGCCAGGGCCCGCAGGCCGCTGCTCAACGCCGGACGGACCGAGGGCCACGTCTGCGTCAAGCCCCAGGCGCGACCTTCATCCGTTAGTGTCACCTGCTCGCCACTGTCCCAGGTGCCACTGGCGGCGTTGAAACCCAAGACGCTGATCGAGCCATCCACCTCGAAGGCCGTCGTGGTTCCGTCGTTGTGTCCCTGGCAGTAGAGCGGGATATCGCCGTACCAGACGATTTTGCCTCCGGCGTTGAGATACTGCCGCAGCGTACAGGTCCAGGAGGCCGCTTCGTACACCGTATCGGGCGCCACGTCCTGGCAGAAGACCACCACAGCGGGCGCGCCGTCGGCGATACGGGCATCCATCCACGCCTTGAGCTGGTCCGCGTCGAGGATCGTGTATCCGGCCAAGTCGAGGGCGTCCCGCACGGAAGACCCGTGAACCCACGTGCTGGGATACCGCGTATCCCAATAGGCGGCGCGGTCCCAGACGATGGTCGCCGGAGGCGTCATCACCGCCTGGATCTGGTCCTCACTCAGGGCTTCATCGTAGAGCCGGACATCGTCCAGCGCACCGTTGAACGGGTTGTTGCCATTCTTCTCACACGCGCCGAAGACCACTTGGGTGGTGGCGCCCAAGCCGAGCGAGAATGCTCCCGAACTGCTCTGGTTGCCGTTGAGATACAACCGGGCGGTCGAGCCGTCAAACGTCGCGCCCACATGCGTCCACTCGCCAACTGGCAACGCGGGTGCGCCGATGCCTGGATCACCGGCCTGCTTAAAGGTGAGATGCCCGGTGTCCAGAGTCGTCTCCACCTGCCACATCATGGCCTGCGCGTTGAAGGAGTCTCGCTTTCCGATCAGACCCTGATACCATCCGTTCAAACCGTTCCACTGGGCCCACAGGCAGACCGTCAGTTGCCCCGTGGCCGCGGAGGGATTGAAGGTCCCACAGTCCACGTAGTCGTCGGCACCGTCGAATAGAAGCGCTCCCTCCAGTTTGCCGCCGGCCGGCAGCCAGATAGGATGGCCGTAGACCGTGCCGTGGTGCTTGCCCGTCTCGTCGCGTGCCACAGTGCCAGTTGACTCGTCCAGCCTCCAATGAGCCACCGGGTCACTTAGAATGGGCCCCGGCGGCGCTGAGCCGGTACTGACCGTCAGATTCACCGGCCAACCAGGGCTCGCCTGGGTGCCCGCCTGAGGGTTCTGGCTGATAACCTGCCCTTCTGGCACAGTCTGGCTCTGGCTGTGTGTGATGGTCCCGACCGCAAGGTCGGCGGCCACGACCGTGGCCTCAGCGGCCGTCTGGGTCATCCCCACGACGTTAGGCACTTGAACCTGTGTAGGCTCGGGCGGGCCGGAGGAAACAACCAGGTCCACGCCTGAACCTTTCGCGAGCGATGTCCCGGCCGGCGGGGCCTGGCTGATGACACTGCCCTCGGGCACCGTGCTGCTTGAGGCTTGGCTGACCATCCCCACGACCAGCCCGGCAGACGTAATCGTTGACTGAGCGGCCGCCTGCGCCATTCCCACCACGTTGGGAACAGTGACCTTCGGCGATGTGGCTGGCCCGGTGGATATCGTCAGTCCGACCGCAGAGCCAGAAGGCACTTGACGCCCTGCCACCGGGTTCTGACTGATCACAGACCCTGCGGGGACGGTGTCACTTTCCACATACGACTTCGTGCCGACGGTCAGGCCGGCCGAGGTGAGCGTAGAGCCCGCCTGCGATTCGCTCATGCCAACCACATTCGGGACCCTCAGGGAACAGGGCCCGGAAGAGACAGTCAGATTCACCGGCGAACCGACGGGAGCCAGAACCCCCGCCGCAGGGTTTTGGCTGATCACGTTTCCGGCCGATACAGTGTCACTGCACTGGGAGGTCGTCACTCCCACCGTCAGTCCCATCCATGTGATCGTGGACGCCGCCATCGATTCGCTCAGGCCCACCACATCGGGGACCGTGGGCCACGTGCCGCAGTCGTGCCAAACCACCACACCAGCGGCCTCCAGTTGAGGGATGTAAACATCACATGCCTCCTGGTTGAGAGGATTCTCGCTGAGGTAAAGGTCGGTGAGGTTCGTCAATCCAGCCAGCGGGGACAGGTCGCTGATCTCATTGACGCCGAGCTCGAGCCTATGTAGGTTCGTCAATCCAGCCAGCGGGGCCAGGTCGCTGATCTGATTGTCCCAAAGCCCGAGCCTTGTCAGGTTCGTCAAGCGCGCCAGCGGGGAAAGGTCACTGATCTGGTTGTAGTCAAGAGCAAGGACATCCAGGTTCGTCAATCCCGCCAGCGGGGACAGGTCGCTGATCTGGTTAATACGAAGATCAAGGTAAGTGAGGTTCGTCAATCCCGCCAGCGGGGACAGGTCGCTGATCTCATTGCGGCTGAGCTCGAGCCTATGTAGGTTCGTCAATCCCGCCAGCGGGGACAGGTCGCTGATCTGATTACTGGCAACGTCAAGGGACTCCAGCTTCGTCAATCCCGTCAGTGGGGAGATGTCGCTGATCGCGTTACCCGCAAGGTAGAGGGTGCTTAGGTTCGCCAATCCCGCCAGCAGGGACAGGTCGCTGACCTGATTAACAGAGAGGTCAAGCCAGTTGAGGTTCGTCGCATACTCCAAACCGGTCAGATCGGAAATACCCCGATCAAAGGCGTCAAGGGAAGCCAGCTTCAGCATATGGCCTACCTGTGGGTCCGTTACGCCCAGTTCTGCCTCGACGGCGGCCTTGAGGTACGGATCGGCGAAATACACCGGCTGGGCCCACGCGACAGAATTCAACAGACACATGACAATGGCAACTTCGATCAACCGTCTCATGGTTGCGCCCTTTCCAAGATGTAGCATTGTGTTGCTTCTTGGACGACCGCGCTGGCGGTCCTCCGATCTTCCAGCGACTCCGTGCCGACAACGACAAGCCAAGCGTGCATGATGGCAGGAATGCTCCCTGTCGCGCCGGCAGGGCGATATACACCATCATACCACACCACCAGCCCGAATCCGTTGTGGAAATTGCGTGTCTTTATAGGAATCAGGCGAATTGTGGATGGGAGGCCCTACGTCGTCGACGCTTCTCGGGGGGCCGAAACGGACCGGGACCCCTGCCCGCGCCAGGTTGGCGGGTGTCGAGCGAGGACGCCGGCACAGGTCATCGCGTGCGTCGGCCAGCGGCCTCTTGCGAACCGTTCCTGATGTTAGAGCGTCCAGCCTTGCCGGTACGGCGGGTCGATGTACCGGTTGGCCTCGTCGCAGTTGGTGAACCGCATGGCAGCGGCGTCCCAGGCCAGTTTCGTGCCCGGCAGCTTCAGGGCGATGATACCCAGCATGGCAAGTTCGGTCAGCGGGCCGCCGTAGGAGAAATCGGACCCGGCCGTGCCGCCCTCGCGGATGGCGCGCAGCCAGTCCTGGTGATGTCCCGGCACGCGGGGGATCTTCTGCTCCGGGCGTTTGTACTCTTTCATCTTCTCCTCGGGGATGATGCGAACGCCGCCGGCGCCGTGCGAACCGTACATGATGACGCCCTGGTCGCCGTAGACGTAGGCCCCGGTGTCGACGCCCTTGCGCTCCGGCTCCAGCTCTTTCGCGCGCGGAATTCTCTCGGTGCCGCTGTGCCAGACGAGCGTGATGGGCCCGCGCTCGCCTTTGGCGGGGAAGTCGAAGGTGATGATGTCGCCCTTCGGAAAGGCGTCGCCCTGCGTCTTCGGGTCGTAGTCCTTCACCTGAGCCACGACGGTGCTGGGCGC
>CAYFUB010000261.1:0-4960 GCA_964346195.1 uncultured Pirellulales bacterium
GAAACCGGGTCCGTGGCCATGAGCCAGGGCAGGTTCAGGACCTCGTTATCGTCGTGGAGCAGGCGGACCAGGTGGTGGTCGCCGCCCTCGTGGACCTGCTTCAAGATGTCCACCCAGGCTGGCGTTTCTTGCACGACCTGCCCCAGCAGCTTCGTCATCTGGGTCAGCACGTCGCGCCCGACGGGCAGATGGTGTTCAAGCTGCTGAATCAGCCGGGCGTTGTGCTCTTTGAGGGCCGTCAACTGCCCGGCGGTGATGACCGGCTCGATGGATGTCGTGATTACCGGCATGCTCCCTCCGATTCACGCATGTTACTCGTCATTGAACCGCCTGAGCAACTCCTTATCGACGGGCGCCTTGCCCTTGACGGTCACCTGGACGAAATTGTCGCACCTGGGGCAGTACGCCTGGACCTTGCTCGGGACCTTCTCGCTGCCGGCCTCGATCTCGAAGGCGAAGGGGAATAAATGCTTGGGATTGTTCGGGCAGACGACTTCATAAACGACTCTTTTGTGCTTGGCCATGATTCACAACCCATTCTCTGAGGACTGCCATCGTCTCTCGGGCCATTGCCAGCCTTCCCCGGGTGTCGCACGGCGCCTCTCGATCCTCACGGGGCGCTGGGGCCACCTCATCCATCGTCGATTATGGCTGACGGCCGCTGGCAGGTCAATGCGAAAATGCCGATGGAGAAGGCAAAGGCATCATCCCTCACATCGAGCTACAAAGCCACGAAGGTGGGAAATCGCTTCCGCCGGGCTCTTCTACACATGGGTTCTGATCGAGGCTCAAGGGCGGATTTGCAGAGATGGTGTGCATGGCACACGCGGCGCGCCCTGTGTTCCAAGCGCGCTTGCGTCATGGGAACGCGAGGGCAGGATGCCCTCGCCACATCGAGCACAAGGGCAAGATGCCCTCGCCACGTTACGTTTTCATGGCGTCGAGCTCGATGAAGGCGATGGGGACGAAGATGAAGACGGGCAGCCAGGCCCAGAGCTCGGGCATGACCCGTCCGGCCAGGACGATCTCCGTGGCGAGCATCTTGCAGATGAAGGTCGTGACGAAGCAGGCCGCCGTCAGGCCGAAGCTGAGGATGACCGCGGATTTCATCGTCCGCGGGTCGCGACAAATCAGCACGGGCAGGCTCACCATGAGCATCGTCAGGTTGATGATGGGGTCCGTGATGCGGAAATGCTTCTGGCTGAGGAGCTGGGCGATGTCCTTGATTTTCGTCTCCTGCGCCGCCAGCGTCGCGAGCTGCCGGGAGCTGAGCAAGGCGTTGTATCCCGCCTTCCGCCGGATTGCGATTTCCCTGGGAGTGAGATCCGGGGCCCGATAAAACGGGACCGGCTTCGCCCCCTCGATCGAGTCGGTGCCGACGTAGCGGCCGTTGACCAGGTCCCAGTTGCCCGTCGCCTCGTTATAGGTCGCGGCGTCAGCCGATATCCGGCCGGTCACTTCCCAGACACCCGGCCGTTCCGAGAGCCGCCGCGTGATGATGGTGAGACGATGAAGGGTGCACGTTTGTTCGTCGTACTGCGGCGCGCAGATGAGCGAGCCGTTGCCGTCGGTGATGAACCACACGGCATAAGACTCCTGCCCGGGAATGTCATCCTCGTCGCGCACGAGCTTGTCGCTGAGCGACGGAATCAGAAACTCCTGGTCGGCCACCGATAACGCGGTGAAAAGGATGGCCAGAACGAGGATGGGGCCGACGATCCGCTTGGCGCTGACGCCCGAGGCAATCATGGCCACCAGCTCGTTGGCGCGGACCATCTTGCCCAGCGAGAAGGCGGCGGCCACCACGGTGATGACGCCGGCGATGTCGCGAAAGTAGAGTGTCGTATTCAGGGCGTAGTAGGTGGCGATGTTCCGGGCCACGGCCCATGTGCCGAGAGCGGCGTTCTCGGCAAACTCATCCAGATTCACGAACAGATCGATGATCACCCGCAGCCCGATGAGCACGCAGAAGGAGATGACGTATCCGATGAGAAAGTTCTTCGCGATGTACCGGTCAAGGATTTTCATCTGGTGTTTCCGATAGGAAGCACGAAGCTCCAAAGCCGGATGACAGAAAGGCCCTCGCGGGTCACCGGTCCCGTCTCGGATTTCGGGCTTCGGTCATTCGGACTTGTTTCGACTCTCGACATTCGCATCTCGGCTCAGGTCCGCAGCAATTTCCTGTAAATGAAGGCGGCCAGCAAGACCAGAAAAACCAGTCCGGCCCACATGATCAGGATTCCGGGCGGGCCGCCGGCTCCGGCGTTTTCCGTCATATGCTTGCCGCTGATGATGGCGATGACGAGCACGGTGGCGGGCAGACAGCTTGACCCGAAGGCGCCCAGCAGGTGTCCGCCTCTCTGGATGATCCCGAGCCCGATCCCAATCAGAATCATCGGGATACAGCCGATCCCGAACACCAGCCGCGAGTTGATCTCGGCCTGGATGTCTATCAGCGTATCGGTCACCTCCTTGAGGAGCACCTCTTGCTGCCGGGCCAGTATCGCGCCCGGCGGTCCTTCCAGCATCGACGCCGTGTTATCCGGCGCCACGGTTTCCAGCACTGATGCGCCGCTGAGGCTCCGCGCGACGGCCTCGGGCAGTGCCAAATCCGGGACGGCGTATAGCACCAGGAGTTCCCCCGTTTGTTCCGCTCGCGCGCTGTGCAGGTCAAGAGTCAAGCCGGGCGTCATCGTATCGCCCACACGTATTTCCGCCTTCTCGCATTGCAGGGTCCGAATCCACTCGCCTGAGCGGCCGTCAAATTCACCTACGATAATCGGCGGGACCAGCGTGATCACACCCTGCTCTTTCAGCGAACACCCGGCCGCAGACACGCGAACGGAGCGGGGATCGCCCTGGAGCTCATAGAAACTGGTCGGCGACCCCGTCAATTTCGGACCGGCATCCCGGGCGAGCAGTTCCGCCACCAGTTGGGTGTACGTTCTCTGCGCCTCCCGGGCGATCGGATCGAACAGCATGAGGTTGGCCCGAATCTGCTTCATCTCGTTGATTCGCTTGAACTTGATGTCGTCACCCAGCAGAGAGCCGAATTCCCCCGTCACCGACGTCTCCTCGATCTGGAACCAGAAATCGTCCGCTGAGCCCATTTGTTTGCAGTTGTACACCGCAAGTTGGATTTCGTTGAATTTGTCGTGCGGGTCAACGCGCACCCTGGTGACCTCGGCGGTGCGAATCCTCCTGATCCCCTCGTCTTCACACTGCACCACCACGATCCCGAGCAGCGTATCGCTCCTCAGGTCGGCGTCGTCCGCGTAAATCAGATACCGTCCGTCGGGCGGCAGCCGGTAGAAGCCCCGGCGCTGAATGTTGCGAAACAGGATTTGCTTGGCGTCGGCCTTGAGCGACTTCTCGGCCAGATGCACGAAATAGGGCATGACGTGGAAGCTCAGGAGAAGGTTCGCAATGGCGACCAGAATCGCCAGCGCCAATCCAGGGTAGACCAGCGTCAGGATGCTGATGCCGCTGGCCCGACAGGCGTCCAGCTCATTGTCGCCGGCGAACCGCCCGTAGGTGAGAGCCGCGGTGAACAGCGCCGCCATCGGCAATACGAACGTCAGGGTGATGGGCATGAAATACAACAGGATATGGAGGACCTGCTGCGGGCCGACGCCGTACTCCTGCATCGGTTGCAGGACGCCACCCAGGCTCAGGATCAGCGTCAGTCCGACCGTGGCGAGAAGAAAGACTCGCAACAGCTCCCGGAATATATACCTGTGCAGCGTGAAAACCATATTTCATGGATGAAGGATAATTGATTATTGATTATTGATAAGGAGGTCCGACCTCCTCTTTCAACCATCAATCATCCATTATCCATCATCAATTGTCTCCCTTCTTCATCGCCGCCTCCAGCGGGTCCAGACCCTTGATCCTAGCCTCAAAGATCTGGTACGGGTATCTGTCGAGCAGTTCCTTCTGATAACGGTCCAGAGCGTCCCTCCGCTGCGCGCCGAGCATGGCCCACTTCACGCGATTGGCCATCTGCTCCGAGTACGGCTGGATTTTCATGGGAGTCTTGTCGAGGACCTTCACGAGGCGCCAGCGAGCGCCGTCCTTGTAAAAGCCTCGCACCGGGCCCACTACCTGGTTCGGCTCGGCGTTCGATAACTCGGCCCAGAAGACCCCCTCTCCGCGCGGCGACACATTGTACGGCTGCATGTCCTTCTGCAGGGACAGAGCGCTCTTGACGGCGGCGAAAACCGCCCCGCCGTCCAGCATCTCCCTGGCCTTCTCGGCCGCCCGGCGGTCCGCGCACCAGATTTGATCGACCTTGAGAGTCGCACTGTCGGCGAATCGTTCCTTGTTCTTCTCGAAGTAGGCCCGGATTTCCTCCGCCGTCGGCTCCTTGAGGTCTTTGGTCTTCTCCTGCTCCACCTTGTAAAGCAGCCGCTGATCCTCGACGCGCGTGACCTCGCTGCGCAGCTTCTCGTCCTTGTCGTAACCGCGTGCCTTCGCCTCGGCGACGAGAATCGGCGCCCGCAGCGCCCGATCCAGCAGCCTCTCGACGCCCTCGGGCGTGCCCAGGTCGGTCGGCCGCCGGGGCGGAGCGACGTTGCACAATGCCACAAGCCAATCCCTGAGCGTAAACTGCCCACCCTCATACGTCGCCAGGGCAAGATTCTCCTCCTTTTCCGACAGCTCGTTTCTCACCTGGCTGTTCTTGATCCAGTACTCCCCTCGTCCCCGGGGCTCGGCGGGCCGGGTCAACAGCCGCTGATGAACCTGCGCCGCTTCCGCGAAATTCTCCTTGACCTTCTTCAGTTGGAATTTGTCCACCAACTGACGGTAGAACCGCTCCAGGAGTGGTGTGGCAGCGGCCCTTTGGGCCATCGCCATCGCCTGCTCGTGCGTCCACTTCGGGTTCTCTTTCTGCAGGCGGGCAACCTCGGCTTCGTCAATCGACAGGTTCTCGCGGAGATAGTTGTTCACCAGCATT
>CAYFUB010000262.1:0-8849 GCA_964346195.1 uncultured Pirellulales bacterium
GCGTCGACGAATTCGCCCTCCTCGTATTCCTCTGGATGCTCACCGAAGTACCAGACGTTGCCGTCGTTGTCCTGTGCATAGAAGGCGATCTCTTTCTCCACAACCTCGTCATCGCTGTAGTCCACCACCCAGGCGACGACGGTGGGCACGCCCTCGATCTCCTTGGTCAGATCGGTGACCGTAAACTCGATGCGATGAGGAATACTCTCATCGTCTTCGACGGTGATCCCTTCAAAGACCCACTGCGTCCCCGGCTGCAAGGGCAGCCATTCGTTGTCGATGTTGGTCGGATCGTCAAAATTGCTGGCGTCGAAGTCCTCAAGCACTATCTCAGGGATCTCACCACCAGCCATCGCTTCCGACGGGGTCTCACCAACAGCCATCGCTTCCTGTAGGATCTCACTCGGTGGCGTTTGATCGTATACTTCTTTGCTGACCTCGTAAGCGTGCTCCTCCAATTCCAGCGCCTCGGCGCGGACCTCGGCCAAGGCCTCCGGGCTGAGCTGCACGTACTCGGCCAGATCTAGCGTCTCCTTGGTCGCATCTGCCCCTCTCCAGCCGACTTTAATATTGCCCACGTCAGGCGCGTAGTACTTGAGCTGGAAAGCATCCTTCTCTGCCAGGCTGGACTCGGCGATCACCAGAACATCCTCATAGCAGTCTACAGGGACACAGATCTCCTGTCCTACCTGGTCCACCTGCCCGTAGTCCGTCCAGTTGACCGCCGGTCCCCACCCCTGGGAGTAGCTGGGCGTCCCTGCCTGCGGTTCCGCCTGCATCATGATCCCCGCTCTGGCCCCTTTGAAGCCGCTGATCCAGGCCGGGGCGTCGACGAACTTTCCTTCCTCGTATTCCTCGGGGTACTCGCCCAGGTACCAGACATTGCCATCGTTGTCCTGGGCATAGAAGGCAAGCTCCGCCTCCACGAGTTGCTCATCGCTGTAATCCTCAACCCAGGCCACGACGGTACGTATACCTTCAATCACTTTAGTCAGGTCGGTGACAGTAAACTCTATCCGATGATTTAACGTGAAACCTTTCTCTTCGGTGATCCCCTCATAGACCCACTGCGTCCCCGGTTGCAGGGGGAACCATTCATTGTCGATGCTGGTCGGATCGTCAAAGTTGGTGGGGTCGAAGTCTTCGAGGTCACTCTCGAAGTCGATAGTCGATTCGGAGGCAAGCTCACTCTCGGTGTTCGGCATCGCGGTGGGTGCCGGCGCGACGGTCGGCGCGGCGGTGGGTGCTGCCGGGGTGGGCGGCGTGCTACATGCCGCAACCGAAACCATCAGAAGCCACACCACAACCAAAGATATGAGGTGAAAACGTCGCATTTCAGTCTCCTTTCCGTCATTTCGACAAGCTCAACACAAGTGCTTCAACGAGTAAGTAAGTAAGCAAGCAAGCAAGCAAGTAAGTAAGTAAGTAAGTAAGTAAGGGCAGGTCTGAGACCTGCCCCTACGACCTGCTCCTACGAGACAGCGAGGCCAGCGCTGGGCTGCGAAGGCGGACTCCATCCTTTCGGCTTGCCAAAGCGCAAGTAGAGTGTAGGTACAACGAGCAGGTTGAGCACGGTCGAAGTGACCAGGCCACCCAGAATGACGATGGCCATGGGGAACTCGATCTCCTGACCGGGAATGTTGCCGGCGATCGCCAGGGGCACGAGGGCCAGTCCGGTGGTTAAGGCCGTCATCATGATGGGCGCAATTCGTTCGCGCGCGCCCCGTGTGACGAGCGCGGGCCCAAAGGTCTCGCCTTCCTCCTCCTCCAGATGCTGGAAGTGACTGATCATCATGATCCCGTTGCGAGTAGCAATACCCAGGATCGTGAGCAGCCCGACCAGCGAACCGAGTGAGAGGACGCCGCTACTTAAAAACGCCGCCAGCAGTCCGCCCACCAGCGCCCAGGGCAAGGTGGCGAAGGTTAGAATCGCCAGGCGCCAGTTCTCGAAGGACGTATACAGAAGGAAGAATATCGCGATCACCGCGACAGACCCGGCGATGAGTAAATTCCGCTGGGCAGCCTGCCGCTCGGCGAACTCGCCGATCACTTCGGCGTGGTACTCCAGGGGGAACGTGACCCCATCGAGGGCGACTTCGACATCCCTCACTACGGAGCCGAGATCGCGTCCGCGCACGTTGGCCGAAACGTCGATTTTTCGTGACTGGCCTTCACGCTCGATGACGTTCGGTACGGGCGCAATGCGAATGTCGGCCACATCCGCCAGGCGCACGCGACCACCATTGGGCGTGTCGATCAGCAGCTCTCGAATATCGGTCAGGCTATTGCGCGCGTCGGGTTTGCTCCACACATTCACGTCGTACGTCTTCCCACCGACGAAAATGTCGCCGACTTCTTCACCCTGCACCAAGAAGGCTGCCGCCCGGCGGATATCGCCCGGTTTTAGCCTATAACGCTGGGCCGCTTCCAGGTCGACCTCGACTTCAATCTGGGGGGTGTCCATGTGGAGTTCCTTTTTCAAATCCACGACCCCCTCGATTCCGTCCAGGGCATCCCGAACCTCGTCGGCCTTGTCCTGCAGCGCATGCAGATCGGGACCATAGATACGGATGACGACGGTATCGCTGGACCCCGTCAGCACCTCGCGGATCCTCTCTTTCAGATAGGTCTGCACATCGCGAATCAGCCCGGGATAGCCGTCCACCGTCTCCTGAACCCTGGCCAGCGTCTCGTCGTAGTCGACATCGGGATCAACGCTGATCCAGTTCTCGGTGAAATAAACACCGTACGGTTCATCCGCCATCAAAGCCTGCCCGATGTGGGAGCCGCAGTTGCGCACGCCGGGAATGGTCAGGAGTTCACGGCAGGCTTGAGCCGTGATCCGCCACATTTCGGGGTGGGAGGTGCCGGGCTTGGTGATCCAGTGCATCAGGAAGTCCCGCTCCTTGAACGAGGGGAGCAGTTCCTGCCCGAGGAAGGGCCACACCAGCACGCCGGCCATCACGATGGCGCCGACGGTGGTGTACGCCAGGGCCGGTGTGCGGATGGTCCGTCCAAGAACCCGGTCGTAGACACGGTGCATCCACGGGATGATCGGGGACTCGCGCTTCTCGATCGGCGCATTGGACAGGAGGATCAAGACCATCGCCGGCGTCACCGTCAGTGCCACAAACGGGGATACCAGCCCCGCCACCACATAAGCCGTGGCCAGCGGCCGGAAGAAGGCGCCGGAAAGCCCTTCCAGGAAGAAAACCGGCAGCAAAGCCGATATTTCGATCAGCGAGGCGTAAACGATGGCGCCGCGCACTTCGAGCGAGGCCTCCAGGACGATGCTCGCCGTCGACTGGGTACTGCCCTCCCTGCGCAGCCGGCGCAAGCGCCGCACGATGTTCTCTACGTCGACGATGGCGTCGTCCACGACCGCGCCAATGGCGATCGCCAGCCCCGCCAAAGTCATCACATTGATGGGCACGCCGCGCAGGTTGAGCACCAGCAGGGCGGCCATCATGGACACGGGGATGATTGTGGCGCTGATCAAGGCGACACGCCACTCGTAAAGGAAGAAGAGCAGCACGATCACCACCAGAACACCGCCGATGAGCAGTGACTTGGTGAGATTATCGATCGACATCTCAATGAAGGTCGCCGGCCGGAAGATAGTGGTGTCGATATCTATACCTTCAAGACCGGGCCGCATCTCGTCGATCGCCTCTTCCGCCCCCCGCGTCACGTCCAGGGTATTGGCCCAGGGAAGCTTTTCGACGATCATCATCAGGCCAGGACCCTCGTTGATCACCGCGTCCCCGAAGAGGGGCCAGGTATCCCAAACCACATCCCCCACATCTTTGATGAGCAGCGGCGTCCCGTCAGGTTTTTTTCGATCATAGATAGGCACCTCGCCCAGCGTTTCCGGCGTTATGACGGGCAAGACGGAGCGAACCCCGAGCCGCTGATCGGGCGTATCGATGAAGCCTCCGGTGCCGATGACCGATCCTTCCGAATACATCAGTAATCCGACATCCAGGGCGTCGGCGGTGACGTCCATGACCTCATTGAGCGAAACGTCGTAAGCGCGCATCCTTTCCAGATCGACCTGTACCTGCGGCATCTTGATGCGCTCGCCCCAGATGGGCGCATTGGCCACGCCGGGCACGTCCAGCAAACGCGCTCTGATCTTCCAATAGGCGATCATCGACAGGTCCATCAGGTCATATTGATCCGAGGAAATCCCGATCTTCATGGCCCGGCTGGTCGACGACAGGGGCTGGATCATGACAGGTGGGGCGGCCCATGTGGGCAGCGTGGGATAAACCGCAGCAATGCGCTCTGCTACCACCTGCCTCGCGAAGATGAGATCCGTCCCAGGCTCGAAGATGAGAACGATATCCGACAGGTCAGGAACCGACCTGGAGCGCATCACGTCCAGCCCCGGCACCCCGTTGAGCGCATTCTCCAGAGGAACGGTGACCAGTTCCTCCACGTCGCTCGCGGAAAGCCCAAGAGATATGGTCTGGACCTCCACCTTGGGCGGCGCGAACTCGGGAAAGACGTCCACCGACGAGCCGCTTAGGCGGGCGATGCCGAAGATCATCACTGCCGCGGCCAAAAAGACTACCAGGTATCGGTACCGTAAGCTTGTTTGTACAAGCCAACGCATGGTGCACCTCCTTGTTCAGTTATTTTGAAACCCCGGTCTCGGTGCCGAACAATTCGGCGGCTCCGACCGTCACAATAGCAGTGCCAACCTCTGGTCCCTCCGACAGAATTGCCAGGTCCTCCTCTATGTAGTCGATAACGATGGGCTGTCGGACAAACACCAGGGGTTCGAGGTTGCTGTACACCCAGGTTTCGCCGTTCACACCGTACAGCACCGCCGCGTAAGGGACGACCTTGCGCAGCATATCACCACCCGACAGGGTAAGCTCAACCAACACACCTTGTCCCGGAGCCAGGCCCTGCTCTGGGCTGTCTATCAGGTAGTACAGCGCCTCAGCCCAGTCTTCCCCCGGGAGGTCAACATCTTCAGAGTCATCAACACCCGGCCCCTCGTCCGGTTCGGCCGTCCAGCCGTCCGAACCGTCGTCGTCGGGGTCTAAAGCCAGAACGAGGGCGGGTTGGCCCTGGTCCACCTGGTTCAGGTCACTCTCAGTAAGGGACACACGCACCATCATTTGGCCGACGGCCTCAGCTTCCGGCCAGGCCACGACCTCCCCCCCAATAGTTCGTTTTCGCACCACCTGCTCCTCACGAACCGGGACCGTCTGGATGTCGACCCGTTCGGCTGCCTTCTCGGTTAACACCACGCGACTGAAGTCCGTCCCCTCGATAGGCTCGAGCTTGGAGGGTTGAATTCTCTCTGCGTCTACTGAGGATGACCCGCAGGCCGAAAGTAGCATGCTAAGAATAACCAATGCTACCGTGATCCATCCATAGAGTTTCATGGGAAACCTCCTCTTATTGTTACTTCAACTCCGTGCATATTGCGAGTCACTGACATAACATCCAGGTTTATGCTTCACTGACTGCTGGGACCGGAAGAAATCCAAGGTCAGGTTCGCGGCTGGCCCCAAAACGCAGGTACAGGGCAGGCAGGATGAAAAGGTTGAACAACGTCGATGTGACCAGGCCACCCAGAACGACGATAGCCATGAGGCGCACAATCTCGTGACCGGGAATGTTGCCGAAGAGCACAAAGGGTAGGAGGGCCAGTCCGGTTGCCAGCGCCGTCGTCAAGACCGGCGACAGCCGTTCCTGTGCCCCACGTTGGACCAACTCCGGACCAAAGGTCTCGCCTTCCTGCTCCTCAAGATGCTGACAGTGGCGGATGAGCATCGCAGCGTTGCGCAGAGCAATGCCCAAAATCATGAGTAAGCCAGCCAGCAGACCCAGGGGAAGCGGGCTGCCGCTTCCCAAAAAGGCTGCCAGCACGCCGCCCGCCAGCGCCGCGGGCACGGTCAGGAGGGTTGCCAAGGCCAGTTGCCAGCTCCTGAAGGACGCTTGCAGGAACAGGAAAATCCCGATCAACACGACGATCCCGGCGATGAGGATGCGCCGCTGAGTCGCCTGCCGCGCCGCGAGATCATTCAGCACCTCCGCGTGGTACTCCAGCGGGAATGCAAAGTTCTGAATGGCTGACTGGACATCGCTTACCACGGCGCGGGCGTTCCGCCCCTGCACGTTGAAGCCAACGTCAACGTAGGGCGAGACGCCTTCACGCTTGATGACAGTCGGAGATGACGCGGTGCGCACGTCGGCTACCTCATTCAAACGCACGTGACCACCGCCAGGCGTGTCGATCAGGAGCTCGCCAACGTCGGTCGGGCTGTCGCGTATTTCGGGCACGCCCCACACGACCACGTCGAACACCTTCTGTTCCTCGAAAAGGCTGCCGACCTGAATGCCGGAGAGCAGAGTGGACGCCGCCCGGCGAACATCGCCGGGTTTGACGCCGTGGCTTTGGGCCGAGGCGAGATCGACCTCGATCTCCAACGTGGGTTCCTCAACTGTGAGCACAATATGCGGATCGACGACGCCATCGATCCCCGCCAGGGCCTGCTGCATCTTCTCCGCCTGGCCGCGGAGGACATCATAGTCCTCGCCATAAACGCGCACGGTGATGGCGTCGCTGGCGCTCGTCTGTGGCTGGTCGAGCGTCTGCTGTAAATAGGTTTGCACCTCGCGATCAAGCTCGGTGTAGCCGTCCGCCACCCCCTGAACGGCGGCTAGCGTCGCATCGTAGTCGGCTTCCGGATCGATGCTGACCCACAGCTCGGCGGAATTGATGCCAACCACCCTATCCCCAAATACAGCCCGCCCCACGTGAGCACCGACATTGCTGACCCCAGGAATGGCTCGCAGCTCACTACTGGCCTGGGTCACGATCCCCTGCATTGCCGGAAGGGATGTGCCCGGCGGAGCGTCCAGTTGGACCGTAAGGTATGGCTCTCGAAACGAAGGAAGCACTTGATTCCACCCTACGAATGGCAGCAACACGACGCCGACCACTATCAAAACAGCGGCGACGATGAGCGCCAGGTACGGAGCGTGGACGGTACGCGCCAGAATCCCGCTGTAGACGCTCTGCAGCCCCCGTACGATCGGGGACTGGTGGCGCTCCAGGGGCGCGTTGGACAGGAGGATCAGGCTCAGCGCTGGCGTGACGAGCAGGGCGACTACCAGGGACGATAACACCGCCAGCACATAGGAGACGGCCAGCGGCCGGAACAATGCGCCGGACACGCCCTCCAGAAAGAAGACCGGCAACACCGCAAGTAGGGTGATCAGTGTCACGAAGAAGATGGCGCCGCGCGTCTCGGCCGAGGCCTCCAGGATAACACTCTCTGCTGACTTGGAACTACCCTCCCGGCGATTTTGGCGCAGACGATCCACGATGCGATCGACGTCGACGATGGCGTCATCGATGACGACACCGAGGGCGATTACCAACCCCGCCAAAACCATCACGTTGAGTGTCGCCCCACGCTGGTAGAGCACAAACATCGCGGCCAGCAGAGACAGCGGGGTTACTACAAAGCTGATCACCGTGGCGCGCAAACTCCACCGAAAGGCAAACAGTACCAGAGCTACAAGAAGAGCACTGATGAGCAACGTCCGAGTGAGATTGGCGAACGCCATCTCGATAAAGGTCGCCGGACGGAAGAGGGTGGCGTCAAAGTCGATTTCGGCAAAACCGGGCCGTAGCACATCCAGCGCTTCTTCCAGGCCCTGCGTCACCTCCAGGGTGTTCGTCCCGGGCAGTTTTTCGACGACCAACAGGAGGTTAGAGCTTTCGTTAACGATGGCGTCCCCAATCAGCGGCTGATGATCTTCCACCACATTAGCCACGTCACCCAGGCGCCAGGCCGTGCCATCGACGGGCACCTGGGCCAGTTCCTCCGGTGAGGAGATGGGCAAGACATGCCACACCCCCAGCCTTTGCTGGGGGGTGTCGATAAACCCACCGGTACCTGGCGTCGAGGCCTCCAGAAAGCTCAATGACGACACCCATAGTGCGTTCCCGGTGGTGTCGACGACTTGCTGAAGCGAAACACCCGCATCTCGCAAGTGTTCCGGATCGACCTGCACCTGCAGTTGCCGATCCCGATTGCCCCAGATGGCCACATGGGCCACACCGGGCACGCCCATCAAGCGAGGAGCAATCGTCCAACGAGCGAGGACCGACATTTCGATCAGGGACAGCTCGTCAGAGGAAAGTCCGACGATCATGAACCGGCTTGCCGAGGACAGAGGCTGGATCATGGTCGGCGGTTTTGACACGTGCGGCAAGCCGACCGCCGCCTGTGCAAGGCGCTCCGCCACCATCTGCCGTGCGCGGTAAAGATCGGTCCCAGGCTCGAAGTAGACGAGGACTGAGGACAGCCCCGGCACCGATTCGGAACGAATGACGTCGAGCCATGCCACGCCGGCCAGCAGGTCCTGCTCCATCGGAACAGTAATCATCTGTTCCACTTCCTCCGCGGAAAGCCCAAGGGCTTCGGTCTGAATCTCCACGTACGGCGGTGAGAACTCAGGCAAGACGTCCACCGGCATGTCACGAAGCCGTGCAACGCCAAAGGCTATCAGCGCCACGGCGAGAACAATCACCAGGAATCGAAACCGCAGACTCCACCTAATAATCCCACGTAACATTTTTAAAGACCTCCTTTTGTATTCATGCTCTAACACTGAAGTCGATACCTAACAACTTGATCGTACCAACCCTCACAGCCGCAGCACCAAAGGCGGACCGCGCGCCAGAACCTCCGCTTCCTCATCTCTCTCATCTCTCACGAGCGCCGTTATGAGTACGGCACCCAGCCAGGCTTCGGATGTATTGGCCAACCTCATTGCCCATCGATACAAGATTAAAAAATTCTTCATCTTCATTT
>CAYFUB010000263.1:0-30728 GCA_964346195.1 uncultured Pirellulales bacterium
GGAAAGCCGGATGCGGAAAACCCGCACGTCCGGTTTGAAGAGGGGGAGGGACGCCTTCGTCCCTCCCTACTCTACCGCGCAACATAATTCTTTTTGTTCCGAGGACTTGCGCCATCGTCATGGAAAATGCTTGCTGAAAAAACAAGATGTCGCGCCTTTGCGGTGCGGGGGTCTACCTTAAGGACTTGTACGGGAATCCCTCGGTCATATAATCGATGTCCTCACGCTCATCGGCGGGCGGCGTCATGCCGAAACCCTGATATCTCTGGTCGTTCATGAAGCGGAGGTTCCATTGAATGAAGCTCTGGTCCTCCCAGGCGTGCATCTCCGCATGGCCGTCGGCGAAGCCCAGGGTGCTCTTCTTGTTGTGCCACATGGCGACCGGATCGGTCCAGGTTCTGTTTTTCGGGTTCATCTGCCACGAGCCGCGGTTCAGGCCGCGCGTATCCATCTCTTCCACGAGGACGTATTTCGTGGCGGGCCGCTTGAGCTCCGTATAGAGAGTGGCGTTGTAGTAACCCCAGTTCGCACCGTATTCGCCGTTGGCCCCGCCGGAGATTGAGAAAGTTCGGAACGCGACGGGCAGGGAGGAACTCTCTCGCCTTTGGTCGGCCGGGCACCGATAAATGTCCACTTCCGCGGCGACATACTTGGCGAGGAGACCACGCCGGATCGCGTCTTTCTTGAGTAACCAAGGCGAGTCGAGGGCCGGCGGTTCGTCCACCCATTGCAACTGATTGTTCCAGTTCCGCGGGTCATCTTGCGTCTTGCTGCGGATGCCGGTGTGACCGGGCACGAGCTTGCCGTCGTAATCATCTTTGTACAGCAGCCACCCCAAGACGAGTGCCTTGGTGTTGCTGATGCAGTGGATCCGCCGGGCCTGGTCTCGGGCCAGATTCAGCGAGGGCATCAAAATCGCCATCAGGACCGCGATGATGGCGATAACCACGAGCAACTCGATGAGCGTAAAGGCTTTCGATCTCATGCTTCTATCCTTTCCCCGTTCAATGCCGACGTCCCGGCCTCCGGGCCCCTGCGCGATCAGACTCACACTAAATAAGATACCCAATCGCCGGCATCTGTTCCCCACCGGCCGTGATGACAGGCATTCTCTCGGGGGTCACAGGTCGCACAGTCGAGTCTTTCATAGCGGCAAGCGTTTGCTACCGGGGGATGGCGGCGCCTCGTCGTTCTTCCGCCTTCTGCGGAAAGCCGCTCAGCATATAACGCAGGTCCTCGCCCTCGCCTGGGGGGACGGGGGCGCAGAACTCCTGTTTTCTCGACATTTCGATGGTGCTGTCATCCACCCACCGGCGTATCTCCGCGTGCCCGTCGGCAAGACCCAGCGTACTCCTGGCCCGGCTGTGCCAGATGGCCAGCGGGTCCACCCAGGTCTGGTCCCGCGGATTCAGGACCCAGGAACCTTTATTCCACCCCCGCGGGTCGGCTTCCTCCACAAACACGTACTTCGTCGCGGGTTGGAGTATCTCGGAATATTTTTCCGCGGGCACGTACGTGTTCTTCCATTCTTCGCCATTCGCGCCGCCCGCAATGGAGTAGCTGCGGAAGGCCATCTGGCCGGGCACCAGTTTTCTCTGGTCGGCCGGACAGCGATAGACGTCCACACTGCCGCCCACGTACGGAAACAGGGCCCCTTGGCGAATCCCTTCCTTTTTACATTCGATAACGGTGCCTGTGCCGGTGGGACCCCGGACCCAATCGTAAGAGTCCCTCCCTGCGGCGTCTTTTCCGGAACCCGCGTTTCCGCCGACCAGGCGGTCGTCGTTGTAGTCCTTATAGAGCAGCCAGGCTATCGAGAGGGTCCGGAGGTTTTGCGTGCAGACGGTGCCTTGGGCCTGATTTCGGACCCGCATGAGCGCGGGGAACGACAGCGCCAATAGAATGGAGATGACACCTATGACGATCAGCAACTCAATAAGCGTCAGCCCTCTTCTTGCCATCGATATCCTCCCGTCCCGGCAAAACAGGCTGGCAGATCCAGTCAGACGCCACGTAACCCGACATTGGTAAGTATATACCAGCAGCGTGATACCTGTCAACAAGTTTTCTTGACAGAATTTTCCTATTCCTGGGGGTAAATTCCCGCAAGAACCGCATGTGGCAGCGCCGCCGGGACCAAGCGGGGACGAATCGACTTCGTCAGTTTCGCAGGGCGCGGATGGGCGCGGGGATGCGTCCCCGTCTCTCAATGAAGCGGGAGGACGCGAACTTCGTCGCCACTTTCATGACGGGGGCCGAGCCGAGCAGCCCGCCGAAGTGCACGAGATCGCCGGGTCTGGCGCCGGGAACGGGGACAATGCGGACGCTGGTGGTCTTGTTGTTGGCCACTCCTATGGCCAGCTCGTCAGCAATGATGGCGGAGATGGTTTCCGCCGGCGTGTCGCCCGGCACGGCGAACATGTCGAGACCCACCGAGCAGACGCTGGTCAGGGCTTCGAGCTTTTCCAGGCTCAGGGCGCCCGCTTTGACGGCCCGGATCATGCCGGCGTCCTCGCTGACGGGGATGAAGGTGCCCGAGAGGCCGCCGACGTTTCCGGAGGCCATAGCCCCGCCCTTCTTGACGGCGTCGATGAGCAGGGCCAGGGCGGCGGTCGTGCCGGGGGAGCCCATCCGGCCGACGCCCATCGCCTCGATAATTTCCGCCACGGAATCGCCGGTCGAGGTCGTGGGGGCCAGGGAGATGTCCACGATGCCGAAATCGACCTTCATCAGGCCGGCCAACTCCCGACCGATCAGCTCGCCGGCCCGCGTGATTTTGAAGACGGTCCGCTTGATGACCTCGGACAACTGCGTCAGGTCGCAGTCCGGGTTCTGGGCGACGACGCTGCGCACGACGCCGGGGCCGGAAATGCCGATATTGAGTGAGAAATCGGGCTCTCCGATCCCGTGGTGTGCCCCGGCCATGAAGGGACTGTCTTCGGGGACATTGGCAAAGACGGCCAACTTGGCGCAGCCGATGCCGTTCTCCGAGCGATGTGCAAGGTCCTTGATGATGTGGCCGACCTTGACGACGGCGTTCATGTTGATGCCGCCGGCGGTCGAAGCGAGGTTCAGGAATCCGCAGACGCGCTGCGTTGCAGAGAGGGCCTCGGGGATGGCATCGATGAGGTTCTCTTCGGCCGTCGTGGCACCTTTCTGGACCATGGCACCGAAGCCGCCGAGGAAGTCAATATTCGCCTTCTTCGCCGCGGCATCGAGCGCCTTGGCAAATCGAACGGCCGTAATCGTCTTATGCGGCAGCGGTTCCAGGAGCAGCGAGACCGGCGTGACCGCCACCCGGCGGTTCGTGATCGGGACCCCGTATTTCTGCTCGAGCACGTCCGCGCAGTGATTCAGCAGTTGACCCTTCTCCGTGACACGGGCCTGGGCCTGTTTCGTGAACCAGTCCAGGTCCCGGTCGATGCAGTCCTTCAGGTTGATGCCGAGCGTGACGGTGCGGATATCGAAATGATGATCCAGCGTCATCCTCACGGTTTCGAAAACCTCTTCGACGGAGATCCGCATGGTCAGACCCTGTGCATAGCCTTGAAGATATTCTCATCGTGGATGGTGATTCGCAGGGCCATCTGTTTGCCGAGGCGGTCGAGCTTCTTTTTGATCTGGCCCATATCCGTTGTCGCTTTGCCGATATCGACGGCCATGGTCATCACGAAGCAATCCTCCATGACCTTCTGGTCGACGTCCACGATGTTGATGTTGGCCTTCGCCATGACAATGGCCAGCTTGGCGATAATACCGACTCTGTCCGCGCCGGTCACGGTCACGATACAAATCTGACTTGCCTTCTGGTCCGACATCGCACCCTTCCTGTATTGTCGATTGATGACTTGGGAAATCAAAAATCACACGTCAAGAATCTCACGTCCCTTACCCGCCGTTGAGTCGAGCCCGCAGCGCGAGGACCTTCTGGTGGTCCGTCATATCGGGCCGCAGCGGGGTCACCGTGATAAACCCGTCCGCCAGCATGGTCGTGTCGGCGGGGGCCGTCTCCGCGCGATGCGCCCCGCCCGCCAGGCGAAACATGGTCTCGCTCTGGTCGTTCACGTGCGGGACGTAGTACTCGTTGAATCCCGAGGTGGCCTGTGGGACGACGCGGACGCCCTTCGGGGCTCCGAGCGACAGCAGGGGGATATTGATGTTCATGACGTCACCGCTGTGCAGCGGCAGGAGTCTCCTGAGCACGTCGACGGCATATTCCGCCGCTTTATCGAAGTCCGTTTTCTCCTCGGCGGCCACGCTGATCGCCGCCGACGGAATCCCCAGAAAGGCCGCCTCCATGGCTGCCGCGACGGTGCCGGAATAGTACACGTTGATGCCCACGTTGGCCCCGTGGTTGATGCCGGCCACGACCAGGTCGATCGGTCCCCCGTGCAGTTGCATGCCGGCGAGCTTCACGCAATCGGCGGGTGAGCCCTGCACGGCAAAGCCCGTGAACAGGCCGCCAACCTCCATTTTCGTGCAGGCCAGCGGCTCGGAAAACGTGATGCTGTGACCGGTCCCGGACCAACTATCCAAAGGAGCCACGACAGACGGAGCGCCGAAAGCGGTGAGCCGTTTGTAGAGGGCCGCCAGACCGGGGGCGAAGATCCCGTCATCGTTTGTCAGCAATATTCGCATATCGACATAGCCAAAGCACGGTTGAATACCTTTTGCGGGAATATCATCCCGGAACACATGAAGACGTCCTCGGGAAAGGACGGCACCTGTCATCGTTGTTACGCGACGGTGCGCATTGTAGCAGGGCGGACGGGTTAAGTCAATCCGCCGCGAGCGCACGGGCATAGTCGGGCCCGGTCGGCGTGCGGCGGCAATCCATGGGGTCTCTGCAGGGCGAAGGGGCCTCGAACGCGAAACGAAGCGTTTGGCGAACCGCGAGCGTCTCCGCTCGCTTGTTCCAGGTAGGGGCGGATCATTATTTGCCCCCTTTTGCCGCGATTATCGACGGGTGGCCGCGGCAAGGGTTCCCGAACGCGATACGTTGCGTTTGGGATCACCAAGCGGAGCCTGCGGAGCTTGCCGAGGGTATTCCGCAGCACAGGGGGGCCATCGGCAAGCTGGCGCTTGCTGCTGCCGCCCATGCTCGATGCCCTCAAATCGGCCCAATAGGCGTGGGGCGCGTATCACGCACCATCTTCTTTTTCGCGGCCCGGTCGCAGGGTGCGTAGCGGGGTTCGGGGCCCCCAACGCGGAGTGATGCGTTGGGGCTCCTTCTCAAACGTGGTCTTTCGCGTTTGGGGCGCCTACGCACCCCCCGGAATCCGCCATCACATTCCGGTTACACCCGCACGGTCCGCCGGGCTTGACTGGGTCCGCGCGGGCGGCTATAATACGGATTACGATTAATTCGTGCGCGGGTTGTCATCCCTTCGGCTACGCTCAGGGCAGGCTCTGAACGGAGCGCAGCGCAGTGAAGGGGTTCCCCAAACGCGAATGATTGCGTTTGGGGGCCCGAACGATCTGGCCTGCGAGCGAGAGAAACCTCCCTTTCGGTGGCCAGATCCTTCGGCTGCGCCTCAGGATGACAGAGCCCGCCGCGCAAGAATTTTTCCTAATCCGTATAAGAGGGGGTATGGAGAAGTATGCAGCCGACAAGAAGTTCCGGGTTATGAGCAGGGATGAGGTCCGCCAGGTGGATGCCTGGGCCATCAAGGAGATTGGCGCCCCAGGCGTCGTGCTCATGGAGAACGCCGGCCGCAGTTGTGCCGAACTGGCGGAGGAGAAACTGGCTCAGGCAGACAATCCGCAGGTCTGCATTTTTTGTGGGACCGGCAACAATGGCGGCGACGGCTATGTTATCGCCAGGCACCTGCTCAACGTCGGCGTCCAGGTCACAGTCGTGCTCTGCGGGCCGCGCGACAAGATTCGGGGCGATGCCCGGATCAATCTCGATATCCTGGAACGGCTGGGTCATGCAGCAGAGCGGTTGGATCCCGGCGCCGGGGACGTTCGTGCCCGCGTCCGAACGTTCGGCGCTCGTGCGGATTTGATCGTGGACGCGCTGTTCGGCACGGGTCTGCGTGGCGAGTTGAAAGGGGAATACCAGGTGCTGGTTGAGGCAGTGAACGGCCTGGGCCGGCCCATTCTGGCCGTGGATATCCCCTCGGGCCTCGACTGCGACACGGGCGAGCCGCTCGGAACGGCCATCAGGGCGACCTGGACGGTGACTTTTGTCGCCGTGAAAAAGGGTTTTCTCGCTTCGCCCGGCGCGCGCACCTACACGGGCGAGCTCTACGTGGCCTCCATCGGAGTTGAGCCCCCCTTGCGGGGTCCTTGGACGATGTATGAGAGGCTTGTTTCAAAGTAGCATGGGCATCCTGCCCATGAAGAGTCCCCAAGACGCGATCTTCGCGTTTTGGGAGCCCAGTCGCAGGGGCATCTCGGCCCTGCTGACTCTGCCTTCTCACGGGCAAGATGCCCGTGCTACTTCACACCCTTCTGGGCGTATCAGAACGCGCCCGGCTTGCCGACTTGGCTGGCGTAGCCGGTGAAATGCAGGAACCTGTCGTAACTGAATATCGGGATCCAGAGCGCCTCGGCCCGCTGGCGGACCTGATTGTACCGTTCGTTATCCTGGCGGATGGCGTTGTACTTCTCGGTGGCGGTCGGATCGACCGCCAGAATCTCGAGCGTCGGCTCCGGCGGGACCTGCGGCTCCTTGCCCAGGATGACATAATCCGTCTCCGCGGAGACCTCGTTGGAGACCGTGCCGCCCCATTTCTGAATCAGCGACTCGATCTTGCGGATCGCGTCGTAATCCAGCTTGCCGTCGCCATCGAGATCGAAATGGCCCGCGATAACGAACTGATTCCTGGCGTCGCAATCCCAAATCAGGTTTGCCACGATATCGCCGGTGATGATCGGATTCCTTCTTTCGGAAGATAATATCCTGGCGGCCGAGGTCCTCCGATCAACCGCGAAGACTTCCACCTGGGCCTTGGGCTCTTCGTTCGGGGTGACGCCGGCACTCCTGTCGTAGACGGCGAAAGTCAATCCTCGATAGACGCGGTCCTCAGAACCCAGGTTGACGCGAACCACGCCTGCCGCTTCATCCACCAGGATCACCTCGCCATCCGGCTGGCACGCCACGGACTCCCGGTCCGGCGCCGGCTTGATCTCCTTGACGGCGGCGAGAGCGTTTTGCAGCCGGACCCGAGCGACGTTCAGTTCCGCCTGTGTCCGGAGCAGGTCCTGGGTCAACTGCTTGGCATTGGCCTTCGCCTGCTCGAGCTGGTCCAGCAGGATTTGGGCCCGGTCGTCGGAGTTCTTGTTCACCAGGGCCCTCAGGTCATTGTAATCGGCCTTGGTCGCCTCGACCTCCTGCCGATACTGATCGACCCTGGCGGTAAGCTCCTGTCGCGTCTGCTCCCAGACCTCCAACGCGGCGTCACGCTCCTGACGGACCTTGCTCACTTCCTGCTCCGCGACCCTGCGTCCTTCGGTGGTTTGCTCGAGTTCGATCAGCAGTTCACTGACCACCCGCGTCAAGGCAACCTGGACAGGCGCGACGGCGTTTGGCTCGCCCGCGATCGGAGCTTCGGCATTGGAGTCCGCCGCATTGGCATCCGCGGGAGCCGGCGCGGGCAGATCGATATAGGTCCTCGCGCCGTCGAGTAAGGGGGAAACGGCCTTCATGGCGTTTGCCACCTTGACCTCCGCGGACGTAGGTGCAGCCGGCCCTCCCCCGACGAGTCGAGCCATCTGATCGAAGTGCGTGACCATCGTGCCGAAATACGAGCCGGGCCCCTTGGCCCCCACGATGTTCCCGAGGTTGCGCACTTCCTCGCGGGTCGCCAGCCGGTCCATTTCCTGCTGTAAGTCATTGCGCTGCGTTCGGAGATCCTCCGCCTTGACATAATAAATGACCGCCACTGTTGTCCCGGCGATGAACAGGCCGACAAAGGTGATGAGGGTGTAAAGCATGGCGTTGCTTTGGCGTCTTTTGCCTGGCGGCATAACAGAACTCCTCCTAAACGGGCGAATCTCCCATAACTGCTAATTTAACCATATTATCGCCTTCGACGTGGCTATAGTCAAGAAAAAAGAACATTACAGGAACTGAGGCCGACAGAGGTCTTACAGTCGGGACAAGGCTTCCGGCAATCTGCCCAGTCTATCGATTTTCACCTTCGCGGCGGCCTCCGGCGCCCCCGCAGGCTCCCGGTACAGGCCACGGGGACGTAACAGTTGGATGGTCGGCATGCCCAGGCGATTGGGGGCGATAAAATCCTTCGCTTCGTTGTCTGCAACGTAGACCATCTCGTGTGGTCGGGCCGCGAGCATCTCGATCAGCATTTCAAAGCCCCGCGGGGACGGTTTCCAGTACTCGCGGCCCAACTCCTCCGTATACACGATCGCCTTGAAATAGTGCTCAATCCCCAGGGCCTGCACTTTCAGCCGCTGGGTCGGCAGGTACCCGTCGGTCAGCAGGGCGAGGGTGTACTTGTCCTTGAGCTCATCCAGGGTAGCCCGGCTCTCCTCGGGCAGGCTAAGCGTCGGCGCGTGCGTGCGGTAGATCTCGACCAGCTTGTGAATCACGGCGGTATCCCACGGGATCCCCAGTTCTGTCAGTGCAAAATTGAACGTCGAGCCGCGGTTCCCGGTGACAAAGCACCTCCATATCACGGCGAAGACATCGTCAGGCGTGCGCGTGTCCGATAATGCGGCCAGGTGCCGAGCCGCCGCGCGAAATCCGCTGCGGCAGAAGTCAATCTCGTCGAAAAGCGTATCATCGAGATCGAAGATGACGGTTGTTATCATGCCAATTCCTGTCGGCCGCCCTGAAATACGGCGTCGGATCTGTGAGACCGTCTGACGTTCCGGAGACCTTCTTTCCTGAGGTGATCGGTGGCATCGTCGAACGCGGCTTGGCGATGGCTTCACCGTGTGTGCGTAAGACCATCGCCGGGGCCGTCCGGCCTTGACGATGCCACCCGTTGCTTCTGCGTCTTCCGGCGATTGAAACCGGAGAATTCAGGACGCTACCAACGAGTTCAACCACGGCATCCGCGCCGCGTGAGCCGCGCGTCCGCGGTTCGCTGCGATTGCCGTGGATGCCGGTTGCCGGGTATACACATGCGCCTATCAGCCGTATAATCTACGCGGATGGGGGCCATTTGTCGATGGTGTGTTGTGAAAGGTTGCCAATGGAGTTGCTGCGGATCCTCCGGCCCGTTCATTGGATCAAGAACATCTTCGTTTTTGCCGCGCTGGTGTTCAGCAGGCAGCTTGCCGGGTCGCCGGGCGAGGTGCTGCCGGCGGCGGGGCGGGCAACGGGGGCGTTTGTCTTCTTTTCTCTCGCGTCATCGGCGATCTATATCATCAACGATATCATGGACCGCCGGACCGACAGCGTTCACCCGGAGCGTCGGGCCCGGCCGGTCGCGGCCGGACGTGTGAGTGTGCCGACGGCGTATGCGGTCGCCATCGGTTGCGCCGTGTCGGCCCTGGTCGGCAGCCTGGTTCTCACGCCGGCATTGCTGGCCATCGTTCTTACGTATATGGCACTGATGGTCCTTTACTCGCTGGGGCTCAAGCACGTGATGATTCTCGACTGTGCCATCATCGCGGCGGGCTTTTGCCTGCGGGCCGTGGCGGGCGCGGTCGCGATCGATGTCTTTATCTCGCCTTGGCTGGTCATCTGTACGTTTGCGCTGACTTTGTTTCTGGCCTTCAGCAAGCGCCGGGGCGAGATTGCCCAGCTTCAGGAAAGCAGCGAGGCCTTCCGCAAGACGCTCGGCGAGTACACGCCGGAACTGCTGGCCCACATGCTCGACGTCAGCAGCGTTCTGGCCGTCATCTGTTTCCTTATGTACGCGATGGATTCCGGGACCCTCGAACGTGTCGGCACGAATAGTCTTGTGTACACGTCGCCTGTGGTGCTGTATTGCATATTCAGGTTCAGCGCTCTGACGCAGAAGGGGCAATACAGTGACCCGGTGCGGCTGATTCTGCGCGACCGGCCGTTCCAGATCGGGTTCCTGCTCTGGGTGGTTCTGTGTGTCGCCATCGTCTATCTGAATTGATTAGGGATTATTGATGATGGATGATTGAGGGAGGGCCGGACTTGCTCTCCCACAATCGATCATCCATCATCGATCGTCAATGAAAGAGCGACTGCAAAAGGTGATGGCCTCGGCCGGGGTGGCCTCGCGCCGGCAGTGTGAGGAGTTGATCCTGGAAGGGGCCGTGCAGGTCAATGGCCGGGTCATGGATGAGCTGCCTGCCTTCGTGGACCCGGACGTGGACGTCATCACGGTGAACGGTAAGCGCCTGCGGGAACCCCAGCGCGTGTACTTGCTGCTGAACAAGCCCAAGGGCGTCATCTGCACCAGCCACGATCCCCAGGGCCGCCCGAGTGCGGTCGACCTGGTACCCGCGCGGGAACGGGTGTTCTGTGTCGGGCGGCTCGATGCCGACACGACCGGGCTGATTGTCCTGACCAACGATCCGGAACTGACCAATCTCCTGACGCATCCCAAGTACAAGGTCCCGAAGACCTACGTGGCCAGGGTTGCGGGACACGTCGACGGTAAGGCCGTGGAGAGCCTGAGAAAGGGAATGTGGCTGGCCGAAGGCCGGACGGGACGGGCCGCGGTCAAAGTGCTCCGGAGCGGCCGCAATGACTCCCTGCTCGAAATCACGATTCAACAGGGTTTGAACCGGCAGGTCCGCCGGACGCTCGCCAAAGTCGGGCTGCCCGTGCGGTCCCTCAAGAGGACGCGCATCAACGGGCTGAAGATCGAGGGCCTGGGTGTAGGCAGGTTCAGGCCTTTGTCAAAGGCCGAGGTCGCAGCGCTGAAGCGGGCTGCGACCGAGTGACTGGCCGGTCGTGCAGAGGCGGCGACAACCGGCGGGACAGGACACTTGAGTTCTGGCACCGACTTCGGCCATTGCAGGCGCGGACTCGAATGATGGATGGGCGTGTCTCACCTGTCATACGGACTATGGAAAATTCTTGCGCGGCACAGACTCAGTCATCCCTTCGCCATGCTCAGGGCAGGCTCTGAGACGAAGCCGAAGGATCTGGCCCCCGGATGAGACATTTCTCCCGTTCGTAGGCCAGATCATTGGGCCCCCAAACGCAATCATTCGCGTTTGGGGAACCTCTTCACTGCGCTGCGCTTCGTTCAGGATGACGCACGGGGCGCAAGAATTATTCATAATCCGTATCATCCGACACTCAGGGCCTTTTGCGCCGGGGCCATGCACAGAGGCCCGGCCCGGAACAGCGAAATACGGAACCTGTGAGGTTATCCCCACCAGGGCAGTTTATGGGACTGGATCTGACTGAGTTATCGTCCGGCCTACCCCGACAATTTCGTCGCCCATTCGTTCTGAGCCCTTGTTTTGGCGGTGCATTTCTGGTATACTATAAGGCTTGTGGTGAGAGAACACGACGAGGAGTAAGAAGGAGCCGTAGAGTTGGCAGGCACGAAGAAACGGGTCCTCAGGGGAGTGGAGATTGTCACCCTGACGCGCGACCCGATTCAAGAGCATTTTGTCACGGCAACGCCGCAGGGTGATGAGTCTCCCGGATCCTTGTTCCGGAGGGTGGGCGACACCGTCCACCAGATGGGCGGCCAGATCGTCTCCGTCGAGGTGCTCGGCACCTCGGCGCATGATCGCAAGGATCTCGGCGTCCTGACGAGGACCCTGGACGGCAACGATGTTCCCGTCGGCTGGATCGAGAACACGCGGATCGACAACCTTTATGGCGTGCACCTGTGGGTCATCACGGGGGCCCAGGTCGAGCGGCTGGTGCTGAACGGTCGGCGGGTGGGCAGTCTGTTCGAGGACAAGCACGCGCGCTATTGCCGGCTCGTCGGCCTGCTGCCGATCGACGCGTCGCTGTCGCGGACGGCACAGACGACCGAAATCCTCGCGGAGATGGAGGGGATTCTTCAGATTGCCAAGATGACGTTCTCCAATGTGCTCCGCACCTGGTTCTATAACGACAACATTCTCGACTGGTATCACGACTTCAACGTCGTTCGCACCCGGTTTTTCCAAGAGAGGCGTGTTTTTGACGGCCTGCTTCCCGCCAGCACGGGCGTCGGCGGTCGCAATGCGGCGGGGGCGGCCCTGATCGCGGGCCTGCTCGCCGTGGAGTCGAAAAGCAGCGAGGTCAAGGCCGTTGAGATTCCCTCGCCGCTGCAATCGCCGGCGCCGAACTATGGCAGTTCCTTCAGTCGGGCCGTCGAGCTGCAAACGCCCGACCACCGGCGGGTCTACGTCTCCGGCACGGCCAGCATCGACGGCGACGGCAACACTGTCTTCATCGATGATGCCGCGGCCCAGGTCAAACAGACCATGCAGGTCGTGCAGGCCATTCTGGAATCCCGGGAAATGGATTGGTCGGACGTCGTCCGGTCGCTCGTGTACTTCAAGCGGCCCGATGACGCGCCGCTCTTCAGGCGGTATCTGGAGAACAACGCGATTGGCCGGTTCCCGGCGGTGATCGTGGAGAACGACATCTGCCGGGACAATCTCCTGTTTGAGATCGAGGTGGACGCGATAAAGCCGAAGTAGATGTGCCCGGATTGGACGTCCCGTCTGGTAGAAAAGGACGCCATGACTGTAAGCTCCCAGAGTATTCGTCGTATCGGGTTGGGGGGACCTCACAGACAACGCCGGGGGATTCATCGTTTCTTCAGAGCGATTCGGGGGTCTTTTCCCGGGCGCTTGCCGTGCGTCCTGCTCGTGCTCGCGGCGGTCCGGGCGCACGCTTCCGACCAGCCGGCCGGACCGTCAAATCCTGGGGCAGCGCGCATCAAGCATTCGATTGTCTTCACGCAACTGCCCGGCACGAGCATGTCGCCGGGCGCGGGCAACCGGCTTCGCTCGTCTCATGGAGAGGGAGCGCGACTGGTGGTGGTGGATCCCGATGGCTCGATCAAGCCGCTGAGCGCGGGCTTTCACAGTGCTGCCGATCCCGACGTCTCCTTCGACGGCGGGCGAATCCTCTTTGCCGGCCGGAGAGAGGCCGGCGACGACTGGAATGTCTTCGAGATGAACGTCGATGGCTCGGGCGTGCGCCAGATCACGCGCGATCGAGGTGATTGTCGAAGCCCCGGCTATCAATCGACGCTGTACACGATTGTCTCGCCTGCGCCCTGGTATCAACTGACCTTCGTATCCTCGATTCCGGGGGCCATGAACGAATGCGGGTCCGGCCCCAGCACCAGCCTGTACTCGTGCAAGCTCGACGGAACGGCCGTGCGGCAGCTTACCTTCAATCTCTCCAGCGATATGGACCCGTACCTCCTGCCGGACGGCCGACTGGTCTTCGCGAGTTGGCAGCGGGCACGTCTCGACGACGACCCCTGGGGCCGCGTGGGGTTGTTCGGGATCAATATCGACGGAACGGACTGCGCGGCCTTTTGTATGGAACAGGGCAACCGCATCAAGCAGATGCCCTGCGTGACTACGAAGGGACTGGTGGTCTTTGTCGAGGCGGATAATGTCCCCTGGCACGCGGGGGGTACGCTCGGGTCGGTCAGGATGCGGCGGCCGCTTCATTCGTACCGGCCGGTGACCCGTGCGGACCAGGGGTGGTTTCACTCTCCGGCACCGCTGCCGGACGGCCGGGTCCTCGTCTCCCATATGTCGAGCACCAGTGACAGCACTTACGGCCTGTATGTTCTGGACCCGGAAAGCGGTTGTCCCGATATGGTCTTCGATGACCCCCAATGGCATGACATCCAGGCAAAGGTGATCTGTGCCCGCCCCGAGCCGGACGGGCGATCCAGCGTCGTGACGGAGGAAGACCCCAACGGCAAGCTCTACTGCCTGAGCGTGTACACGAATGACCTGAAGGACCCGCGGTGGCTGCCGCACGGGTCCGTGAAACGGCTGCGGGTGTTGGAGGGAATTCCCGTGCGGGAGAGGCCCGGGGCCGGCGTCCCGGCGGTGGCCCAAAGGCGCATTCTGGGGGAGGTCCCCGTTGCGGCGGATGGCTCGTTCAACGTCGAAATCCCGGCAAACACCCCGATCGAGTTGCAGATTCTGGATGACCACGGCATGGCCTTACGCCGTTGTGGGTGGGTCTGGGCGAAGAATCACGAGCCGCGCGGCTGTATCGGCTGCCACGAGGACGGCGAGTTGACGCCGGAGAACGCGCTGGCGGACGCTCTGACGCGTCCCTCGGTCAAGCTGACTCTCCCGCCCGAGCGCAGGCGTACGGTGGACTTCCGCCGGCACGTCATGCCGATCGTCACGGCCAAGTGCGCGCCATGCCACGGCGAACGGGATTCACCCGTGTGTTTGACGGAAGAACTGTCTCCCGTTGCCCGGACGGACGGGGCCTCGCGCTTCAATCGCAGCTATGCAAGTTTGCTCGAGGGCGCTGAGGACGGCTGCGGCCGGTACGTGCATTCCGGCAGGGCCCGGACCAGTCCGCTGGTCTGGCATCTTTATGGGCGCGACACCTCCCGGCCCTGGGACGTGCCCGCGGCGGGACAGGCCGTGGCGAAGATGCCGCCCGATACGTCGCCGGCCCTGACCGAGCAGGAGAAACGAGCGTTCGTGGAGTGGATCGATCTGGGCGCGTTGTGGGATGGTATCCCCTCACTCGCCGGCCCGTCCGCGCATTTGGCAAGCAAAAGGAAGTAAACATGAAGCTCTCGGTGCCCATGGCTGTCAGTATCCTCCTGTCGTTTTCGGCCGCTTACGCGGCGGCTCAGGAACTGCCGGTGTTCACCGATGTCACCGAGCAGGCGGGCATCCGGTTCAAGCACAGCTTCGGCGACTTCAACCTCAGTAATATCGTGGAAGGAACCGGCGCCGGCGCGGCATTCTTCGACTACAACGGCGACGGACGGCTCGACATCTATTTTCTCAACGGCTGCTGGCTCGATGACGTGAGTGACAACCGGGGACGCAAGCTCAAGGGCAGGCTGGCCAATGCCCTGTATCGCAACAATGGCGACGGGACGTTTACAGACGTCACCGAGCGGGCCGGCGTGGGCGACAGGGGATTCGGTGTCGGCTGTTCCGCGGCGGATTTCGATGGAGACGGTGACCTCGATCTCTACGTGCTCAACTACGGTCCCAACGTATTCTATCGCAACAACGGGGACGGCACGTTCACGGATATCTCACAGAGGTCCGGACTGGCCTGCACGCGGTGGAGCCTCGCGGCACCCTGGTTCGATTATGACGGAGACGGCGACCTGGATGTGTACGTGGCCAACTATCTGGAATACGACAGCGGCAAGTTCCGTTCGTTCTACGCCGCCGCCGGGTATCCGGGACCGCTGAGTTACAACGGCCAGGCGGATGTGCTGTACCGCAACAATGGGGACGGCACGTTCACCGATGTCACGCAGGCAGCCGGCCTCTATAAGCCGGCGGGCCGGGCCATGAGCGCCACCGTGGCGGACCTGAACAACGACGGCTTTCCGGACATCTGCATCCCAAACGATGGAATGGAGAACTACTTCTTCAGGAGCCTCGGCAACGGGCGGTTTGCGAACGAGGGTCTCGAGCTGGGGCTCGCCTTCGGCGAAGGCGGCCAGGGGGTGTCGTCCATGGGTCCGGCGGTCGGGGACGTGAACGGGGACGGCTGGCTCGATGTGTTCATCCCCGATATGGGGTACGGCTGCCTGCTGATGAACCGCAAGGACTATTTCGAGGACCGCACGGCCGAGACTAACGTCGCCCTGGTCTGCGGCCAGTACACCGGCTGGGGCGGCATCCTCTTCGATTACGACGGCGACGGCCATCTCGACGTGTTCGTCGCCAACGGCGACCCGCATCACGAATATCCCGAGGAAGATGTGCTGATGCGCAATGACGGGACAGGCCACTTCATCGATGTCGCGAACAAATCGGGGCCGTACTTCCGGCAGAAATACGTCGGGCGCGGGGCCACGTATGGCGACTATGACAACGACGGTGATCTCGATCTGCTCGTGGTGAATCTCAATGACAGTCCCCGGCTGCTGAGAAACGACGGCGGCAACCAGAACAACTGGCTGATGGTTGAGCCTGTGCTCGCGTCCGGCAAGGGGTCCCCAACGCATGATCGCGCGTTGGGAGGCCCCAAACGTCTCGCCATCGGCGCCCGTGTAACGGTCAAGACCGGCTCTCTCGTCCAGATTCAGGAAGCGGTGCCGGTCCGAGGATACCTGTCGCAGGCCGACCCCCGCTGCCATTTCGGGCTGGGCGGCGCCAGGGCGGCGGATACTGTGGAGATTCGTTGGCCGGACCGAACGACCGTGACGGTGCGGGACGTAAAGGCAAATCAGGTTCTCAGGGTGACACAGACGATGAAGCCCCAGGAGTGATGCCCCATGCGCCGCCTGTTTCTCATGATTCTATTCATTCTGGCCGCCGGGAACTCCGTATTCGGCGGGGGCCCGGTGCAGAAGCAGCCGGTCTATATGGGTGTGCGTGCCTGTGCTGCGTGTCATGATGGGGCGGCGATGGGGAATCAATGCAGCCTGTGGATGCTCTCCAAGCACGCCCGGGCCTATGCGGTCCTGGCCCGACCGGAGGCAAAGGATATTGCCAAATTGAGCGGCATCCCGCAGGAGCCGCAACAGAGCCCCATGTGCCTCGGTTGTCACGCGACCGGCGCTCATGCTGAGGACTGGGAGAAAGACGAGGACTTCCACACGCAGGACGGAGTCCAGTGCGAGAAATGCCACGGGCCCGGCAGCGAGTACATGGCCGAGTCCGTCATGGCGGACCGTGAGAAGGCCATGGCCGCCGGCTTGCGGATGCCGGGCGCGAGAGATTGCATGGTCTGTCACCAGGTCAAAGGTTCTCACGTGGCGGTGCACAGCCTGCCGGCGCTCGACGTCCTGCAGGGCCTCAAGGTCATCGCGCATCCGACGCCCCCGAACAGAACGCCGGGCAAACGGCCTGAGTTCCCGCCCGCCGCCACGAAACCCGAGGCACCGGCCTACATGGGTGTCAATAATTGCGCCGACTGCCACCAGGAGGCGGCCATGGGATATCAATTCGGCAAGTGGCGCGTGAGCGCGCATTCGCGTGCGTTTGCCGTCCTGGCTACGAAAGAGGCATACGAGATCGCGGCCCGGGAAGGCGTGACCGAACCGCCCCAGACTAGCATCACCTGTCTGAAGTGCCACGCCACAGCTTATCACGAGCCGGCCGGCGGGGTACGGGAATCCTATTGGGAGCAGGAAGGCGTCGGCTGTGAAGCCTGCCACGGGGCCGGCAGCGCCTACGCGGTTGAAGCCCTCATGCTGGACCCGCCGGCGGCGCGGGCGGCCGGTCTCAAGGAGACAAACGAGCAGACCTGCCTGCGCTGTCATCGCGATGCGCATGGCAAGCCGTTCAGCTACACCGAGGCGCTGGCCAAAATCGCGCATCCGACTCACGTCGAAGAAACGGCCCAGGAGCCTCGCTACAAGACGCCGCTGAATATGGCCCTGGGCCCCGACGGCGAAGAAATCTACGTGGCGTGCGAGGCCTCTCACACTGTTGTCGTGGTGGACGTGGCGACGCGTGCGAAGAGCGCCGAGATCGAAGTTGGCGGTCAGCCCACGGATGTGGCCTTTCATCCGGACGGCTCACGGGCCTACGTGAGCAACCGGCTGGATGATACGGTCTCTGTGATCGATGTCGCCTCCCGGCGGGTCGTGGCCACGGTCCCGGTGGGGGATGAGCCCCACGGGGTGCTGACCGATGGCTCCGGTAAGTACCTGTACGTGCTGAACACCTCCGCGGACAGCGTATCCGTCATCGACACGGCCACCCTGCAGGAGATCAAGCGTCTCAGTGCCGGCCGCGGTCCCTGGTCCCTGGCCCAATCCCCGGACGGGTCGCGCATCTACGTCACCCACACTTTTTCGCGTTTCGTCAAATTCCGCGAGCAGTTGGTCTCCGAGGTGGCGGCCATCGACACTCGTCGCGCGGTCATTGCCGACCGTTTCATCGTCCCGGCCGCCAATTTGATTCAGGGTGTTGCCTGGCATCCGAGCGGGGATTTCGCTCTGGTCACCCTGATGCGGACCAAGAGCAACATTCCCATGACGCGTCTGCTCCAGGGCTGGACGATCACGAACGGCCTGGGGGTGATCTGGCGAGACGGTCGCGTGGACCAGGTCCTGCTGGATGAGCCCGGCCTGTGTTTTCCCGACCCGGCGGACGTGGTCGTCACGCCGGACGGGCGGTATGCCCTGGTGGCCAGCTCCACCTCGAACCGCATCGCCGTTCTGGATATCTCCAAGATGATATCCCTGCTCCGGAATGCCTCTGAGTACGAGCGGCAGCATGTACTGCCGAATCACCTGGGCAAACCGTCGGAGTTCATCGTCGCCCACATTCCCACGGGATACGGGCCGCGCGGGATTCTCATCACGCCGGACGGCCGAACCGCGCTGACGGCGGATTCACTGGATGATTCCCTCAGCGTCATCGACCTCGAACGGCTTGAGCCGGTCGGGCGCATCGATCTCGGCGGACCCAAGGTAATCACCAAAGTCCGCTACGGCGAGCGACTCTTCCACAGCGCCAATATTGCCTTCCACCGTCAATTCTCGTGCCACAGCTGTCATCCCGACGGGCACGTCGACGGTATCACCTACGACATCGAGCCTGACGGGATTGGGATCAGTCCCGTGGACAACCGCACGTTGCGCGGGGTCCTCGACACGGCTCCCTTCAAGTGGGAAGGAACCAACCCGACCCTGTCCCGCCAGTGCGGCCCCCGGCTGGCCGTGTTCTTCACGCGGATTCAGCCGTTTACCCCCGAGCAATTGTCGGCGCTGGAGAATTACATTTGCACCATTCCCAGGCCGCCGAACCGCTATCGGCCGTTGGGGGCGGAGCTCACGGGAGCCCAGCGCCGGGGCCGAGAGGTCTTCCATCGCACGATGACCAACGACGGCCGGGTCATTCCCCCGACCGGCCGCTGCGTGACCTGCCACAGTCCGCCGCTGTACACCGACAAAGGTCTGCACGATGTCGGCACGCAGTACCGGTTCGACCGGCGAGGGAGATTCGACACGCCGCACTTGAACAACATCTATGACTCGGCGCCATACCTTCACAACGGCATGGCTGACACGCTCGAAGAGATCTGGACCCGATTCAACCCGCAAGACAAGCACGGCGTCACGAACGATATGACCAAGGACCAGCTCAATGATTTGATCGAGTATCTCAAGACACTGTGATGGCCCGAGAGGGTGGTGAGGAATTCGCAGGGGCGAACGGTGATTCGTCCCTGCCGGTCGAGATTGAGGTGAGGATTGGTATGGCCCGATTGTGGATCTTCTTGCTGATGTTCCCGCTGTTCGTTGGCGCGGGTGCAGAGACGAACGACAGTGCGGCCGGACTGCCGTACGTGTACACGAACTGGCGGCATTTCACCGTCGAGGACGGCCTGCCCAACGACCATATCTTTGCGGTCAAGGCCGACGGGCCCGGCGTGTGGGTGGGCACGGAGAACGGCTTGGCACGGATCGACAAGGCGAGCGGCAAGGTGGAGAAGGTCTGGCTGGAGAAGGACGGTTTGCCCTGGCGCGCCGTGACCGCCCTGGAGGTCTGTCCGAAAACCGGCGACCTTTGGATCGGCCTGTTCGGGGGTGGCCTGGCGCGTCTGAGCGGCGGGCGATTCGACCACTGGCACCAGCTCAACAGTGGACTGGTCAACGATGTCGTTTATGGCATCGCGATCGAAAACGACAACGTGTGGGCCGCCACCACGGCCGGCGCCAGCCGGTACAATACGGTGACCGGCGAGTGGACCATCTTCACCGAAAAGAACGCCCCCATGGAGGAAATCTGGAACTATGGCGCGGCCTACGACGGCAAAGACAAGGTCTATCTCGCGGTGTGGGGCAGCGGCTGTCTCGAATTTGACATCAAGAGAGAGAACTGGAAGGTCTATCTCGACCCGGACGGGGAGATGGAGATCGACCTCTATCGCGACGACGGCATCATTCACGTGATTGTGACGGGCGTCAGTCCCGCGGATGACGTCGTTTGGTTGTCGACCTATTTCGGCTGCAGCCGCTACGACGGCCGGCACTGGCGCGGTTTCTACGCGGACGAGACCGGCCTGCCCAGCGACTTCACCAACAACGTCAAGGCCCGCAGCGCCAGTGAATGCTATTTCGCGATGGACAAAGGTCTCGGGGTCGTCGCGGACTTCCCCACGGACAGCGTGGTCACCTACACGCGCGACCCGAATACGTTGCGTGGCAAGGCCCAGGTCTTCCGGGCCGGCAAGCCCCTGCACACGGTGGAGACGGCCAGGGGCACGCCGCACAACTTTACGATAGGTCTCGACGTTGACGGAAATGACATCTGGGTGGCTACAGGCAAAGGGCTCGGCTGGGCCATTGGCGACGGCTACTATCCCGGCGTCAAAGAGAACCCCGCCTGGCTGGCCCGCAAAGAGAAGTGACACCTGTGACGATTGAAGACATGGTCGGGGAGGGAGGAGAACTGACATGATGAGACTCATGGCTTTACTATTCACCGTATCCATGGTCCTGCTCGCGTCGTGTGCCGGGCCGAGCCCGACTGAGCAGAGGGCTGAGGACGTGCAGCCGGCCATTTTCGAGGTCCCGCCCGAAATCGCCGATGCGCTGGTCAAGATCGATGCGGCCAATGCCTACCAGGTGCCCGATCTCGGCTTGCGCAAGGACGAGAATTACGCTAATACCTCGCAGGATGTCGAACCGTTCCGCCACGTGAAGCCCCACAAGGAGCATTTTCTGCTCCAGATGGAATACACCGGTGCCGGCCGGGCGATTCCTGAGCCGCAGGACGTAAACACCGTCAGGATCGGCTTCATCGGCCCGATCATGGCCACCGTCTCGGTCGCCACCGGCGGCAGGAGCCATGAGGAGGCCCTCGGGATCAAGATGCTGCAGGGCGCCCGGCTGGCCCTCGAGCAGGCGAACGCCCGGGGCGGATACGTCAAGAGGAACATCCCCTTCGAGATGGTGGTCAGCAACGACAATGGCCTGTGGGGTTCTTCCGGCAACGAGATCATCAAGTTGGCGTACAAGGACAGGGTCTGGGCGATCCTGGGGACCATCGACGGCGCCAACAGCCACATCGCGATTCGCGTCGGGCTCAAGGCCGAGATTCCCATGATGAACACCGGCGATACGGACCCGACCTTTATCGAGACCAACATCCCCTGGGTGATGCGCTGCATCGGCGACGACCGACAGCAGAGCTATCTGCTCGCCGACTATATGTACCGCAAGCTCGACTTCAAGCGGGTGGGGATCATCCGGGCGAGCAACCGCTACGGCCGGTTCGGCGTGCGCGAGATCAACGACAGCAGCCGGCGGCTCGGGCGTCCGGTCGTCCTGGAAATGGCGTACGACCTCGGAACCGAGGATTTCTCGCTTCACTTGGAGCGGCTCAGGAACGAGAGACTCGACGCCATCGTGCACTGGGGTGACGCCGAAGACGGGGCGATCATTCTCAATCAGATGCGCGCCATGGGCATGCCGCAAGCGTACTTCGCCTGCGACCGCTGTGTGTCCGACGAGTTCGTCGCGATTGCGGGCCCGAACGCCGAGGGGGTGATATGCGCCTACCCCTGGAACCCCGCCGGCCGGGACCCTAGACTGGAGCGGTTTCGCAAGGACTTCCGCGCCCGCTTCGGCGAGGAGCCCGAGACCTATGCCGCCCACGCCTACGACGGGATGAACCTGCTCATCTGGGCCATCGAGGTCGCCGGCCTGAACCGGGCCAGAATTCGCGATGTCCTCGCCGCCAGAACTACGTCATGGAAGGGCGTCACGGGCGACATCGTCTTCAGCGCCTGTCTCGATGACGTTGGAGACGTGTATCTGGCAAAGCGCGAAGGCGACAAATGGGTCTACTACTCCAGAGAGGATCTGAAGATTCCACGCGGCTACATTCCACCGCGTGACCGGGTCAACCGGGAGTTGGTGCGTGCTCGTGCCGTAAGTGATGGACTGAACCCGTAAGAAATCCGAAACTCGAATGTCGAAATCCGAAACAAGCTCGAAGGTTCGAAATCCAAGATCCGCAAGGGACCTTGGTCTGGCGCGAGCGTTTGATGTTCCGGACGCTGGATTCGTTTCGAACTTCGTGCTTGGAATTCCGGATTTCGCGCTTTCCGGTGTTCTGGGTATGAGCGTTTCGTGTTTCCTGCTACTGTTGTCTGCCTCTCTCTCTTTCGGCGCCCGCCCCTTCTTTGACAACCGATCGCGGGAGCCCAACTACGCCGGCCCGGGCCGCGAGCGGGAAGACCCGCCCGATGTCAACGAAGTCCTCATCGGGTACTTCGGTCCCGCCGTCGATTTCGGCTTGAGGACTTCGGATCGCCGCTTGGATGAACCGAACGGCGCGGGTGCCTCAGGCTTCGAGTTTCGAAATTCGGATTCCGAGTTTTCCGCAGGTATGTGGTGTGCGGCCTGCCTCGCCGTCGAGCAGGCCAATGACGCGGGCGGGTATAAAGGTCTGCCGTTCCGGCTCGTACCCGCCTGGTCGGACAGCCCCTGGGGCTCCGGTGTCGGAAAACTCACGCGGCTGGCGTTTGCGGACCGGGTCTGGGCCGTCGTTGGGGGCGTCGATGGTCCCACCACGCATCTCGCAGAGCAGGTTGCGGTAAAGGCCGGCGTCCCGCTGCTCAATCCTGTGAGCACGGACAAGACCGTCAATCTCATCAACGTGCCCTGGGTCTTTTCCTGCACGCCGCAAGACCATATTCAGGCGCGCGCATTGGCCCGGGGCCTGGTCTCGAAGCCGGGGAGAAGTTCTTTCATTCTCGCCTCGGCCGTTGACCACGATTCGCACCTCTTCGCCCTTGAGCTTCAGAAGTGTCTGACGGCGGAACAAATCGCCTGCGCATATCACTACCAGTTCGACTCCGACAGCGGGAACTTGCACGACCTCGTGCAGAGGATTTGTGGCGGCCGGACCGATGCGGTGGCTGTCATCGCCGGCGTCCGGCCAAGTGTGCGGCTGCTCCGTGCCCTGCGGAAAGGCGGCTACACGGGAGGCATCTATGGCGGGCCCTGGATGGGGCAGCAGGCATTTATCGCCGAGGCCGGCTGCCTTGCTGATGGTGTCATTTTCCCGTGTTCCTATATCGGGACCCCCCGAACACGGAATTCCGCGTTTGGAGACCCTGTCCTATCTGCAGCATCGACCGCTTTTGAGGAACGATTCGCACGGCGTTACGGCCGACGCCCCGACTATCTGGCCGCCCATACGTACGACGCCGTCAACCTGCTGGTGGCAGCCATCCGCCGGGCCGGGCTCAATCGTGCGCGGATACGGGACGCCATCCGCGAGCTTTCCCCGTGGGACGGCATATCCGGCCCCATTATCTGGGACCCGCCGGGAGGCAACTGCCGCCCCGTGCACCTGTGCACGATTGAGAACGGGCAGGTCGTCCCGCTGGCCCACAACCGCGCGGGGCGTCTCGTAGGGGCGGCGGAAGACCCGCAAGCGGCAACTGTCCCTATTACCGAGCCAAACTTAGGAGATTCAGCCATTGAATGAGCCGGCAGGATAGACTATATGCGCGGATCCCCTCTGTCATTTCGAGCGAAGCGAAGCGGGGTCGAGAAATCTGGCCTCGAATATGGCGTATCGTCCATTCGCAGTCAGATTACCGTTCCGGGCTCTCCGCCGCGTTACGTGTCTGGGACCCCAAACGCGAAATAATACGGATTATGATTAATTCGTGCGCGGTCTGTCATCCTGAGCGGAGCGTGGCGCAGTGAAGGATCTGGCCTGCGAGCGAGAGAAACCTCCCTTTCGATGGCCAGATTCCTTCGAAGCTCAGGACGGGCTCTTCGGCTTCGCCTCAGGATGACGGAGCCCGCCGCGCAAGAATTTTTCCTAATCCGTATAATGCGTTTGGGAAGGGTCCCCAAAACGCGCTATTTTGCGTTTTGGGAGCCCAACCCTCTCCGCGCGGCCTTCGGCCTTGGTCGAAATGACAACAAGGCAAGGCCCAGCACCCGCGAAACTCTCAGAGACAATCCGTATGATCCGTGTGATAGGCTCTTGCCACCGGCTCATCGTATGCTTCGCGTGTTGAATTTCGTCTGATACTCGCGGTGTAGTGCATCATCGGGATACTTCTGGTCCGGCCCGTAGGGATAGCCGGTCATATCGTGGAAAGGCAGCGGCTCGACCGTGTCCGGATACGCCGTGTAGAGGTCCATGTCCTTGCAGTAACTGTCGGTCTTGAGAATGAATGAGCGAACGCAGCCCTGCGGCGCCGGACGCAGGCCGCCGGCCGAGAAGCGCAGCGTCACTTCCTCGCCCGGACCCATGATGACGTAACAGTCGTCGCGGCGGTGCAAAAGCTCCGTCACCTCGCCGTAGCGGGTGTATTCGCCCCGCATCGTTTTCCAGGGAATCGACCTGTCAACCTGGCTGTAGTCGTACAGGTTCGGGTGGCGACCGTCCGGCGAGTACTCGCGCGGATAGCCGAGAAAATGGAGGTCGGCACTGCTTACCCGAACGGACTGGGTGCGCAAAGGCTCGTCGGACAGGACGGGGGCGATGAAAATCTGGTCCCAGTAGAGCTCCATGTTGCTTTCGACACGGATGCGGCGGTCCGTGGACAGCAGTCTGCCGGTGACATCGAGTGTCATCGTGTGCCGGATGCCGGCGGGGTATCCGACCTCGTGGAACAATTCGACCCAGGCGCCGTCCCGATAAACGTGGAGGCTCGGGGCCCGCAGGCGGAGACCCGCCTGGCCGGCGGCGAAGTTCGTCGCGGAGTAGCTGTAGTGAACCCAGCCCGTCAGGAACAACACGAGCCGTGACCCGGCCGGCATGGATTGCAGGCTGTCGCCAAAGTCCAACTCGACGAAGTGGTCCTCAGCATAGCCAGTGAAACGCGGGTCCGGCTTGGTCGGCCCCGCATACACTCGATCGACCTGTTGCAGTTCCCGGGTGACATCGATGCCCCGATGGTCGATGGCGGAGACGGGCTCGATTCGCTCTCTCGTGCAGAAGAGCTCGAAATCAGGCGGCGGCGCCTCGACGGCCATCATCTCGTTCGGATAGACCGCCGTGCCTTCCGGATGGTCAACCGCAATTAGTTCCGCCTGGTCCAGGTACACGGTCTCCTCGAGGGGCTCGACGATCTGGAGAACGTATTGGCCGTCGCGAGGCTTGAGATTCGGTACGGGGACGTATTCCGTCGCATCGGGCGGGGCGTAGACGCCGGGGCTGACGAGATAGGCCAAGCCGCCCATTCCGCCGAAGTCGGAGATGAACTCGTAGTGTGTTCCGTTCCACGCAAACAAGTGCGGGCAGGAAGAGACCTTGCGCTGCACCTCCGCAATCGTCACCACCTGGTCGGCGGGCAGTTCCAGCTCGGCCTGCAGCACGGCATCCGGCCACATGATGCGCAGCCAGTCCACGGTAGTATGCGGGCCCAGTCCGGCGTGAATCCTCAGTGGGGGCGAAGCGACCGGTCCGGAGGGAATGCCCACAACGTGCTGCTGCGAGACCATGCCGGCTTTGATGTCCACGCGTGCCCCGATGGCGGAGTTATTTGACCGTGACTTGCCGTCCTGCCCCTGGGTACCTTGCAGGTCGATCTGAATCCAATGGCCGCCGGCGGTGACATTCTCGACCACGAAAGGCTCGGCGCCGGCCGGGACGATAAGAAGGTCCGGTCTCCCATCTCCCGTGAAGTCGGCGATGATGCAGCCCGCATAGCCGTCAAAGCTCAGGCCCGCGAGCAAATTCCCCGGATCGGTCTGTTCGGCTTTCGTGAAGCCGTTCCTGGGCCACTCATTGATGAGCAGCGCCGGGCCGCGTTTCCCGTCCGCGCGCACGCCGTCGGCTATGACGATGTCCAGATCGCCGTCGTTGTCGATATCGGCGAACTGTCCGCCCGAGGCGCCCATCCGGCCGCAGACGCGCGCGAACGCCTCATCATGTTCGAACCGAAAGTCGCCGCGGTTGCGGAACAGATGCATGGAGCCGGTCGTGAATACGAGCAGGTCACGGTCGCCGTCATTGTCCGGGTCGCCCGAGGTGGCGGCGAGAACGCCTTGGGACGGGAGTAGTCCCATCGCATGTGCATCGAGAGTATGAGCTTTCCACACGCGGTCGTTGACCCAGCCAATAGGCGGCGCCCCTTGCGGGAAGATGACGAAATCCAGATCGCGGTCGCTGTCGAAATCGTCATAGACAGTCGCCGCGACCGGGGTCGACTCAAGACTCAGGCCGAGTTTCCGGGCGATATCGACAAACGAGCCGTCCCGGTTGTTGCTGTAGACGGCGGTGGGCCCGGCCCTTACGCGGCTCTCCGCGGGAATCGCGCCCTCTTCGAGATGAAAAGCAACGAGGTCCAGGTCGCCGTCGCTGTCGATGTCGAGGAGTCGGGCGTTCTGCGTCACCGCCTCGGACTCACCGACTCCCGACAAGGGGGTGGCTTCGAACATCCCTCTGCCGTCATTGGCGAAGTATGCATCCGGTCCGGCTCGTCCGAGCCACAGGTCGATGTCGCCGTCGTTGTCGACGTCGCCGAAGGCGGGACAAATCCCGTGTGTCGTCAGGATCTGCCCCTGGTTGAAGGAGCCGGACCCGTTGTTGAGCCAGGTCGATGTCGTACCGTTTGGGTCAAGGCCCGTCAGACACAGATCGATATTGCCATCCCCATTCACATCGCCTGCCGCCGCACCAGGCAGATTTACAGCCACGCCCGGTGCATCCCAAGGTGAGGTCCTCATCGACAGAAGCTTAAGCTCTGGCGCGAACAGAATCCGCGTCACGGGTCGTGCAGGCGACTGGATGGGTAGATTGTCGGGCCCGAGGGCCAGGTAGTATTTCCCTACGGTGCCGTAGGCGTTCAGGACAGTGAAGCTGCCGCCCGTCAGCTCGGCGTCCTTGAGCTCGCGGAAGCGCGCGAACAGGTCCATGGCCTTGTCCCGTTGGCCGCTCTGCTGATAAAGGGTGGCCAGCCGGTAGATGGCCGAGACGAAGCCCGGATCGAGTCGGACGATGCCTTCGAGGATGCCCGTGGCAAGTTCCTTCCGGTTCAGTGCGATCAAGGTCTCAGCGTATTTGTATGCGACGTGCGGATCGTTCGGGTCCGCCTCATGGACCAGGCGAAAATGCTCGGCCGCCCCGGCGTTGTCCCCGGTATGCTGGTGGTACAGCCCGAGACTGAACCGGGCGTGCGGATGGTTCGGGTCGTCGCTCAGAACGGACTCGAAGGCCTGCCTGGCTCGCCCCAGGTTTTCTTTCGCGCCGGCCTGCTCCTGCATGTTCAGCAACGCCAATCCCAGATTGAACCGCGCGGCAGACCAGTTGGGTGCTGCCTTGAGTACCCGTTCGAACGTCTGGGCCGCGTCGGCATACTTGTACTGTTCGAGCAGGGCGGCCCCGCGATTGAATTGCGCGAGAGCCTGCTGCCACGGCGCGGCGACATCCCGCGCCGGTGTGGACGTGGGCTCTTTCGGCGGCGTGGTCTGGCATGCCCCCAGTCCCAGCAGGAAAAGCGCAAGTACGATGCGGCTGACGTTGTGCTGAATCGTGCGGATCATCCCTGGCATAAGCGAGTCCATTCAAAAAGGGCCTTGGACGCCATCCTGTTCATGTGACCCGGGCACATGACCTGAATGCGTGTACAACTCCTGCCGTGTCGGGTGAGTCGAGGCAAGGGTCTGTTTTACCTAGCGGCAAGATAGGATTTGCCCGCTCCTGTGTCAAGCCGACAGGCGCTTCATTAGCCCAAGGCGGTCGGTTAGAAAAGTGGGTAGATAAACACTGCCGCGCCGGAGCCGCCCAGCAGCACGAGCAGGCACAGAACCAGAAGTACGATGATGATGGGCAGCAGCCACCACTTCTTGTTGTATTTGAGGAAGTCCCAGAACTCCCGGGCCAGCGACGGGCGCTTCTGTCGGGCCAGCTCATCGAATTTCGCCGTCTTGTCGGTGTGTCGTGTCATGATACCTGCTTCTCTGGTCAGAATTGGTGGAAGTAGCGTTCCATACCCTCACTCGGCCCGCGGGGCACCCAGTAGCTCTCCACCGTCGGGTCGAATCTGCGGCAGAGGGGATCGCGGCCGATCAGCCGAAAGAAGATGGCCACCGGCGTCAGCAGCAGGAAATAGAAGGCCGCCAAGAGAACGAAGCTGAGGACAAATCCGATGGGCATTGCCACCAGGGTCAGGCCGATGTAGATGAATCGCGTCGCTGCCGGCGCGAGCAGGCTGCACAGGAAAACGGCCAGACCCGCGGCGAAGACGAGCAACGCCCAGAAGGCTGCCACGCCCCAGACGAAGTGCAGGACGAGAGCGGCCACCGCCGAGGCCAGCAGGCCGCTGGCGCCGAACACGCGCAGTTGCCTGCCCGTCGGATGCCATTCGATCTCCATCAGTGACATATCGGCTCAGTTCCTTTGCATCAATCCAATTCGAATCGGGCCTTGTAGGCATCGATTTCGTGCTGCTTTGCCTGCGGCTGCTCGTGTTTATACAGGATCTGGTTCTCCAGCACCAGCACGTCCATATCAGTCGCCAGAAAACAGTGGTAGGCGTCCTCGGGCGAGCAGACGATGGGCTCGCCGCGAATGTTGAAACTCGTATTGATGATCACGGGACAGCCGGTCTTTTGCTTGAAGGCCGTGAGAAGCCGGTGCAATCGGGGATGGCGCTGTGCGTCCACCGTTTGAATCCGCGCGGAGTAGTCCACGTGGGTTATGGCCGGCACGACGCTGCGCTTGCCCTTGAGCTTGTCGAGCCCTAGAAGGGACTGCGCCCGGGAATTCAGCCGTTTCTCCTCCCGGACGCCGGCCACCAGCAGCATGTACGGGCTGTCCGCCCGGGGCGGCATCTCGAAGTACTCGGATACGTCCTCCCGTAGCACGCAGGGCGCGAAGGGACGGAACGACTCGCGGAACTTGATTTTGAGGTTCATGACCGACTGCATCTCCTGGCTGCGGGCGTCGCCGATGATGCTGCGGCTGCCCAGCGCTCGCGGTCCGAATTCCATGCGTCCTTGGAACCATCCGACGACCTTGCCCGCGTCGATCAACTCGGCGACCTGCGCGAGCAGGGCGGGCTCCTCGCTGCAGGTGCGGTACCTGGCACCCTGAGAGTCGAGGAACCGGCGGATCTGGTCGTCGCTGTAGGCCGGGCCCAGGAGAGAAGCCTGCTGGCTGTCCCGCCCGTCGGCGTGCCGCTCGTTGCCCAGGAGTTGGTGCCATACGAACAGGGCCGCCCCCAGCGCCCCGCCGGCATCCCCGGCCGCGGGCTGAATCCAGATGTTCTCGAAGGGCGTTTCGCGCAGGATTCGCCCGTTGGCAACGCAGTTCAAGGCCACGCCGCCGGCGAGGGCGAGGTTCTTCATCCCGGTTTGTTTGTGGACGTGCCGGGTGGCCCGCAGCATGGCCTCCTCGGTGACGGCCTGGATGGAGGCGGCGATATCCATTTCCCTCTGGGTCAGCGGGGCCTCGGGCCTCCGCGGCGGCCCGCCGAAAAGCCCGTCGAACCGGCGATTCGTCATGACCATCGTGTGGCAGTACCCGAAATAGGCCAGGTTCAGCCGCAGGGAGCCGTCGGGCCTGAGGTCGATCAGCTTCTCCAGGATCAAATCGCGGTATCGCGGCTCCCCGTAGGGGGCCAGCCCCATCAGCTTATACTCGCCCGAATTGACCTTGAAGCCGGTGAAGTACGTGAAGGCTGAGTAGAACAGGCCCAGCGAATGCGGGAAGTGCAACTCGTGGCTCAGTTGCACTTGGTTGCCGCGTCCGACGCCGAAACTGGCCGTGGCCCATTCGCCGACCCCGTCCATCGTGAGAATCGCCGCCTCCTCGAACGGCGACGGGAAGAACGCGCTGGCGGCATGGGATTCGTGATGGTCGGTAAAGACGTAGCGGCCCTTGTACGCGTGTCGCAGGGCCTTATCCATCTCCCGCGGCAGGTGCAGCTTCTGCCGCAGCCAGATGGGCATACCGGCCAGGAACTGACGAAACCCCCACGGCGCGTAGGCCAGGTAGGTCTCCAGCAGCCGCTCGAATTTGAGCAGGGGCTTCTCGTAGAAAACGACATAATCGAGCCTGTCCGGGCTCAGGCTCGCCGCTTGCAGGCAATACTCGACGGCGTGTGCAGGAAAGCGGCTGTCGTGTTTGACCCGCGTGAACCGCTCCTCCTGCGCCGCTGCAACAATCTCTCCATCCCGCACCAGGGTCGCGGCACTATCGTGGTAGAACGCCGAGATTCCCAGAATGTTCATGCTGTTTTCCATGCGTGCGGGTCGCAGGCCTCTTCACATCGTACGGAAGCACAACTGTGCCCATTATAGGCCATATCGGACCATCGACAATAAAGGAGCCTGGGTTTGACAATTTTGCCGGTCCGCAGGCAGGTAATTGTTGCAAAATGCGGGGGATTCGCTAAAATACCGATTCCGCGCCTGGCTGGGTCGGCGGGTCTGACAGTAAAGCAAGGTGTGAGCAACAATCCGTTGCAAGACGATGCAGGAGCAGCATATGTCGAGAGTATGTCAATTTACGGGTAAGAAGACGGTCTTCGGCAACAGGATAACCCGGCGCGGCAAGGCCAAGCGGCTGGGCGGCGTCGGCAAGAAGGTCACCGGCATCAGCCGGCGGAAGTTCAAACCGAACATCCAGAAGGTGCGGGCCGTCGTGGACGGCAAGGTCTGTCGGATCCGGGTCTCGGCCAAGGCCATTCGCATGGGCCTGATCCAGAAGCCCCTGAAACGTAACTACAAACCCACCGGCGGGCAGGCCGGCTA